>NZ_JBHSGG010000024.1:0-89491 GCF_042654365.1 Coralloluteibacterium thermophilum
CGGCCTCCGCGGCCGCGCAGCCCGCCGCGCGCGCTCCCGCGCCGGCGGCCGCGGCCGCGGAGCGTGCGGCGCCGAGCGCCGGCTTCGCGGTGCAGGTGGGTGCCTTCCGTTCCGAGGGCGACGCCAACGCGCTGCGCGACCGCCTGCGCGGCGCCGGCTTCAGCGCGCTGGTGGAGCGCGCGCAGACCGACGCCGGCACCGTGTTCCGGGTGCGCGCGGGCCCGACCGCCAACCGTGCCGAGGCGGACCGCCTGCGTGCGCAGCTGGCCGAGCGCCTGCAGCTCACCGGCAACGTCGTCTCCTACCCGTAACACCGCCCGAACACCGGACCCGCGCGTGAGCCTGAACTGGGCCGATCTCGTCCTCATCGGCATCCTCGCGCTGTCCACGCTGATCGGCCTGGTCCGCGGCTTCCTGGTGGAGGCGCTGTCGCTGGCGATCTGGGCTGCGGCGTTCTGGCTGGCCTTCACCTACGGGCATGCGGCCACGGCACTGTTCGCCGGGGTGGAACCGCCCTCGGCGCGGCTGGTGCTGGGCTACGCGACGGTGTTCGTCGGGGCGATCCTGGTCGGCGGCCTGCTCACCTGGCTGCTGTCCCGGCTGATCCGGGTGAGCGGCCTGTCCGGCACGGACCGCCTGCTCGGCATGCTGTTCGGCCTGCTGCGGGGCGCCGCGCTGGGCTGCGTACTGGTGCTGGTGCTGGGCTTCACGGCCCTGCCGCAGGACCCCTGGTGGGCCGAGTCCCGCCTGCTGCCGCAGTTCGAGCGCGGTGCGGCCTGGATGGCCACTTGGCTCCCGGACTGGGCGGCCGCATCTATCGATTTCCGTCCGGAACCGGCTCCGCCGGCTCCGGCTCCGCCCGGGACGGCCGATGCCGTACCCGGGCCCGACGTTCCAGAGGTCTGACCTTATGTGCGGGATCATCGGCATCGCGGGCACTGCAGAAGTGGCCGGCGCGCTCTACGACGGGCTCACCGTGCTGCAGCACCGCGGGCAGGACGCGGCGGGCATCGCCACCGCGGACGGGCACCGCATCCACATCCAGAAGGGCAACGGTCTGGTGCGCGAGGTCTTCGGCGAGGCGCAGATGCGCCTGCTGCCGGGCCGCGCCGGCATCGGCCACTGCCGCTACCCGACCGCCGGCTCGGAAGGCTCGGACGAGGCGCAGCCCTTCTACGTCAACTCGCCCTACGGCATCGCGCTCGCGCACAACGGCAACCTGATCAACACCGAGGCGCTGCGCCGCGAGGTGTTCGAGCAGGACCGCCGCAACGTCAACACCGAGAGCGACTCCGAGGTGCTGCTCAACGTGTTCGCCCACGAGCTGGAGGCGCAGAAGGCGCTCAGCCCGCAGGCGGCCATCGCCGCCGTCGCCGGCGTGCACCGGCGCTGCAAGGGCGGTTACGCGGTGGTCTCGCTGGTGCTGGGCCTGGGCCTGGTGGCCTTCCGCGACCCCCACGGCATCCGCCCGCTGGTGCTGGGGCGGCGGGAGACGGCGGAGGGGGTGGAATACGCGGTGGCCTCGGAGAGCGTGGCCCTCGACCTCGCCGGCTTCCAGCGCGAGCGCGACGTGCGCCCGGGCGAGTGCGTGGTCATCTCGCCGCGCGGCGAACTCACCGCCGAGGTCTGCGCGCCGGAGAGCAGGCATGCCCCCTGCATCTTCGAGTACGTCTACTTCGCCCGGCCCGACTCGATGATCGAGAACGTCTCGGTGCACAAGGCGCGCATGCGCATGGGCGTGAAGCTGGGCGAGAAGATCCTGCGCCTGCGGCCGGACCACGACATCGACACGGTGATCCCGATCCCTGACTCCTCGCGCGACGCCGCGCTGGAGGTCGCCAACGTGCTGGGCGTGAAGTACCGCGAGGGCTTCATCAAGAACCGCTACGTCGGCCGCACCTTCATCATGCCGGGGCAGAGCGAGCGGGTGAAATCCGTCCGCCGCAAGCTCAACCCCATCCACCTGGAGTTCCGCAACCGCGTGGTGCTGCTGGTGGACGACTCCATCGTGCGCGGCACCACCTCGCAGCAGATCGTGCAGATGGCCCGCGACGCCGGCGCCAAGAAGGTCTACCTCGCCTCGGCCGCGCCGCCGGTGCGCTATCCGAACATCTACGGCATCGACATGCCGGCGGCCAGCGAGCTGGTCGCGCACGGGCGCACGGAGGAGGAGGTCCAGCGCCTGCTCGGCTGCGACTGGCTGATCTACCAGGACATCGCGGACCTCGAGGACGCCGTGGCCGGCGAGAAGCGGCTGGTGACGACCTTCGACTCCTCCTGCTTCACCGGCGAGTACGTCACCGGCATCGAGCCGGGCTACTTCGAGCGCCTCCAGCAGCTGCGCAGCGACGAAGCCAAGAACGGAAGGAAGGCGTCTTGAGCCGGACGCTCCGCATCGTCCAGGACGCCCGGGTCGGGGCGCCGGCGCCGCCCTCGGGCGACGGCGACACCCTGCTGCAGGCGGCGGAGGTGGAGTTCGTGTTCGCCTTCACCCGGCGCGCGGCAGCGGGCGCCTTCGTCGAGGCGGTCGAGCTGCTCTCGGAGTTCCGCGTGGAGCCGCCCTTCGACCGCGACGACGGCTGGCATCGCGCGCGGGTGCTGCGGGTCATGGTGCCGCGCCAGGCGGAGGTCGCGGCCTGCGTGCGCCGGCTGGCGGGCATCGCGGAACCCTTCGGCGGCCTGCCCGACAGCTGGGGCTGCATCCAGGTCGATCGCCTCAACTGAGATGGCGCGCAGCCTCTTCGAGCACGCCCGCGCCTGCCTCGACGCCGACACCGTCGAGCGCAAGCTGGCGCTCACCGCGGAGGGCTTCGCGGCCTTCCAGTGCGGCGACCTCCTGCCCGATGCCGACGCGCCCCCGCCGGCGCCCATCCGCATGCCGGGACGGCCGCCGCGGCCGCGCCTGGTCGAGCCGCGCGCGCTCGCGCAGCGCGGGCTCGGCACGCCGGAGGGGCGTCGCGCCTTCCTGCACGCCATCGCCCACATCGAGTTCAATGCCATCGATCTGGCCTGGGACGCAGCCTACCGCTTCCGCGGCATGCCGGCCGCGTACTACGCCGACTGGGTGCGGATCGCCGCCGACGAGGCGCGGCACTTCGCGCTGCTGCAGGCACGGCTGGCCGAGCTCGGCGCCGCCTACGGCGATTTCGATGCGCACAACG
This sequence comes from Coralloluteibacterium thermophilum, assembly GCF_042654365.1. Taxonomy (NCBI): domain Bacteria; kingdom Pseudomonadati; phylum Pseudomonadota; class Gammaproteobacteria; order Lysobacterales; family Lysobacteraceae; genus Coralloluteibacterium; species Coralloluteibacterium thermophilum. The sequence goes on from NZ_JBHSGG010000024.1 coordinate 3,162, forward strand.
GCCTGTGGGAGATGGCCGAGCAGACCGCGCACAGCTGCCTGGCGCGCATGGCCCTGGTGCCGCGCGTGCTCGAGGCGCGCGGGCTCGACGTCACGCCGGGCATGATCGCCCGCCTGCGCCACATGGGCGACGACGCCACCGTCGCCATCCTCGAGACCATCCTCGACGAGGAGGTGCCGCACGTGGCCGCCGGCAGCCGCTGGTTCCACTGGTGCTGCGAGCGCGAGGGCGTGGCGCCGGAGCCGACCTTCCGCGACCTCCTGTCCAGGTACGCCCGCGGCTCGCTGCGCGGCCCCTTCAACGTCGAGGCACGCATGGCGGCGGGGTTCGGCCCCGAGGAGCTGGCCGCGCTGGAGGCGCTGGCGCCGCCGCCGCGCTAGCCGGGGCGCGCCGGGTCCCCCTGTGCCCGCTACAGGTAGCGCGTCCACAGGACGGCCGCCTCGAACGCGTCCGGCTCCGCCGCGGGGGGCTCGGGACAGGTGCCGGTCGCGGCGCAGGGCGGGACGATCGGCCGGTAGCCCGTGGGCAGGTTCCGCAGGTCGATCGTGGTGCTGCCGCTCATCCGGTGCGCGGCCACGCTCAGCGACAGCGCGCTGATGCTGCCGTGGATCGTCGAGTCGCCGCCGCTGGAGTAGCGGTTGCCGGCGAGCAGGCTGCCGAAGATGCGGTTGGACGCGCCGAGCACGACGTCGCCGCCGACGTAGCGCCCCGCGGCGTCGTAGCTGCCGGCGAGCAGGGCGTAGTGGCCCAGCCCGGCGTTGCCGGGATCGCGCAGGGCGCGGGCGGCCGTGTCGCAGTAGTCGGCGGGATGGCGCCCGGGGAAGGCGGGATGCGTGCAGATGCCGTTCGGGGCGTAGCGGCCGGTCGCCCCGTCCGCGGTGCGGGTGCCGTCGTAGCCGGCGTACGCGAGCGCGTAGACCGAGACCGACCCGCCGGTGGAGACGGTCCGGGTCGCGACGAAGGTGTTGAAGTAGGTGCCGTTGGCGATGTGCAGGCTGCCCTCGAACCAGGCGATGCCCGGCGCGAAGCCGATGCCGTTCAGCGTCCAGGTCCGGGTCGAGGCGTCGTAGGCGATGCAGTTGTTGTAGGTCGAGTGGCCGACGCAGAACGTACCCGGCGGGTCCAGCACGGGCGGGCGGCAGCGCGGCGCCGACGGCGAGGAGCCGGCCGCCAGTTCCCTGCACATGAAGTCCCTGTAGCCCCGGTTCCAGCCGGTCTCCGCGGTGTTGTCGTAGTCGCCGATGAAGTAGGTGCCGTCGGCGATGCCGGCGACCTCGCGCACCGTGACCACCCGGTAGCCGTTGCGGTCGATGTTGAAGGCGTAGTGCGCCGCGGCCTCCACGTCGTAGGCGTTGAAGCTGGCGGCCTCCAGGGTCACCGGCGAGACGGGGGAGATGGCGACCTGGAGGCCCGGCTGGACGCGCACGCCATGCCAGGCGGGGCGGTTCCCGGTGCACTGCGCCGCCGCGCCGCCCGCGCTGCCGCCGACCAGGCCCGATTCGCTGCCGCCGCAGTTGTCGTCCACCAGGTGGCCGCTCGCGCGCAGGCCGTCTTCCTCCGCGATGGAGCCGGAGTGGATGCGCACGCTGCCGGCCGCGGCGACGCGCCGGGCGCCGGCATTGCCCTGCAGGTCCACGGCATAGGGGAGGCCGTCGGCGTCGAGCGCGACCGGGCCGCAGAGCCGCGTCCGGTCGCCGCGGTCGCTGCTGCCGATGGCGGCGACCTCGCCCAGCAGCACGCCGCCGTCGGCGACCACCGAGCCGTTGGCCCTGACCGTCGCGTCGCGGGCGCTGGCGCCGCCGCTCACGCAGATGTCGCCGCGCGCCATGACCGCCCGCGTCGCCGAGACCGAACCGTCGAAGCGGATGTCGCCGTTGGAGCGCAGCGTCCCGAAGCGCGAGCCGCTGGAGATCTGGACCGAGCCCGTGCTCCAGATCGTGTCCACGCCGGTGATGGTGTTGCCGCCGGTGGTCAGGTCGCCCCGCACGTTGATCTGGTACTCGGTGTCGGTGTCCTTGAGCACGGCGATGCTGCCGGAGAGGTTCAGGTCGTCGTTGAAGGTGACGACGGCGTTGGACGGCGGCACGCCGCCGCCGCCGTCGGGCGTTGCGTCGTCCGGCTCCTCCGCCCCGGCCTCGTACACGACCTCCAGGGTCGCCGTGGTCTGCGCGGTGTTGCCGGCACCGGCCTCGCCGGTGATCTCCGCCGTGACCCGGTACACCCCGGGCGTGGCGGTGCGGCAGATCCGCGTCAGCCGGGCGCGCGGCACGCCGATGGCGGCGGTGCCGCCGACCTCCATGTCGAGGGCGGTGGGTGCGGCACCGCAACTGTCCTCCCAGGCGTCGCCGGCCGGTGGGCCGGTCCAGGCGGCGAGGGCGTCGGGCCCGGCCGCGCGCAGGGCCAGGCGCAGGGCCTCCACGCCCCGCCAGGCCGCACCCTGCGCGGCAGTGGCGGCGTGGGTGGTCAGCTGGCGCTGCTGGCTGCCGCGCAGGGCGTGGGCCGCGGCCAGGGCGGTGACGGCGAGGGCGAGGCCGATCAGGAGGATGATCAGCAGGGTCGCCATCCCGTGCTGGCGGCGCGCCGGGGCCCTCATGGCGATGCCGCCCCGGCCGCGCTCGTGCCGACCGCGATGTTCGACAGGCAGGCGGTGAACAGGACGCCCTCGCCGTCGCGCAGCACCAGGCGCTGCGCGAGCGGGCGGGGCGCCGCCGGGTCGAAGGCCTGCTGCGCGAAGGGCAGGGTGCAGGTGCCCTCCAGCTGGAAGCGGGCGTCGGCGAGGGTGGCGACGCGGGCCTCGTCGAGGACGCTGCCGTCGCGCGCCCGCGGGACGAAGAAGGCCGCCGCCGACGACAGCGGCTGGAGGTCCGCGTCCGCCCAGGTCGTGCCGGCGGCACCGGTGCAGGGCCGGGGCGGCAGCCAGTACAGGCCGGGGGCGTCGCCGCGCGTGGCCAGGCGCAGCCCTGCGCAGGCGTCGGTGACCAGGTCCGGCCGGAACCGCCAGACCACCTGGGCGACGCCGGGCGCCGGCTCTGCGATGGCGAGCAGCGCACCGTCCGGCGTGCCCGGGGTGCGTTCGATGCCGAACCCGGCCTGCTGCAGCTCGATCTGGACCGCCAGCAGGGCCGAGGCCAGCTGCCCGTCGCGCTGGCTGGTGCCGATGGCCTCGACCGAGATGTCGATCATCAGCCTGTAGACCGCCAGCATGGAGAGGATGGCGAGCAGCGAGATCAGCAGCCCGACCATCATCCCCACCAGCCCGATGCCCGACTGGGGCGGCGGCATGCGGGCACGCCGCGGGTTCATTGCCGCGTCCCGAGCGTCAGGGGCGGGTCGGCGCCGCCGCCCGTACCGAGGCCGAGCGCCTCCGCGTCGGCCTCGATGACGATCGCCGCCGGCGGCGTCACGGTGTAGCCCGCGCCGCCGATGGAGAGGGTGAGCGGCGCGGCGGCGGCGCACTCGACCTCCGCAGCGGGTCCGTCCGGCAGGGAGAGCGGCAGCGCGGTGCCGCACAGGGACAGGCCCTCGTCCAGCAGCGCGTTGCGCAGTTCGACCAGCGCGATCTGGCTCACCCGGGCCTGGCGCTGGCTGTCCATGATGCGCGCGGTCAGGTGGGCGATGCCGCCGCCCACCAGCGCGGCGACCAGCACGCCGATCAGCGCGTCCAGCAGGATGTCGCCGCGCTGGCGACGGAGGCGGTCACAGCAGGTCGACATCGAGCGGGTCCAGGTTGCCGACGCCCACCGCGAGCGCACGCACGCCGGGTGGCAGCGCGCATTCGCCGCTGCCGAGCGGGCGGCCGCGGGTGTCGAAGGCGACGCAGCGGAAGGCGCCGCCGTGCCCGGCCAGGCGCAGCGAGACGTCGCCGGCCAGCGGCGGGCTCTGCCAGGCGGGGGGCTCGGCGCCCGTCGGCCAGGTGCCGTCGGCGCGGCGCTGGACGACCCGCAGCCCGTGCGTGCCGGCGTCGTAGGCGAGGCGCGCGGCCTCGACCGGCGCACCCGCGGCATCGGTGGTGAGGCCGTGCGGATTGCGCAGGGCCAGCGCCCGGGCGTGCCCGATGCCCTCCATCAGCTGGCTGCGCATCTGCAGTTGCCGATTGCCGTCCGTCCACGCGCGGGCGAAGGGCAGGGCCGCCAGCGCCAGCAGCGCGACGATCAGCAGGGTGACGACCAGCTCGATCAGCGTGAACCCGCGCTGCGGCCGGGATGGGGCGGGTGCGGCTACCATCCGCCGCTCCCCGTACCGGGGCAGTCATTGGCGCTCCGGCTGCCGTTGGCGGTCAGGCGCAGGGTGCAGCCCGCGAGCCTGCCGGCGCCCGCCGCGGTCAGCGTATAGCCCTCGCTGGGCGCGTAGTCGAAGCGGAAGTCGCCGTCGTCGGAGGCGGGCGCGAAGCCCTGGCGGGCCGCGGCGGCGTCGGCGGGAAAGCGCAGCGTCCGCTGCCGGTGGTTCTCGACCACGGCCGACCAGGCCAGCAGGTCGCTCTGGGCCAGGCGGACCTTGCTGCGCAGGATGTAGTTGCCGTAGGCGGGCACGGCGATGGCCGCCAGGATGGCGACGATGGCCACCACCACCATCACTTCCACGAGGGTGAAGCCACGGCTGGCCCGCATCGCGCGGTCTCCCGTCTGAGCCGGCCGCGTCGCAGGTTCTCGCAGACCCGCCTGCCCTGTCCGCACGGCCACGGATGCATCGGGCGCGGGCACGGGAGATAGATGGCACGGCCGGCGTCAACGGGAGGTTGACCGCAGCCGCGGCGTCCCGTCGCCAGGGCCGCGGTGCGGCGGCCCGGGAGGCTCAGTGTGGTCCGGAGGCCGCGGAACGCCCCGCCGCGGCGGTCGCCCTCAGCCCAGCGCCGACAGCCGGACGGCGTCCCCGTCCACGCGCAGCACCGAGCCCTGGTCGAACCAGTCGCCGAGCACGATCCGCGTGCGTGCGACGCCGCCCACGTCGAGCGCGTGCACGGCGGGGCGATGGGTGTGCCCGTGGATCATGCGCACGACGCCGTAGCGGGCGAAGGTCGCCTCGACCGTCGCCGGCGTCACGTCGGTGACGTCGCCGCCGGGACCGGCGCCCACCTCGGCGAGGTGGGCGCGGCTGGCCTCGCGGGCCTGGCGTGCGAAGGCCAGCCGGGCCTCCAGCGGCTGCGCGAGGAAGCCGGCCTGCCATGCCGGGTCGCGGGTCTGGCGCCGGAACGCCTGGTAGGCGGCGTCGTCCGTGCAGAGCTGGTCGCCGTGGCCGATCAGGGTGGGCGTGCCGTAGAGATCCACCACGGCGGGATCGGGCAGCAGGCGCATCCCGGCGCGGGCGGCGTAGGCGTGGCCGATCAGGAAGTCCCGGTTGCCGTGCTGGAAGGCCACCGGCACCCCTGCGTCGGCGACCTCGCGCAGCCCCGCGGCGACGGCCGCCCCGGCGTCCGAAGGGTCGTCGTCGCCGACCCAGGCCTCGAACAGGTCGCCCAGCACGTAGAGCGCGTCCGCGCGCATCGCCTCCTCGCGCAGGAAGCGCAGGAAGAGGTCGGTGACGGCCGGGCGCGCATCCTCCAGATGCAGGTCGGAGACGAACAGCGTGGTCATGCGGCGCGGCTGCCCGCGCTCACTCGGGCGCGTCCAGCAGTTCGACCCGCTCGATGGTGACCGGCGTGGCGGGCACGTCGCGCTGCAGCGGCGCGCGCGCGCCGGTGGGCACTTCGCGGATGGCGTCCACGACCTCCATGCCGTCGACCACCCTGCCGAACACGGCGTAGCCGCGGGTGTAGTCGCTCTGCTCCGAGCTGTAGTCGAAGCGCGGGTTGTCCACGACGTTGATGAAGAACTGCGAGGTCGCCGAGTCCGGCTGCGCGGCGCGCGCCGCCGCGACCATGCCGCGCAGGTTGGAGAGGCCGTTGTTGGACTCGAGCGGGATCGGCGCGCGGGTCGGCTTGGGCTGCATGTCCGGCGTGTAGGCGCCGCCCTGGATCAGCATGTCCGGGATGACCCGGTGGAAGACGGTGCCGTTGTAGAAGCCGCTGCGCGCGTACTCGGTGAAGTTGCGGACCGTCTGCGGCGCCTGCTGCGGATACAGCTCGATGGTGATCTCGCCCATCGAGGTGTGCAGCACCGCCCGCGGCCCGCTGACCGGGGCGGCCAGCTCCTCGGCCGTGGGCACGCGATCGACCGGCGCTTCCTGCGCGCGCGGAGCGGAGGAGAACAGGCCGCCGCTGGCGAGGAGCAGGGCCGCGGCGAACGCGGGCATGCGCTGGAACATGGGGGACTCCGGAAGAACCTGGATCAGGCCGCCATCTTAGCCGAGCGCGCCCGCCGGCCGTGTCGTCGCGGCCCCCGGGCGCGGCCGGGCCGCGCAGCGCGGGCCCGGCGGCGCGAGGCCGGCAACGGCTAAACTAGCCGGCTTCCCGCAACCGCCCGATCCGCCGATGACCTGCCGCACCCGCTTCGCCCCCAGCCCCACCGGATTCCTGCACATCGGCGGTGCGCGCACCGCGCTGTACTGCTGGCTGCAGGCGCGGCACACCGGCGGCGAGTTCGTGCTGCGGATCGAGGACACCGACCGCGAGCGCAGCACCGACGAGGCCGTGCAGGCCATCCTCGACGGCATGCGCTGGCTCGGCCTCGACGCGGACGAGGGCCCGATCTACCAGACCCATCGCTTCGACCGTTACCGCGAGGTCGCCGAGCAGCTCGTCGCCGCCGGCAAGGCCTACTACGCCTACGAGACCCGCGAGGAGCTCGACGCCATGCGCGCCGCGGCCATGGAGGCCGGCACCAAGCCGCGCTACAACGGCCACTACCGCGACCTGGACGCGCCGCTGCGCGACGACCCGAACCGCGTCATCCGCTTCAAGAACCCGCAGGGCGGCAGCGTGGTGTTCGAGGACAAGGTCAAGGGCCGCATCGAGTGGGCCAACGCCGAGCTGGACGACCTCGTGCTGATCCGCTCCGACGGCTTCCCCACCTACAACTTCGCGGTGGTGGTCGACGACCTCGACATGCGCATCACCGACGTCATCCGCGGCGACGACCACGTCAACAACACCCCGCGCCAGATCAACATCTACGAGGCGCTGGGCGCGCCCGTGCCGCACTTCGCGCACCTGCCGATGATCCTCGGCCCCGACGGCGCCAAGCTGTCCAAGCGCCACGGCGCGGTGGGCGTGATGCAGTACCGCGCCGACGGCTTCCTCCCGCAGGCGCTGCTGAACTACCTGGTGCGGCTCGGCTGGTCGCACGGCGACCAGGAGATCTTCTCGCGCGAGGAGATGATCCGGCTGTTCGACATCGCCGACGTCAACCACTCGGCCTCGCGCTTCGACCTCGACAAGCTGTCCTGGCTCAACCAGCACTACTTCAAGCACTCCGACCCCGCCGAGGTCGCGCCCGAGCTGGAGTGGCACCTGCGCGCGCAGGGGATCGACCCGGCCAGCGGTCCCGCGCCGGCCGACGTGGTGGTGGCCCTGGCCGACCGCGTGAAGACGCTGAAGGACATGGCCGAGCGCGCGGCGGTCTGGTACCGCCCGCTGGCCGACTACGACGACAAGGCGGTGGCCAAGCACCTCACCGCCGCCGCGCGCGCGCCGCTGGAGGACATGTACCGGCGCCTCTCGGCGCTGGCGGAGTGGAGCCCGGCGGCCGTGGACGCCGCCGTCAACGCCACCGCCGAGGCGCTGTCGCTGGGCCTGGGGAAGATCGCCCAGCCGCTGCGGGTGGCGATGACCGGCACCCAGGTCAGCCCCTCCATCGACCACACCGTCTACCTTGCCGGCCGCGACGAGGCCCTGCGCCGCATCGACGCGGCGCTGGCCCGGATCCCCGCCGAGGGCTGAGGGGCGGCGGGGCGGGATTCACCGCGGCGGTGCTAGCATCCCGTCCATGGCCGCTTCCGCCCACGACGCCCACGCCTGCACCGCTCCCCACGACCACGTCGACGCGCCCGAGGACTTCGTGCGCGCGGTGGAGGCCGCCTGCGAGGAGCGCGGCCTGCGCCTGACCCCCATCCGCGCCCAGGTGCTTCAACTGATCGCCGATGCGCAGAAGCCGGTCAAGGCCTACGACCTCCTCGACCAGATGAGGAAGACCCGCGAGGGCGCGGCGCCGCCGACGGTCTACCGCGCGCTCGACTTCCTGCTGGAGCAGGGCTTCATCCACAAGCTGGAGTCGGTCAACGCCTACCTGAGCTGCCACCACCCGAGTTCGGCCCAGCATTCGGCGCCCTTCCTGATCTGCGACCGCTGCCTGGCGACGGTCGAGCTGGAGGACGTGCGCATCGGCCAGCAGCTGGAGAAGCAGGCGCTGGCGCTGGGCTTCACGCCCCAGGCCCAGACCCTCGAAGTCCACGGGCTGTGCGCGCGCTGCAGCGCGCAGGACTGACCGCCGTGCGGGCCCTGCTCCGGCGCGGCGCCGCGTTCGGCCTGCTGCTGGCCGCCGCCGGCGCGGCCGCACAGGACTTCCCCGTCACCGCGCCGGGGCGCGCCCAGAGCGCGCCGCAGCCGATCGATTTCGTGCGGCCCGAGGTCGATCCGGCCGAGATGGGCCCGCCGCGGGTCCCGCCGCTGCACGTCCTCGACCGCTTCGTGCTGCCCGGCACGCGCGTGCGCCTGGAGTGGCAGGCCAGCCAGGGCCTCGCCGGCGAGGCGGCGGCGCCGGTGGTGATCGTGCACGGGGCCGAGCCGGGACCGGTGCTGTGCCTGGTGGCGGGCGTGCACGGCGACGAGATCAACGGCATCGAGATCGTGCGCCGCGCGGTCTACGGCCTGCAGCCCGAGACCCTGGCAGGCAGCGTCATCGCCGTGCCCATCGTCAACGTGTTCGGCTACAGCCGCGGCAGCCGCTACCTGCCGGACCGGCGCGACCTCAACCGCTTCTTCCCCGGCAGCCGCTACGGCAGCATCGCCTCGCGGGTCGCCTTCAACTTCTTCGAGAACATCGTGCGCAACTGCGACGCGCTGGTGGACTTCCACACCGGCTCGTTCGACCGCAGCAACCTGCCGCAGCTGCGCGCGGACCTGACCCGGCCCGACGTGCTCGAATTCACGCGCGGCTTCGGCGCCACCCAGGTCCTGCACAGCCCCGGCAGCCGCGGCATGCTGCGGGTGGCCGCCAACGCGATCGGCATTCCCGCGGTGACCTTCGAGGTCGGCGCGCCGCTGCGGCTCGAGAAGCACGAGATCGACGCCGGCCTCGACGGCCTCCGTCACCTCATGCAGCGGCTCGGCATGACGCCGGCGGACCCGGAGGCCGAGACCGGCGAGGCGGCCGCCGAGCAGCCGGTGTTCTACGCCTCGCAGTGGGTGCGCAGCGACATCGGCGGCCTGCTGATCAGCGACGTCGAACTCGGCCAGCGCGTGCAGCGCGGCCAGGTCCTCGGCCGCACCTTCGATCCCATCCTCAACCGCGAGCGCGAGATCGTCGCGCCCATCCACGGCCGCGTGCTCGGCATGGCGCTCAACCAGCAGGTGCTGCCGGGCTATGCCGTCTACCACCTCGGCGAGGAGACCAGCGAGGAGCGCGCGGTCGAGGAAGCGGCCATCGGCGAGGGCGAGGCCGTGCCCGAGGACGGCGAGGGCGGCCCGCGCCCCCTGCGCCGCGTCGCCGCCGAGAACGGCGAGGATGCCGCGGAGGACGAGCTGGAGTACGAGTGAGGGCACCGGGCGCGGGGCACAGGGCGGGGCACGGGGCGCAGGGCACAGGGCACAGGGCACAGGGCACGGGGCACGGGGCACGGGGCACGGGGCACGGGCCACGGGGCACGGGGCACGGGGCACAGGGCTTCGTACGCTTCCCGAGCCCCGAGCCCCGAGCCCCGAGCCCCGTGCCGAGCCGAGCCGAGCCCCAGGCCCCAAGCCCCAAGCCCCGAGCCCCAGCCCCAGCCCCAGCCCCAGCCCTAATCAGCCGCGACGATGTAGTCCGCCCCATGCCGCAGTGCGCCGTCCTGTTCGATGACGGCGTGCGCGCGTGCGCGCAGGGTCTCGATGCGGTGGCGCAGCGCGGTTTCCAGGGCGGGGTCGTGCAGCCGCGGCAGGCGCCGCAGGCACATGTCGAGCTGGCCGTCCACGAAGCGGCGGCCGTAGCGGATCGGGTAGCGCTCCACCGCGACCGGCCGGAAGCCCGCGCGTTCGAGGTGGCGCAGCGTCCAGTCGATGGGGAACTCGCGGTAGGGCCGGTCGCGCACCATCAGCAGGCAGGCATCGCGCAGGCGTCCGATGTCGCCCACCAGGCGCGCATGGGGCTCGTCGCGCAGCACCGGCACGTAGGGCTCGGTGCCGATGACGTAGAGCCGGCCCGCGGTCAGCGGGCGCAGGCGCTCGAACAGCAGGTCCTGCCAGTACGGCGCGAAGCCCTCGATGGCGCCGAGCAGGTAGTCGGCGAGCACGGTGTCGTAGCGCTCGCAGGCGAGCAGGTCCGGGTCCTGCCAGTTGCCCAGCACCACGCGGTCGCCGTCGCGCATGGGGCGGCGCAGCGCGTCGCGGATGCCGTCGGCCATGCCGGGCGCGCCGGTGACGGCGGTCCAGCGCGCGGTCGGGAGCGTCTCGATCCAGCGGATCGAGGACGGACCGCTGCCGGCGTCCAGGACCGCGCCCCACGGCGTGGCGCCGTGGAGGGCTTCGATCTCCTGGAAGAGCGAGGTCATGGGCGTCTCCTTGCGTGCGGCCATGACGGAACAGGGGGCCGAAGCCCCCTGTTCCGTCGCAGCCTGCCGTCGGTGCGTCAGAAGAACGCGCGGATGCCGAAGGCCACGGCACGGCCGGGCAGCGGCGCGTAGTTGCGCAGCAGCGAGGTGTGCGGCCGTGCTTCCCGGTCGGTCAGGTTGGTGCCGTCGAGGAAGACCTCGTAGCCGACGCGCGGCGTATCCCAGTGGTAGGACACGTGCGCGTTGACCAGGGTGTAGGCGGGGCTCGCCTCCTCGTGCTCCGCGACGCGGTCCTGGGCGCCGTAGCGCACGCCGCCGATCGACGCGCGGAAGCCTTCGTGGCTCCAGCCGAGGTCGGCGCCGATGCGCGTCGGCGCGATGCGCGGCAGGTAGCCGGTCTGGTCCAGCTCCACCGTGTAGTTGTGGAAGTGGTCGCCGTGCGGCACCGCGAAGCTGCGCGTCTGGCTCGGCGCGCCGTCGAAGCGGGCGTGGACGTAGTCGCCGAACAGGCGCAGGTCCCAGCGCCCGGTGGCGGTGTCGGCCAGGCGGAACAGCGCCTCGGCCTCGGCGCCGCGGAACACCGCGTCGGTCTGCGCCCACAGGCGCACCGGCAGCCCGTATTCCTCGACGCCGGTATCGGCGAGATAGACGAAGTCGTCGAAGTTCGTGCGGTAGAGCGAGAACTTGAACTCGACCGGGTCGCCGTGGACGTGCAGGCCGATCTCGAGACGCCGCGCCTTCTCGGTGTCCATCCCGATGTCGCCGACCTCGTAGGTGGCGGTGGCGATGTGGGCGCCGTTGGCGTAGAGCTCTTCCTGCGTCGGCGCGCGCTCGGAGACGTCCGCGCCCAGGTGCAGGTGCACGGCCTCGTCCACGCGCCAGATGGCGGCGGTCGAGAGGCTGTTGGCGCTGAAGCGGCGGCCGGGCAGGCCGTTGGCGGGGTCCAGCTCCACGCGGTCGTGGCGCAGCCCGCCCTCGAGCTTGACCGGCCCGAAGTCCTTCTCCTGGATGACGAAGGCGCCGAGGCCCTCGGTGACCGTCGCCGGTACGAAGGCTTCGTCGCCCACGGCCTCGAAGTCGCTGCGGTTGAACTGCAGGCCGAAGGCGCCGCGCCAGCCGCCGTACTCCTTCTGCAGCGCCTCGATGCGCGCGTCGTAGCCCTTGTTGGTGAAGCGGGTGCCGACCGCGCCGTCCTCGAGCTCGACGTGCTCGTAGTCGTTGTAGGCGCCGCGGAAGGTCACGTTCTCCAGGAAGGGGAGCGGCTCGTAGAGGCCCGCGCGGACCTCGTAGCGGTTCTGCTCGAGGTCGATCCGGACGACGTGGTCGTCGTGGTCGTCGTGGTCGTCGTGGCCGTGCCCATGGTCGTGATCGTGGCCGTGGTCGTGCCCGTGGTCATGGCCATGATCGTGCCCGTGGTCGTCGCTCGCGTGGACGTGCGCGCCTTCCGGAATGCCGTAGTTGGTCCGGTAGGTGCTCACCGCGGCGCCGATGTAGCCGCGCTCGCCGAAGAAGGTGCCGCCGATTGCGCCGCCCTTGGTCCGGAAGTGGCTGTTGGCCAGCCGGCCGCGGGCCTGCGCGTCGCCGTCGTCGTGGCCATGGTCGTGGTCGTGATCGTGCCCATGGTCGTGCCCGTGATCGTGGTCATGATCGTGCCCGTGGTCGTCGTGCTCGAGCATGGCCACGCCGGGAATGCGGAAGTCGTCGCCGTCGCGGTAGAAACCGTCGGCATGCCAGCTGAAGCGCGCGTTGCCGCCGTCGAGGCGGAACATGCCGGTCGCCTCGTCGTTGACCGAGTTGCCGCGCAGCTCGGCGCGACCGCTGAAGGGGCTGGTCGCCGGCGTTTCGGGCACGCGGCCGTCCACCACGTTCACCGCGCCGCCGATGGCGCCGCTGCCGTAGATCAGCGTGGCCGGGCCCTTGAGCACCTCGATCTGGTCGGCGAGGAAGGGCTCGATGCTGACCGCGTGGTCGGCGCTGACGGTCGAGGCGTCCATGACGCCCACGCCGTTGGAGAGCACCTGGACGCGCGGCCCTTCCTGGCCGCGGATGATCGGGCGGCCGACGCCCGTCCCGAAGTAGGACGACTGCACGCCGGGCAGCAGCGAGACCGTCTCGCCCAGCGTCGCGGCCTTGCGGCGGTCGAGCTCCTCGCCGGCCAGCACCTCGACCGGCTGCGCGAGCGACTCGGTGTCGTTGCGCAGCGGCGAGGCGGTGACGGTGACCGCATCCAGCAGGCGCGCGTCGGTGTGGCGCTGGCCGTGATCCTGGTCGTGCTGGTGCGCGCCGCGGACCTGGCCGAAGGCGCTGGTCGACAGGGCGAGGCCCAGCGCCAGGACGAGGGGGCGACGGGGCAGGGACGTTCTCTTCATTCGGGTTCTCTCTCCGGAACAGCGCGGGCGCTGCACCGCGGGATGCGCCCGCGGGCAGGATGTTATAAGGTTGCTTATCGGGTTCATGTTATATTGTTTCAAAACATCTTCAACCCAACCTTCGTCATGGCGCACACGCATCCGTCCCATCGCTGGCTGGTCGCCGGAGACCGCCTCGGCTTCGCCGGCTCCCTGCTGTGCGCCCTCCACTGCGCGGCGATGCCGATCGTGCTGGCCCTGCTGCCGGCGCTCGGCATGGGCCTGGTGGGCGGGGTCGATCTCGACCAGGGCTTCGTCCTGTTCGCCGCCTTCCTCGGCATCACCATGCTCAGCCTCGGCTACCGGCGGCACCGCGCGCTGCGCCCGTGGCTGTACCTGTGGCCGGGCATCGCGCTGCTGGTGGCCGGCGCCTTCTCGCACCTGCACGACCACGGCCTCGCGCATGCGCTGGTGATGACCAGCGGCGGCCTGCTGCTGGCGGCCGCGCACCTGTCCAACCTGCGCCGGACCCGGACGGCCGCCGCCGGCTGAGCCTCCGCGCGCCGCATTGCCGGCGCCCTGCGGAATGCTTAGGCTTGCGGCCCCTTACGCACCGAACACATCAGGAGAGACCATGGGCAAGGGCGACAAGAAGACCGCCAAGGGCAAGCGTTTCGCCAGCAGCCACGGCAACGCGCGCCCTCAGTCGGGCAAGGCCACCGCCAAGACCGCGACGCCCTCGTCGCCGGTCGCGAAGAAGGCGCCCGCCAAGAAGGCTGCGGCCAAGAAGGCCTGAGCCGGCCCGGCACGCAGAACGAGAAGCCCCGCGGATGCGGGGCTTTTCGTTTCCGGGCGCTGCGCGCGCTCATGCGGCCGCGCGTCGCAGCTGCCAGGCCGGGAAGGGATCGGGATGGTCCTGCCACGCCACCGGGCCTTCCGCCATCTCGGCGTCGTCCAGCAGGCAGCGGTCCAGGTGTCCGCGCAGGACGCCTTCGTCGATGTCGATGCCGATGAGCGCCAGTTCCTGGCGCCGGTCGCCCCAGATCGGGTCCCAGAGGCCCAGCAGGGCGGCGTGCTCGGCGGGATCGCCGACCTCCTCCGGTGCCGGCGGATGGCAGGTCCAGGCGCCGGCGACGTGGCGTGCGGCGGCCTCCGGGGCGAGCGCCAGCGGAGCGGCCGCAGGCTGGGCCAGGCGTTCGCCCGCCCGGCCGGCCTGCACGCGATGGCGCGCGGCGAACCAGAATCCGGCGGCCTGGTACTGCAGCGCGCCGCCCACGCTGGAGAGTTCGCCGACCCAGTCCATCCGCGAGGCGAGCCAGAAGAAGCCCTTGCTGCGGATCACGCCGGGCAGGCCGTTCGCGAACAGCGCGGCGAGCCGCTGCGGATGGAAGGGCCGCCGCGCGCGGTACACGAAGCTGGTGATGCCGTAGGCCTCGGTCTCCGGGGTGTGTTCGCCGCGCAGTTCCTTCATCCATCCCGGCGCGAGCTGCGCCTGCACGAAGTCGAAGCGACCGGTGTCGAGCACCGCATCGAGCGGCACGCTGCCGCGGTCGGCCTCGACGATGGCGGCGTCGCGGTTCAGCGCGCGCACGACCTGGCGCGTGCGCAGCGCCTGTTCCGGCGAGGCGCGGTCCAGCTTGGTCAGCACGATCACGTCGGCGAACTCCACCTGTTCCGCGAGCAGGTGGACGAGGCCGCGCGTGTCGTCGGGGCCGGCCGCCATGCCGCGGTCCGCCAGCCGCTCGGGCGAGCAGAAGTCGCGCACGAAGGTCTCCGCGTCGACGACGGTGACGAGGGTGTCGAGCCGCGCCACGTCCGAGAGGCTGCGCCCCGCCTCGTCGCGGACGGCGAAGGTGGCGGCCACCGGCATGGGTTCGGAGATGCCGGTGGACTCGATCAGCAGGTAGTCGTAGCGGCCGGCGTCCGCCAGGCGCCGGACTTCCCTGTGCAGGTCGTCGCGGAGCGTGCAGCAGATGCAGCCGTTGCTGAACTCGACCAGCGTCTCCTCGGTGCGCGAGAGGGCGGCCCCGCCGTCCCGCACCAGGGCGGCGTCGATGTTCACCTCGCTCATGTCGTTGACGATGACCGCGACGCGGCGGCCCTCGCGGTTGCGGAGGATGTGGTTCAGCAGGGTGGTCTTGCCCGCGCCGAGGAAGCCGGAGAGGACGGTGACGGGAAGGCGTGGGTCGATGGCGTTCATGCAGTCGTTGATATTGTTATAACGTAACAATATCGTAGAGCCCCCGGCGCGGCGGCGCCAGCTTCGGCGTCTTCCATGGATCACCCCGTCCCCGATCCCGGTTTCCCCGGCCCGGCCCTGCCCGATGTGGCGCGGACCACCCCCGCGCCGCATCGGGTGGCGCTGGA
Organism: Coralloluteibacterium thermophilum; assembly: GCF_042654365.1. Taxonomy (NCBI): domain Bacteria; kingdom Pseudomonadati; phylum Pseudomonadota; class Gammaproteobacteria; order Lysobacterales; family Lysobacteraceae; genus Coralloluteibacterium; species Coralloluteibacterium thermophilum. The sequence goes on from NZ_JBHSGG010000024.1 coordinate 18,494, forward strand.
CTGGGTGGGCATGTCGCGCATCGAGGTGCCTCTGCGCTTCGGGGCCGCCGACGGCGGGGGCCACGGCGTCGCCAGCGTCGACCTGATGGTCGACCTGCCCGATCCGGACTGCCGGGGCATCCACATGTCGCGCCTGTACCGGCTGCTCACCGAGGCGACCGATGCGGCGGCCTGGACGCCCGCGTGGCTGCTCGACCTGCTGCGCCGCTGCGTGGACAGCCACGCCGACTGCGGCACCCGCCACGCGCGCCTCGCCGCCCACTCGACCTGGATGACGACCCGGCGCGCGCTGGAGACGCCCGGCCTCGCCGGCTGGCGGGCCTACCCGGTCCGCCTGGGCGCGACCTGGGTGGAGCGGGCGCCGGTGGCCTGGCTCGAAGTCGAGGTGGCCTACGCCTCGACCTGCCCCTGCTCGGCCGCGCTGTCGCGCGCCGCGCTCCGCGACGCCTTCCTGGCGCGCTTCGGCGACCGCGGCGACCTGCCTGTGGAGGACGCCGCGCGCTGGCTTTCGGAGCACGGCAGCATCGCCACGCCGCACAGCCAGCGCAGCGTCGCGCGCGTGCGCGTGCCGGTGGATCCCGGCGCACCGGCCTTCGGCATCCCGGCCCTGGCCGCACGCATCGAGGACGCGCTCGGCACGCCGGTGCAGGCCGCGGTGAAGCGCGCCGACGAGCAGGCCTTCGCACGCCGCAACGGCGGCAACCTGATGTACGTGGAGGACGCGGCGCGCCGCATCCGCAGCGCGCTGCGCGAGGCCTGTCCCGGCGCGTCGGTGCACGTCCGCCACCAGGAGAGCCTGCATCCGCACGATGCGGTGGCGCTGGTGGCGGACGCCGTGTGAGCGGGTCTCAGCGCGCGGCCTCGGCGCCCTCGGCGGATTCCGGCACGTAGACCATGCGTCCGTCCGCCAGCCGGTAGGTCACCCCCGCGCGCACGCCCTCGCCCTCGCCGATCTCGCTGTTGGCCTCGTAGCGGGTGAGCGTCTCGCCGTCCTTGATGGTGATGCGCATGTCCGCCTGGCCGGGGTTCTCGATCACGGTGACGTTGTCGCTCGAGAACGGGTTCAGCGGGTTGCGCACGATGACGATCATCAGGATGCCGACGACGACCAGGAAGACGTCGATCAGGTTGACCACGGACAGGATCGGGTCGTCGGCCTCGTCGTGTTCCAGGAAGCGCATCAGCCGGCCTCCCGTGCGCGCTCGACCTCGCGCAGTTCCTGCAGCAGCCAGCGCCGGCGCACGGTGAGGACGAGGAAGGCGATGCTGGCCGCGATCAGCGCCAGGACCACGGACGAGAAGGCGACCACCAGGTTCTCGCCGACGCCGGCCGCGTCCGACTGCGTCAGCGCCAGCAGCGCCGGGCCCATCGGGATCATCGTCGCCACCAGCCCCAGCATCGGCGCGCTGCGGGCGGTGATCCGCAGCCATTCCAGGCGCCGCATGATCCACAGCTCCAGGTCGTCGCTGCCGGCGCCGGTGGCCGCGGCGAAGGCGGCGAGCGCGGAGCGGTGGCGGCCGCGACGGCGTTGCAGCGCCTCCATCGCGAAGGCGCCCAGCACTGCGAAGGCATAGACCAGGGCGACGAGGATCAGCACCAGCACGGGTGCGAGGAAGAGGCGGGAGAGGTCGTAGAGCCAGTGTTCGAGTGCGTTCATCGGTGCGTGGACGGGGACGGGAGAGGACGGTTGGCGCGCGCCTGGCGGGCGGCGCCGAGAAGGAAGACGGCGAGGAGCGGCACGAGGCCGAGCCACGTGCGTTCGGGCCTGGGCTCGGCGGCGGCGACCTGCTGCAGGACCTGGCCGCGCACCGGCTGCACGGCGCCGTCGGCGCCGGCCTCGCCGGGCGACGCGGGCGCGGAGAGCCCGAAGCCCGCCGCCAGGTCCTCGGTGAAGGCGCGGGTGGCGGCCGCGGCGGGCAGGGCGCCGAAGCGCTCGGCCAGTTCGCCGCGGCGCGCGACCAGCTCGCGCAGCGTGCGCGCGTCGGCATCCCAGTAGTCCTTGCGGACCGCTTCGAGCAGGCGGTCGATGAGCTGCGCCTGCGCCTCGGGATTCGCCGCCTCGAACCAGGCGTCGATGCCGAGGTCGCGGACGTCGCGCACGTAGGTGTCGTGGATGGCCTGCCACTGGTCGTCGCGCACGGTGGACGGGTCCGCGACCTGCCAGCCGAACAGGTTGTTGGCGGCGTTCAGCACTTCCAGCGTGCCGGCATAGCCCTCGGCTTGCATCGCGCCGATCCAGTGCGGGTTGAGCGTGCGCGCGCGCAGCTCGCTGGCGAGGAACGCCGCGGCGCCGGCCAGTCGCGGCGTGTCCTGGCGCAGGTCGGAGACGTAGAGCGCGGGGCTCGTGCCGTCGAGTTGGCGCACGGCCAGCGACAGGCCGCCGAGGTACTCGAACGGATGGTCGGTGGACAGCAGGCCATGGAGGTTGGAGGAGCGCGAGAGCACCGCCGCCTGCACGCCGCGCAGCTGCTCGGCGAAGAGGTTGGCGCCGCCCGGTGCGTCGGCGAGCGCGACGCCCCAGTCCTCGGCGCCGTAGGCGTACTGCAGGCGCGAGAGGAACTGCTCGGCCAGCGGTGCCTCGTCCTCCCAGGCGGTCGAATCCAGCACGGCGCCCGACAGCCCGCTGCCGTACTCGCCCGGCGCGTTGCCGAAGATGCGCAGCCGCGCCAGCCGCGCCGCGCGCGCGGGCGGCACGCCGTCCCCGACCAGGCGCGCCGCCACCGCCTCGCTGTTCCGGCGCAGCGGGTTGTCCGGTTCGTCGAGCGCCGCGAGGCGGTCCATGGCCTCGGCGAGCAGGCGCATGAAGCCGTCGAACTGGTCGCGGTAGACGCTGGTGACCTGCACGACCACGTCGATGCGCGGCCGTCCCAGCTCGGCGCGCGGCACGATCTCCAGCGCGGTCACGCGGCCGCCGGCGTCCCACGCCGGGCGCAGGCCGAGCGCATGCAGCACCTGGCTTTCGCTGACGCCGAGGTGGCGGATGGCCTCCGAGGACCACAGGCTGAAGGCGAGCTTGCGCGGCGCCTCGCCGTGCTCGGCGCGGAAGCCCTCGACGAGCCCGTCGAGCGCCTCGCCGCCCGTGGCGTAGGCGGCCCGGGTGGGCAGCTTGTCGGCCTCGAAGGCGTAGAGGTTGCGCCCGCCGCGGACGTCCGGATTGCGGATCGGGTCGCCGCCTTCGCCGGGCGCGACGAGGTGGCCGTCGAGGGCGTCCAGGAGGGCCTCGATCTCGCCGGTCTCCGCGAGCGCCGCATCCAGCGTCGCGGCGCGCTCGACCATGGCGCGCAGCGCGGGGTCGTCGATCTCCGCGGACGGCGCGCCCTCGCGCAGGTGCCGATGGAGCAGGGCATGGGGTGGGGAGGCCGCGAGCGCCGCGAAGTCCTCGGCGAAGACCTCCTGCGGGTCCAGCCCCAGCGCCGCGTAGTAGGGCGTGCCGAGCTGCTGCATGACCGTCGCCAGCCGGTGCTCCGGCGCGGCGGGCACGCCGAAGCTGTGCAGGCCCAGCGGCATGACGCTACGTGCGAGCGCGTGGAGATGGTCGTGCAGCGCCTCGAAGAAGCCATCGAAGTCGCCGTCGATGCGCGCCGCGTCCCAGCCCATGTCCGCGTCGAGCCCGCTCGCCGTGGCCTGCGCGCGGAGCTGCGCGGCGGTGCGGTCGCGCACCGCGCCCGGCTCGGCCTGCAGCCATTCGTGCACCAGCGCGTGGACGTCGCGGAGTTCGTCGTAGAGGCCCGCCGGCGCGAAGGGCGGCGTCTGGTGGCTGACGATCACCGCGCGTCCGCGGCGCTTGGCCTGCATGGCCTCGCCCACGTTGTCCTGGACGTAGGGATAGAACACCGGCAGGTGGCCGACGGCGAGCATCGGGTAGTCGTCGGCGGCGAGGCCGCGGTCCTTGCCCGGCGTCCACTCCTGGGTGCCGTGCGTGCCCATGTGGATCAGCGCGTGCGCATCGAGGATCTCGCGCACGTAGAGGTAGGTCGCGAGGTAGGCGTGCGAGGGCAGGGCGCTCGCATCGTGGGTCGCCTCGCCGGGCCGTGCGCCGCGCGGCGGCTGCGGGAGCACGACGAGGTGGTCGAGCGCGAGGCGCGGCACGACGAAGGCCGACGTGCCGTCGACCTGGCGCACCGAGGGCTGCGCCTCCGGCTCGCCCCAGCGTGCCTGCAGGGCCTCGCGCCGGGCCGCGGGCAGGGTGTCGAGCCAGGCCCGGTAGCGCGCCACCGGCAGCGCGACCGCGAGGTCCCGGGCCAGCAGGGCGTCCAGCGTCTCCGGCCGATGGAGCCCGCCGAGCATGGCCTGCCCGGCCTCGATGAGCGCCGCCTCGTCGGCCGCCGCGACCCGGTAGCCCGCTTCGCGCAGACGCGCGACGAGGTGCTCCAGGCTGCGTGGCAGGTTGAGGTTGGAGGCGGAAAGGTTCTTCTCGCCCGCCGGGTAGTTCCAGAACATCAGCGCCAGCCGGCGCGTCTCGCGCGGCGCCGCGGCCAGCCGCGCCATCGCCGCGAGCTTGTCGGCCAGCAGGTCCACCTGGGCGGGCAGCGGGACCTGCCGGCCGTCCTCGACGGCCGAGATCACCAGCGGGTCGCTCAGGCCCCAGGTCTCGGGCTGCGCGAGGAAGGGGGCGACCAGGTGCTGGGCGAAGCCGCTCGGCGAGGCCGCCCACGCCCCGGCGCTTCCGCGGTGGCCGACGGTCTGCAGCACCGGCACGCCGATGGCCGCCAGTTCGTCGCGCAGCGCCGTCCCGCCCTGGAGGTGGGTCATGTTGACCAGGGCGACCAGGCCGGCGCCCTCGACCAGCGCCGACAGGCTGCCGGGCGCGCGGTCGAACCACAGCGGCACCGGCGCCAGCCCGCGTGCCTCCAGTGCGGCGACCACGGCATCGAGCGTCGCCGTCTGCAGGGCGCCGATGGCGCCGTCGGGCACGATCAGCCCGATCCGGGGCGCGTCCGCCGGCCAGCGCGCGGTGCCCCAGCGGAGGTAGTCGCGGACCGACGCGAAGGCCCCCGGGGCCTGCGGGTGCCAGACGCCCGCGGCGGGCAGGGCCGTCGGCGCGGGGAGGGCCAGCGGGTCGCCGCCCGCGCCCCAGGCCGCGAGCGCGGCGAGCAGGGTACGGAAGTTGGCCTCGCCGCCGCCGCCGTAGTAGCCGGCGAGGCGTCGCCACAGCGGCTCCGGCAGTCCGTTCCCGGCCGGCGGGCCGCCGCCGACGCGCAGCCACGGCGTCGCGGCCGTCGCGAGGCGTTCGTCGAGGGCGGCCTGCACGCGCGCCGCGTCGCCCGGGCGCGGCGTGTCGAGGATCAGCAGGTCGATCGCGCCCCAGTCCGCCGCCGCGGCCGCTTCCGGCGACCACTGCTGCAGGCGCACGCCCGAGGGCGCGCCCCAGGCGTCGAGCTGCCGCACCTTGGCGGGCAGGACGAAATCGGTGGCCACGACCGCGACCCGCACCTGCGCGGGTGGCGTCGCCGCCGTCGCGCAGGCCGCCGCCAGCCACAGCGCCAGTGCGCCGAGCAGCCGCCGCATGGTCAGAACGAGACCGTCAGGCCGAGGCTGTAGCTGCGGCCGCTCTCCGGGTAGGGATGGATGGCCGCCTCCTCGCCGCGCTGTTCGTCGGTGATGTTCTCCACGCCCGCGCGCAGGCTCAGCCACGGCGAGAACCGGTAGCGCAGGTCGGCCGACCACAGCAGGTAGGCGGGCAGGCCCACCGTGTTCGCGCCCGAGTACTGCACCTGGCTGCCGACGTACTCGCCGCGCAGGCGCGCGTCGAAGCGGTCCGCGGGCGCCCACGACAGGCCCAGCGCGCCGCCGTGCCGCGGACGCTCGGCCAGCGGGCGGTCGTTGGCGCGGTCCAGCGTGTGCAGGCGGGTGTAGTTGGCGTCGAGCCGCAGCGTCTCCGCCAGCGGCACGCCGACGGCCAGCTCCAGCCCGCGGATGCGCGCCTCGTCGACGTTGACGTAGGTGCGCTGCTCGCGGCCGCGGATGCCGCAGTCGCTGACGCAGAGCGTCTGCACGAGGTCGTGCAGGGTGTTCTGGAAGGCGGTGGCCTGCAGCGACCAGTCGCCGTGGCGGTACTCGGTGCCGAACTCCCAGGTGGCATTGGTCTCCGGCGCCAGGTCCGGATTGCCGACGATGGTGAACATGCCGCCGCCGCCGGTGGCGCGGTAGCCGGGCGAGAGCTGCTTCAGGCTCGGCGCCTTGAAGCCGCGGCCGTAGCCGCCCTTCAGCGTCCAGCCCGCGCCGAGCTGCTGCACCAGGTAGGCGCGCGGGCTGCGGTGGATGCCGAAGTCCTCGTGGTCGTCGATGCGGGCACCGACCACGCCGGAGAGGGTCGGGGTGAGCTCGATCTCGTCCTGCAGGAACAGGGCGCGATGGACGATGGCCGCGTGGCCGGCGGCGTTGACCGTCGGATCGTCCAGTTGCTCACGCCGCCACTCGCCGCCCAGGCTCACGCGATGCGCGGCTCCGAGCCGCAGGCTGGCGTGCCCGTCCACGGTGTCCTCGCGCAGGTGCTGCGCGCCGGTCGGCGTGCCCCGGCTGCGCGCGTTCACGCGGTCGAGGTCGGTGCGGTAGGCGCGCAGCAGGGTGTCGCCCCACTGCCAGCCGCCCTGGTGGGAGAGCGCCACCTGGCGGCGCTCGATGTCGTCGGCGTAGCGGTAGTGGTAGGGCGCGCCGCCGGCCTGGAGCGCGTCGCGCCAGCGGTCCTCGCGGCTTTCCATCACGTCCAGGTCCACCCGCTGCGCGGCCGAGGGCGTCCAGCGGAGGCCGATCCTGCCGCTGCGCGCGGCGCGGCCTTCCTGGGCGCTGACGAGGGGATCGGCCGCGTCCGGCGTCTCTGCACGGCGCCGGTCCTCGGCGTGGACGGTGAGGCCGAGCACGCCCGGGATCAGCGGGCCACCGGCATAGGCGCCGATCTGGTGGGTCTCGCCGCCGCGCCCGTCGTCGCGGACGCTGCCGCCGGCGGTCACGCTGCCGCGCCAGGCGTCGGTGGCGCTGCGGGTGATGACGTTCACCACGCCGCCCAGCGCCTCCGAGCCGTACAGCGAGGACATCGGCCCGCGCACCACCTCGATGCGCTCGATCGCCTCCACCGGCACCCAGCCCATGTCGAAGTCCGAGTGCGCGATGGCGCCGCCCGAGGGCGTGATGCGGCGGCCGTCCACCAGGGTCAGGGTGTCGTCGGAGGACATGCCGCGCAGGCGCACCCCGCGCCGGCCGAAGCCGATGCCGGTCAGGCTCACGCCCGGCGTGCCGCGCAGCGCGTCGGTCAGGTCCTCGATGGGGCGCCGTTCCAGTTCCTCGCGGGTGATGACGGTGACCGAGGCCGGCACGCCCTCGACCGGGCGTTCCGTGGCGGTCGCGGTGACCACGATCTCGGGAAGGGTCCGGGGCGCCAGCGGCTCGGCGGCGGCGGTGGACGACAGGCAGACGGAAAGCAGCGCCAGCGCGAGCGGGGCGCGGCGGGGAAGCGACAGCGGCATGTGGCCCTCGGGGAGACGGAAAGCGGACGGACGGTCGGCATCACGACCGGGTGAAACAATATATCGTTTCGTCCGCGTCGTCCCCATGACCGATGGCAGGGGCCGGATGCGGCCCCGCCCTCCCGGCGGCGACCCCGCGCGGCGCACATGGGCTACGCGACGCACCGTGGGCGCCTGGTCGCCTTTTCTCCCTGTTCCCCGCACCGACCCGTGCGGGGCGCGACGTCCTCAGCCGATGCGGCGGCCGCCGGCGTAGACGGCGCGCGCACCGCCGCCGCCCAGCCAGTAGCACAGCTCGGCCGGCTGCGCCGCGTCCCACACCGCCAGATCCGCGCGCTGCCCGGCGACGAGGCGGCCGCGGTCGTCCAGGCCGAGCGCCCGCGCGGCCTCGACCGTCGCGCCGCGCAGGGCCTCCTCCGGGGTCAGCCGGAACTGGACGCAGGCCAGGGCCATCGCCAGGCGCAGGGACAGCAGCGGCGAGGTGCCGGGATTGCAGTCGGTCGCCACCGCCATCCGCACGCCGTGGCGGCGGAAGGCCTCGATCGGCGGCAGCCGCGTCTCGCGCAGGCACACGAAGGCGCCCGGCAGCAGCACGGCCACCGTGCCGGCCGCGGCCATCGCGCGCGCGCCGGCCTCGCTGGCGTACTCGACGTGGTCGGCCGAGAGTCCGCCGAACTCCGCCGCCAGCGCCGCCCCCCCGAGATCCGAGAGCTGGTCGGCGTGCAGCTTGACCGGCAGCCCGTGCCGCCGGGCGGCCTCGAACACGCGGCGAGTCTGCGCGGGGTCGAAGCCGATGCCCTCGCAGAAGGCGTCCACCGCGTCGGCCAGTCCCGCCTCGGCCACCGCCGGCAGCATCGTGTCGCACACGAGGTCGATGTAGGCGTCGGCGCGCCCGGCGAACTCCGGCGGCAGCGCGTGCGCGCCGAGGAAGGTCGTGCGCACGCCGATGCCGAGCGCCTCGCCGACGCGCCGGGCGGCGCGCAGCATCTTCGGCTCGCTGTCGGCGTCGAGGCCGTAGCCGGACTTGATCTCCACCGTGGTCACGCCGTCGGCGACGAGCGCGCGCGCGCGCGGCAGGGTGGCCTCGACCAGGGCGTCCTCGCTGGCGGCGCGGGTCGCGCGCACGGTCGAGGCGATGCCGCCGCCGTTGCGCGCGATGCTCGCGTAGTCCACGCCGGTGAGGCGCTGCTCGAACTCGCCGATGCGCTCGCCCGCGAACACCAGGTGCGTGTGGCAGTCGATCAGCCCCGGCGTCACCAGGGCGCCGCCGAGGTCCTCGTGCGCGCGCGCGGCGGTGGAGGGCAGGGCGGCGCGCGGGCCGGCGTAGGCGATGCGGCCGTCGCGGACCGCCAGCGCGCCGTCGTCCACCAGGCCGTAGCCGGCGTCGCCGGCGAGGGTCGCCAGCCGCGCGCCGGTCAGGAGCAGGTCGTAGTCGTGCATGCGCGCAAGTGTAGACGCGCCCGCGGCCGTGGCCGTGCGTGGCCCGGGTCAGGGGCGATAATGCGCGCATGCACACCTTCCATGCCGAACACCTGTGGCGCCCCGACGGCTGGGCGCGCGACGTCGAACTCGCGGGCGCCGGGCGCGGCCGCTTCGTCCTGCCGGGCGTGGTCGATGCGCACTCCCACGCCTTCCAGCGCGCCATGGCGGGCATGGCCGAGCGCCAGACCGCGGCGCAGGACAGCTTCTGGACCTGGCGCGAGACCATGTACCGCTTCGCCGCGCGGCTCGATCCCGACAGCCTGCAGGCGGTCGCGGCGCAGCTCTACGCCGAACTGCTGGAGGCGGGCTACACCCGCGTGTGCGAGTTCCACTACCTGCACCACGCGCCCGACGGCCGGCCATACGCCGACCCGGCGGCGATGTCGCGCGCCCTCGTGGCGGCCGCGCGCGAGACCGGCATCGGGCTCACCCTGCTGCCCACGCTCTACATGCAGGGCGGCTTCGACGGGCGTCCGCTCGATGCGCGGCAGATGCGCTTCGCCCATTCGGTGGATGCCTACCTGCGCCTGGTCGGGATGCTGCAGGCCGAAGCCCTGGACGATGCGCGGGTGCGGGTGGGCGTGGCCTTCCACAGCCTGCGCGCGGTGCCGCCGGAGGCGCTTCGCGCGGTGCTCGACGCCGTGGCGCCGGAGCTGCCCGTGCACATCCATGTCGCCGAGCAGACCGCCGAGGTGGACGACTGCGTCGCCGCCCGCGGCGCACGCCCGGTGGCCTGGCTGCTCGACAACGCCCCGGTGGACGCGCGCTGGACCCTGGTGCACGCCACGCACCTGGAGCCGACGGAGGTGCAGGGCATCGCGCGCAGCGGCGCGACCGTCGCGCTGTGCCCGACCACCGAGGCCAACCTCGGCGACGGCCTGTTCCCGCTGCGCGACTTCCTGGACGCCGGCGGCGTCTTCAGCATCGGCACCGACAGCCACGTCTCGACCTCGTTGGCCGAGGAGCTGAAGATGCTCGAATACGGCCAGCGCCTCGCGCACCGCCGGCGCAACGTGGCCGCCGCGGGCGGAGGCAGCACCGGCGAGGCGCTATTCGCGGCGGCGCTGGCGGGCGGGCGCCGCTCGGGCGGCTGCGACGCGGCCGCCGACGGCGTCGTGGTGCTGGACGCGGAGGCGCCGCGTTTCGCCGGCGCCGGGACGGCCGACGTCCTCGACCGCTGGGTGTTCGCCGGCCACGGCGAGGCCATCGACGAGGTCTGGGTGGGCGGCGAGCGGCTGGTGGCGCAGGGGCGGCACCGCGAGCGCACCGCCATCGCCGCGCGCTACCGCGCGGCCATCGCGCGCCTGCTGGCGGAGTGACCGCCGCCGGGGCGCGCGGCCGCGGCGGGCGGGATCAGCGCAGCGCCGCGCGCAGCCGGGTGGCGTCGCCGTCGTTCGGCAGCGGCGTCAGGCCCAGCAGCTCGGCGAGCACGGGATAGACGTCGACGTTGTCGATCGGGTCGATCACGCGGCCGCGCGCGAAGTCGGGGCCGTGGGCGAGGAACAGCGCCCGCATCGCCGGCTCCTCCGGCGCGAAGCCATGCTCGCCGCCGTTGACGCGCCCGCCGAAGCGCAGCAGGTCCGCGCGGCGCAGCGCCTTCCAGCCGATGGCAGCCTGGCAGATCACTTCCGGGATGCGCGGGTGCGTGCCGTAGTGCCACTCGGCCGGCAGGTCCTCCTTGCGCCAGCACTGCAGGTGCGGGTTCTCGCGCGGCAGGGCGGCGTCCTCACGCGTGGGCGAGAGGCCGACCACCTGGCCGGCGGTGACCACCTCCCAGTCGTCGAGGTCCATCAGGTCGTCGAGGAAGACCAGGCGCTGCGGCGTGGTCTCGGCCATGCCGTGGTCCGAGACCACGATGATGTTGACCCGGTCGAACAGGCCGCGGGCGCGCAGGCCGTCGAACAGGCGCTGCAGGGCTGCGTCGATCTGCGCCAGCGCGGCCACGCGCTCCGGCGACTCCGGGCCGTGGTAGTGGCCGGCGCTGTCCACGTGCTCGAAGTACAGCGTGATGAAGTGCGGCCGCGCCGCCGCGGGCAGGTCCATCCAGCCCAGCAGGCGGTCGACGCGCGCCTCCGGCGGCAGCTTGCCGTCGAACGGCGTCCAGCGGTCCGGGCGCATGCCGGCGATCTCCGCCTCGGAACCCGGCCAGAACATCGTCGCCGCGCTCAGGCCCGCCTTCTGCGCGGTGACCCACAGCGGCTCGCCGCCCCACCAGCGGCCGTCGCCGACCGCCTCGCGGTTGCTGAGCGTGAACCTGCCCAGCTCGGGATCGCGGATGGTGTTGTTCACGATGCCGTGGTGGTCCGGGCGCAGGCCGGTCACCAGCGTGTAGTGGTTGGGGAAGGTGAGGGTGGGGTAGGAGGGGGTCATCCAGCGCGCGAGCACGCCGTCGGCGGCCAGCGCGTCCAGCGCCGGCGTGTCGCCGCGGCCGAGGTAGTCGGGATGCACGCCGTCCAGGGAGATGAGGATCAGGGGCGCGGGCGTGTCGTCGCCGCGGAGCGTGGCGCAGGCGGACAGCAGGAACAATGCGGCGAGGCCGCAGGCGAGGCGGTTCAGAAGGGACATCGGGGGTCTTTCGGAGGGGGAATGCGGCGCGGAGGGTACCAGCTCGGGATTGCGTCCCTGTGGCGTTCGCGCCCGCGAAACGCGCGCTGCGCTAGGGTCGGGGCCGTCCCTCGCGCTCCGGAATCCGCGATGTCCCGTCTTCTCGCCGCCGTCGTCCTCGCCTGCGCCACCGGCGCCGCGGGCGCCCAGGTGGCGCCGCATCTTCCGCATCATCCGCCGCATCCGGCGGTGCTGCCCCCGCCGTCCCCGAGCCCGCTTGCCGAGCAGCGCGAGCGCCAGCGCCAGCTCGACCACGACCGCCAGCGCCGGGAACTGGAGCTGCTGCGCCGCGAGCGCGCGCTCGACAGCCTGCAGGGGCAGAACGCGCAGCGCAGCCTGCACCTGCGGCAGGCGACCACCGCCGAGCCCTTCGTCGCCGACCGCCTGCGGCGCGACGTGCAGGCGCGCGAGGCGGAACGGCGCCTGGAGCGGGCACGCCGCGCGCAGGCCCTGCAGGCGGAGATCGACGCCAGCCGGCCGCCGCCTCCGCCGTTGCCTCCCCTCCCGCCGGTCGACGTCCGCTGAACGGGCGGCGCAGGCCGCGCGACCGGGTCGCATCGCCGTCCGTATCGCATCCAAGGCCGCACCACCAGGAGTCCGCCATGAACCGCCTGAGCATCCTGCTGATCTGCAGCGCCTTCGCCGCCCCGGCCCTCGCCCAGGCGCCGGAGCCGGCGCCGCCTGCGGGTCCCGCGCCGCCCGTCCTGCCCGTGCCCGAGACGCCCGAGCCGGTCGAGGACTTCGGCGACGGCCCCGTCCACGCCGACCCGGTCGACCGCGAGAGCGCCGCCCTGCACCGCGACTGCGTGGAGGAGACCGGCACCCGCATTCGCGACACGTCGCGCGCCGCGCGTGCCGACGATCCGCGTCAGGCGCGCGACTGCGCCCGGCCCGGCCGCGCCTATTCGCGCGAGGACATCGAGCGGACCGGCGAGACCGACCTGGGCCGCGCGCTCGAGCGCCTGGATCCCGCGATCCGCCGCGGGCGGTGAGGCGGGTGGGGCGAAGAAGGGCGAAGGGCGTAGGGCGTAGGGCGAAGGGCGTAGGGCGAAGGGCGAAGGGCGGGGTGTCGTCGCGGGTGGGCATGCCCTGCGTCGGGGCTCTGCGATAATCCGGCGTCTTTCACAGCCGGACCGCCTGCCGCATGAGCAACGACCGCCGCATCGATCCCAGCCGCCGTATCCACGCGCCGCGCGGCGCCGAGCGGACCTGCCGTTCCTGGCAGACCGAGGCCGCCTACCGCATGCTGCAGAACAACCTCGATCCCGAGGTGGCCGAGCGTCCGGAAGAGCTGGTGGTCTACGGCGGCATCGGCCGCGCCGCACGCGACTGGGACTGCTACGACGCCATCCTGCGCACGCTCGAGACGCTGGACGACGAGCACACCCTGCTGGTGCAGTCCGGCAAGCCGGTGGGTGTGTTCCGCACCCATGCCGACGCGCCGCGCGTGCTGATCGCCAACTCCAACCTGGTGCCGCACTGGGCGACCTGGGAGCACTTCCACGAACTCGACCGCAAGGGCCTGGCCATGTACGGCCAGATGACCGCGGGCTCGTGGATCTACATCGGGTCGCAGGGCATCGTGCAGGGCACCTACGAGACCTTCGTGGAGATGGGCCGCCAGCACTACGGCGGCGACCTGACCGGCCGCTGGATCCTCACCGCGGGCCTCGGCGGCATGGGCGGCGCGCAGCCCCTGGCGGCCAGCCTCGCCGGCGCCTGCAGCCTCAACATCGAGTGCCAGCAGAGCCGCATCGACTTCCGCCTGAAGACCCGCTACGTCGACGAGCAGGCCACCGACCTCGACGACGCGCTCGCGCGCATCGGGAAGTACACGCAGGCGGGCGAGGCCAGGTCCATCGCGCTGCTCGGCAACGCCGCCGAGGTGCTGCCGGAGCTCGTCCGCCGCGGCGTGCGCCCGGATGCGGTCACCGACCAGACCAGCGCCCACGACCCCGTGCACGGCTACCTGCCGGCGGGCTGGACGGTCGAGCAGTGGCTCGCCGCGCAGAAGAGCGATCCCGAGGGCGTGCGCGATGCCGCCAAGCGCAGCATGCGCACCCATGTCGAGGCCATGCTCGCCTTCCACGCGCAGGGCGTGCCGACCTTCGACTACGGCAACAACATCCGCCAGATGGCGAAGGACGAGGGCCTGGCGGACGCCTTCGACTTCCCCGGCTTCGTGCCCGCCTACGTGCGGCCGCTGTTCTGCCGCGGCGTGGGCCCGTTCCGCTGGGTCGCGCTCTCCGGCGACCCGGAGGACATCGCCAGGACCGACGCCAAGGTCAAGGAACTCATCCCCGACGATCCGCACCTGCACCGCTGGCTGGACATGGCCGGCCAGCGCATCGCCTTCCAGGGCCTGCCGGCGCGCATCTGCTGGGTCGGCCTGGGGCTGCGCGACAAGCTGGGGCTGGCCTTCAACGAGATGGTGCGCAACGGCGAGCTGAAGGCGCCGATCGTCATCGGTCGCGACCACCTCGATTCCGGCTCCGTCGCCTCGCCGAACCGCGAGACCGAGGCGATGGCCGACGGCTCGGACGCCGTGAGCGACTGGCCGCTGCTCAACGCCATGCTCAACGTCGCCGGCGGCGCCACCTGGGTCAGCCTGCATCACGGCGGTGGCGTCGGCATGGGCTACTCCCAGCATTCGGGCGTGGTCGTCGTCTGCGACGGCAGCGAGGCCGCCGACCGCCGCATCGCCCGCGTCCTGTGGAACGACCCGGCCACGGGCGTCATGCGCCACGCCGACGCCGGCTACGACATCGCCCGCACCTGCGCCCGCGAAAAGGGCCTGCATCTGCCGATGCTGGTCTGAGGCGTGCGTGGAGAGGAGTGGGTAACGGAGGCCAGTGCGTGCACCTCGTCCCGTTTCTCACTCCTCATGCCTCGCTCCTCGCCGCCAAGCCCCTTCCCCGCCTGCGGGGGAAGGCGGGGATGGGGGTGAAGCGCGCAGCGCGCGCTGCCTGAGGCGTGAGTACAAGGAAGTGAGAAATGAGGGCCGCGACCGCTCTTCTCCTCCTTTTCTCACTCATGACCTCCCGTTCCTGCCCAAAAGGCCCCCCTCCCCAACCCTCCCCCGCTGTCCGCGGGGGAGGGCGCTGTGGGCCTGTGGAGTAAGTGGAAAGGAGCAAGAAACGGAGGCCAGTGCGTGCACCTCCTCTCGTTTCTCACTCCTCACGCCTCGCCCCTCGCCCCAGCGCCCAGCCCGCGACCACCGCCAGCCACGCCACGATCATCGCGATCAGCCCCTTCTGCGCGAGCCCGCGGGGCAGGTCGCGCCAGAAGGCCAGCAGCCACACGCCGGCGAAGCAGAGCAGGGCCCACGCCAGCGCGCCGCGCGCGATGGGCCGCCACGCCGGGTCCAGTCGCAGGCGCAATGCCTGCAGCACCATGCCCGTCGTCGCGCACAGGAAGGTCGTCTGCGCGGCGATACCGTGCACCAGGTGCACGAGCCGCGGGTCCTCGTGCGGGAAGCGCATCGGCGCCAGTGCCGTGACCACCAGCGCCGGCGCGCCGAGCGCGAACAGCAGCAGGGGCGCCGCGCTCCGTGCCTCGACCGGGAGCCCGCGGTACAGCCCCACGCCCAGCGCGAGCATCCCGGCCGCCAGCGCCGCATAGGCCGACTGCAGCAGCCAGCCCCAGGGCCCGACCAGGTAGACGCTCATCTGGCTGTGCACCCAGTCGAGCTCCGGGCGCAGCGCATGCACGGACACGGCAGCCAGCAGGAACGCCGCGAGCGAGAGGAGGGCGAGGCAGGCGAAGGGTCTGGGCATAGAATCGCGGCAGGGAAATCCGGGCGTGTCGCGCACCCTCGTGCGGCGCGCGTTCCGGCGAACAGGAGAGCGTATGGAAGCGGACATCGCGCAGATCAAGATCCTTCTCTGGGTCGTCATCGGGCTCCTGACGGCGTTCGTCGCCGGCAACATCCTCTGCCGCGTCGTGGGATGCGGCCAGCCGCGCGAGGACCGGTTCCGCGAACTCTGGCAGAAGGGCCGGATCGACGCGCTGATCGCCGGCACCCGGCTCCGGTTGCAGGAGCACCCGCACGACATCTCCGCGCTGTACTTCGGCGCGAAGGCCCTCGCGGTCAGCGGGCTGCACGACAGCGCCAGGGCCTACGTCCAACGGATCATGCTCATCGAGCCAACCCTGCACGCGGCGTGCAGGGAGCAGCTGGAGGCCATCGACCGGATGGCAGGCGGGGCCGGCAGCCCAGCGGGTGCCGAGTGCGGTCCGGGGGAGGCGCGGAATGGATGAGCTGGTTCCGGCGCTGATCGCGGCGGTCATCGGCGGCGGGATCGCCGTCGCTGCGGGGCCAGCACACCGTTGCGCCTCGTGCGATATCCGCCTGTCGAAGATGCACATTCCCCGCAGCCTTCGCGAGTTCCTCTCCGGGGAAGCTCTCTGCCGCGCATGCCGCGCGAGGGGACGCGGACGAAACCAGGACGAGTCGAGGGTGCGCCCTTCGCAGGGTGTGGAATGAGGGCTCGATCCGCCTGTGGTCGCATCGTAGAGTCCGACCCGCACAATGGGTCGCGCATGTCAGGAGTCGTCGCATGGAAAGGAAGCAGATGGACGCCATCGTCCGGGCCGTCCTCGAACCGGATACGCGGGTGCAGGACGAGATCCGCCGCAAGCGCGAGGCGGAGGCACTGCGCCTCGCACGGCAACGGAAGGTGGCCCTGCTGATGCTCGCCGGCGCCTTGGCGGGCGGCGTGGTCGCTCACCTCGTCGGCGCGCGCTTCTCGCAGGGCATCCTCTGGGGCGGCATCGCCGGCTCGGTACTGGGATGGACGGGGGTGTGGTTCTGGAAGCGTTAGCCTGCCGCTCGATGCCAGGGTGGCCGTGCTGCGCACCGTTCGGGCGGAGGTCGCATTCAGGCGTTGGGGAATCTTGGTGAGAGGTTTGGTGAGCGAGGCAGAAAGACAACAGTCGAAGCTTGATGTGGAGCGGGCATGCAGGTGCCTCTGGGGGAGCCTGGCGCTCAGCGCTGTTGCTTTGGTCGTGGATTTCGATCGCCCCGCGAACTTCCCGGCCGCTGCCCACCTGGTCTCTATTGGAGCAGCCTACGCGTTCCTTGCGTTCCTTGTCGTCAAGATAAAGAGCGGTAAGAACTGGGCAAGGTATGCCAGCTTGACCATAACGGTCCTCGGCTTTCCGTTCTCGGTGCCTGCTGCAATCGACGATGTGTCGAATGCGCTGGATGGAGGCAGTGGTCAGTCAATGGTGCTGGCTTTCGCCAGTCCGGCTTGGCTGGTCCTGCAGGTCATGGGCCTGTGGCTTGTATTCACGCGGCCCGGGAGCAACTGGTTCAAGCGTGGAGAGCCTGCCCTCCAGACGTCGCAGGCCGACGTCGAGGATCCATGCTCACGCCTTGTTGGAAAGCTGGCGCAGCTGCAAGAGCTGCGGGACAAGGAGCTGATCAGCCTCGAGGACTTCGAGAAGAAGAAGGCGGAACTGCTGGCAAAGCTCTAGCTCAAGGCAGGAATGCACCAGGCGACGTGCGGCTCGAGTGGTCGCGCAACGGGCATCCGGTGGCCGTGTTCTTCGGAATGGACCTCATGGGCTTCATCGCGGAGGCGGAGCCTCGGGGTTGCAGCCGGCTCCTTGGCCGGCCTGGTCCCTACGGCAGTCCCTTGGATGAGATCCTCTATGCTCGAATGTTCCGACAGGCCGAACTTCATCCTGGCGGGAACCGCTGTACGTTTCCGCTGAACTCTGCCGTCAACCAGATGGAGCCTGCGTCCGCCGTGGAGATCGTTTCCCTCTCAGAAGTGCCTGCAATGCTCGACGTCGTCGCCGAGTGGTACTACGGGGCCTGGGGACGCGAGGATGGTCTGACTCTCGAGGTCGAGCAGCAGACGTTGCGCGCGAGCCTGGTCGGCACGGGGCTGCCCAGGACCTACCTGGCCTTCGCGCACGGCAGTGCGATAGGGGCGGTGCAACTCAAGCTCGGCGAGATGCCGCAGTTGCCCGGATACGTTCATTGGCTTGGCGCCGTTTACGTCGCGCCTTCGGCCAGAGGCAGGGGAGTGGCCCAGTCCCTTGTGCACCACGCGGTGGAGCAGGCGCGGGCGCAAGGCATCCAGCGGCTCTACCTGCAGACCGAAGACCTCACGGGCGGCTTGTACGCTCGGTGTGGCTGGGCGGCCGTGAGTTTCGCGGAGAGCCACGGGAAAAGGGTGCTTGTCATGGAGCGTCGCTTGGACGTCAACGGTTCATTCGGGTCGAACCCGCTTCGGGACTCCGTTCAGTTCGGTGTGCAGTGCCTATGAATAAGTCGGTTCCGGCAGAATCACCCGATGCCTACGTCGCGGCGCTTGCCGGTTGGCGCAGGTCCCTCGTCGAAAGCCTGAGCCGCGCCGCGCTTTCGGCAGGCGAGCTGGAGGAGCGGATCAAGTGGGGCCACCTGGTCTATTTCCACAACGGCCCCGTACTCCTCATCCGCGCGGAGGAGCAGCGTGTACTTCTGGGATTCTGGCGCGGCAAACGGCTGCGGGAACTCGATGATCGGCTCAAGCCCAGCGGCAGGTATGAGTTGGCCAATATCGTTCTTGTGGAGGGCGAGAAGGTCGATCCTGCGCGAGTCAGGGAGTTGGTGAACGCCGCAATGGGTCTGAACCGCAAGCTCGGCGACCCCACTGCTGCGCCCAAAGTTCGCTAGAGCGCAGCCTGGAGAATCAACTCAGGCCGGAACCCGGAGATCGATCCGCTTCGCGGCGCGTTTGATTCAGACGTTCGGCCGATGAAGGACCTGGCTGATCTCGGGTTTTATCGTGGCGATTGCGTGGGGCGCAGGGCCCGGTTGCGGACAAGGTCGTGCAGCGCGTGTCGCGCAGTAACCGCCGTGGCGGAGGGGGGCGGTTGAGCCGGCGCGCGGCGTCTGCACCTCGGGATATCGAGACGCGTCGCATCCGGACGCTGCGCCCCGCGGGGGTTGGAGGTCACGTCCGGACGCAGGCCGGCTCGCGACCCGTCTCCGGCGTGCGCATACCCCGCCGCCGAAGACAATCCTGTCCACCCGCGCACGGGCCGCGGAGAATCGCCGCGTCCCGTGGCAGGAGAGTTCCGATGAAGCCTTGGCTGTTCCTCGCGGTCGCCATCGTGGGCGAGGTGATCGCGACCTCGTCGCTGAAGGCGAGCGAGGGGTTCACGCGGCTGGTGCCGTCGCTGGTCGTGGTCGCGGGCTACGTGGTCGCCTTCTACTTCCTGTCCCTGGTGTTGAAGACCATCCCCGTCGGCGTCGCCTACGCGATCTGGAGCGGGCTCGGGATCGTGCTGGTGGCGGCCATCGCGTGGCTGGTCTACGGGCAGGCGCTGGACGCCCCCGCAGTGGTCGGCATGGCGCTCATCGTCGCCGGCGTGCTGGTGATGAACCTGTTCTCCCGCAGCGTCCCGCATTGACGCGGCCGCAGGGCGTCAGCCGGGTGTGCGCGCCGCGGCGGGGCCGTCGCCGACCCGCTCGCGCAGCCCGGTGCGCCAGGTCCGGCTGCAGGGGAGGGCGGTACCGTCCTTCAGGTGCACGCGGGCGTCGCCGGTGTCGAGCGGCTCGATGGAGGCGATCCGGTCGAGGTTGACGATGTAGCTGCGGTGGATGCGGGCGAAGCGGCGCGGGTCCAGCTTGTCCTGGAGCGCCCCGACCGTGCTGCGCAGCGGGTAGTCGTGGCCGCGCACGCGCAGGTTCACGTAGTTGCCGGAGGCCTGCGCCCACTCGATGTCGTCCGCGGCGACGAGGAACTCGCGGCCGAGCTTGCGGACGAGGAAGCGCTCGGGCCGCTCGACCGGCTCCACCGGCGGCCCGGCGTCGGGTGCGGTGAGCAGGCTGGCCTCGCCCTGCCAGCGCCGCAGCACCAGGCGGTAGAGCTCGATGCCCAGCACCATCGAGGCGAAGCCGCGCACGTCCTTGAGGTACTCGTAGCCGAACTCGACCGGCCAGACGCCGAAGTCGTAGGTCATGCCCTGGCTGCGGTAGACCGCGACCCGGATCAGCACCATGCCCACCACGTGCAGCAGGCTGATCGCGAGGCTGGCGCCGACATAGAGCGGAAGCAGGCGGCGCCAGCTGTCCCAGTGCAGCGGGAAGCGGCGGGTGAAGGCGACCACCAGCGGCACCATCGCCAGCCAGACCAGGTTGCTCGACCATTCCCACGCCGCCGGCTCCCAGGGCGCGAAGTCGAGACCGCGGCGGTGCAGGTCCATCTGCGTGGTGATGCTGTTGGCGGTCGCGTTGACCACCGTCACCACGACCCAGAAGCCGATCTCGAAGCTGCGGCGCCAGGGCTGGAAGCGATGCCAGGCGGTGTCGTCGGAGGGAGGCATGCCGCGCATTCTAGGAGCGTGGGCGGTAGAACGTCCGAGGCGTTGCAGCCGGGTGCCTCTGCCGCCCACGTTCCCGGGAGTCGCCCTATGCCGTGGTCCCGGTTCGTCCCGCGGGGGCCGCGGTTCGTCCCCCGCCGGCCGCGGACGGTCACCTGCAGGGGGCGGGGACGCGCCGGGAGGGCTGCAATGGCGGCGTTCTTAAGCCCTGGGTGACTCGATGGAACGCCGCTTCGACCTCGACCTGGTGCGCGTCTGCGCCTTCGGCCTGCTCGTGCTCTACCACGTCGGCATGTACTACGTGAGCTGGGACTGGCACGTCAAAAGCCCCGAGGCGGGGCCGGCGCTGGAGCCCTTCATGTTCCTCACCAGCCCGTGGCGGCTGTCGCTGCTGTTCTTCGTGTCGGGCGTGGCCACGGCCTTCCTGCTGGCGAAGGCGTCGCGGGGATTCCTGTCCCGGCGTTCGTGGCGGCTGCTCGTGCCGCTGGCGTTCGGCATGCTGGTGATCGTGCCGCCGCAGTCCTACTACGAGGTGGTCGAGCAACTGCCCGGCGGCTACCACGACGGCTACCTCGCGTTCTGGGGACGCTACCTGGCGGGGGACGGCAGCTTCTGCGACGACGACGGCTGCCTGCGCCTGCCGACCTGGAACCACCTGTGGTTCGTCGCCTACCTGTGGGTCTATACGCTGGTGGTCGGGTTCGCGGCACGGCTGGCGCCGCGGGCGCTCGACGGGCTGCAGGACGTGGCCGGGCGGACCTTCGCCGGCGTGCACGCGCTGCTGCTCCCGATCGTTCTCCTCGCGCTCGCGCGCCTGCTCCTGGTCGGGCGCTTCGAGTCCACCCACGCGCTGGTGGACGACTGGTACAACCACGCGCAGTACTTCGCGGTGTTCCTGCTCGGGTTCCTGCTCGCGCGCGCCGAGGGCTTCTGGGCCGCGGTGCGCGCGCTGCGCTGGCAGGCGCTGGGGCTGGCGGCGGCGAGCCACGCCTTCATCGTCTGGTACTTCTACTTCTCCCCCTTCGCCGGCGCGACGCCGCCGGAGGCGCTGCGGATGGCGCAGCGCGTGGCCTGGGGCCTGAACCAGTGGAGCGCCATCGTCGCGATCCTCGGCTTCGCGCAGCGCTTCCGGCACGCCGACACGCCGATGCTGCGCTGGCTGGGCACGGCGGTCTTTCCGGTCTACATCCTCCACCAGACGGTGATCGTCGTCGCGTCGCAGTGGCTGAAGCCGCTCGCGATCCCGGTGCCGGTGGAAGGCCTCCTGCTGGTCGGCATCACCTTCGCGACCTGTGTCCTCGCCTGTGTCGTCGTCCAGCGCATCCGCGTACTGCGGCCCCTGTTCGGGCTGCCGTGGCGGCAGGCCGGCGGCGGCACGCGGTGAGGCGCACTCACCGCAGCACGGCCGGCTCCAGCCGCGCGAGCTTGTCGGGGTTGCGCATGACGAAGACGTCGGCGACAGCGCCGTCCTCCGCGAAGCCGAAGGACACGGCCGCGGTCACCGCGCCGGCATGGCGCACCAGCAGCCCGGGGCCACCGTTGAGCGCCACCTCCTCCAGGTGTGCGTCTGCCCACCACACGTGCAGGCCGGCCTCGATGAAGCGCAGCACCTCGGGGCCGCGCATCACCCTGCGTGTGGCCGTGGCCCGTCCGCCGCCATCGGCGGTGAGGCGCACGTCGTCGGCCAGGAGCCGGGCCAGCACCGCCGTCGAGCCGCTCTCGACGGCGTCGCGGAATGCCGCCAGCAGGCGCCGCTGCAGCGGGGCGGGGGTGACGTGGCGGACGCGTGCCCGCTCCACGTGTCCCCGCCCGCGGGCGACGAGCTGGCGGCACGCGGCCTCCTGCATGCCGAGCGTGGCGGCGACCTCGGGATAGGGCCGGTCGAAGATCTCGCGGAGCAGGTAGGCGGCCCGCTCGCGCGGGGTGAGCCGCTGCAGCGCGAGCAGGAACGCGGTGCCGAGCGAGGCCGCCATGGCCTCGTCCGTCCCGGGGTCGTCCGGCGCGACCGCATGCACGGGCTCCGGCAGCCACGGCCCCACGTAGTCCACCCGGCTGCGGTCCGCCGCCCGCAGCATGTCCAGGCAGTGCCGCGTGCAGACGGTGGCGAGCCACGCAGCGGGACTGGCGATGCCGTCGCGCTCGCCTGCCTGCCACTTGAGGAAGGTGTCCTGCACCGCGTCCTCGGCGTCGGCGCGCGAGCCGAGGAGGCGGTAGGCGAGGCCGAGCAGCATCGGGCGCGCGGCCTCGAAGACGGCGGCCTGGTCGTCGGGGCCGGCGGGCATGTCAGTGGTTGGCGGCCTGGGTGCGGTTCCAGAGGTTGATCATCGCAACCTCGGCCGTCAGTGCGGCGATCTCGGTCGCGGAGAAGTGCTCGGCGAGCGCGGCGCGCAGCCCGGCGTGGCTCGCTCCGGGATCGAGCGCCGTCAGCGCCTCGGTCCACGCGAAGGCGGCCTTCTCGCGCGGCGTGAAGTCGCTCACGTGCCGCCACACCACCAGGCGGTCGAGGCGCTCCTCGCGCTCGCCGTCCTCGCGCGCCTCGCGGGTGTGCATCTTCACGCAGAAGGCGCAGCCGTTGATCTGCGACGCGCGCAGGGCCACCAGGTGGTGGAGCGTCCGTTCCAGGCCGAGCCCGTCGATCGCGCCCTGTACGCGGAGGAGGGCCTGCATCACCGTCGGCGCCTGGGCGTCGAGCCGGATGGCGAGGGTGTCTTTCATGGTCGTGGTTCCGTTCGAGCGGGAGTGCTCGACGGAACGACGATCCGGCGGCGCCGGATGTGACATGCCGCCTCAGTCCGCGGCTGCCGGCGTCCGCGCCAGCGCGCGCACGACGTCGGCGACGGCCTCCGGCGCGTCGTAGTGCACGGCGTGGCCCCAGCGCGGCACCACGATCGGCGGCGGTGCGCCCGCGATGCGCGCCACCCGCTCGGCCCAGCGCTGCGGGGCGATGGGGTCGCGGGCGCCCCGGATCACCCGGACCGGGATGCGCAGCCGCACCAGCGGCCTTTCGATGCGGTGCGCGACCATGGCGCGCAGCTCCCCGGCGAGGACGGCGCCGCCGGCGCGCGGGTAGTCCCGCGCCGTCCACACGGCGAACGAGGGCCGTTCGTGCGCGCCGCCGCGCAGGGCGCGCAGCAGCTGGGTACGGACGCGGCGCCCGCTGGCGTCGCAGGTCGGCCCCACCAGCACGAGGGCGCGGACGCGATCCGGCCGCCGCGCCGCGACCTCGGCCGCCACCTGGCAGCCGAGGGAGTGGCCGACGAGCACGGCATCCTCGATGGCGTTGGCCGTCATCCAGGCCTCGGCCGCCGCGGCCAGTCCCTCGACGTCCAGAGGGCGCGGGGCGTGGGCGCTGGCGCCGTGGCCCGGCAGCTCCGGCACGTGGACCGGGCCGTGCGCGGCCAGCCGCGCGGCGAGCGGGACGAGATAGCTGCTGCCGATGCCGTAGCCGTGCAGCAGGACGACGGGCGGGCCCGGCGGGGGCGTTCCGCGGCCGGTCAGCGCGCGCACGTGGAGCGGGCGCCCGGTGCCGCAGCCCGGTGGCGGGGCGATCTGCGTCCATCGCACCGCGAGCCGCGTGGGTCGCGCCGGTGGCTGCGCAGTTCGCGCGCGATGCGGACTCCGGTCGCTGTCGCATGGACCGCGAGGACCAGAGCCGCGGCCCCGGCGATGCGCCACGCGCCGCTCATGCGGCCAGCGGCTCCCGCCGCCAGGCGGCGTAGCGCCGTCGCCAGCTCGTCGCCAACGCGGAGGGGGGCTCCGCGAACAGGCGCGCGCCGAGGGAGGCGGCGCGGCGTTCGAGGTCGCGCTGGTGCGCCCGGACCCGCTCCGCGAGCGCATCGACGACGGCGGGCTCCACGTCGGCCATGCCGCGGGCCCGCTCGACCAGCACCGCCAGGTCGTGATGCTGCCCGAGCACCTCGCCGAGTNGGTCGTGATGCTGCCCGAGCACCTCGCCGAGTTCCGCGGCGCAGGCGCACTGCGCACGCATGGGGCCGGGCCAGATCGGCCGCAGCAGGCGCAGGTGGAAGGTGTGGTCCTTGCAGCGCTTGCGCCAGTCGTGGAAGGCCTCCTCGTCGCCCTTTGCGCAGGCGGCGCGCATGGCCTTGCGTCCGCGCCGGTAGCTGGCGACGAGGCCGTCCTCGAAGGCCTCGAAGCCGTCGTGCGACAGCCGCCAGCGCTCGATCCTGGGGAGTGCGGCCGCGAGCGATGCGCGCGCCGCGCGCAGCAGCGCGTCGGGATCGCAGTCGTCCGCGACCGCGGTCCGCCGGAGGCAGAGCTGGTGGCGGATGGGCGCGAGCGCCTCCGCACCGTCGGCGCCCGTGGCCTCCACGACCCGGTCGAAGGCACCGAGCAGGACCTCCGCGTCGCGCAGCGGCCCCAGCGGGCGGGCGATGTCGCGGAAGGCGGCGTTCTCGTCACGGTAGTCGCCGAAGGCAGGGCGGACCAGCCGCAGCAGGCCGCGGACCTTCTTGCAGCGCTTACGCACCTCGTGCACCGCCGCCGCGGTCGTCCTGCGGGGATCGTCGATGCAGCGCAGCGCGCCCTCGACCTGCTCGCGGGCGATGCGGCGCAGCGCCGCCTGGGCGGTGGGATCGTCGTGCGTGACGCGATAGGACATGCCGCTCCTCCGGATCGATTGGACGGAGGTCTAGCACCGGTCCCGTGAGCGCGCGGACAGCGTCGGGTGGATGCGCGGTGGTCGAGGAAGGTTGCAATGACCGATGGCAGTACGCAGCCGGCGCCACGCGGCGGTAGTGTGCGCGCCGCCGGAGGGATCCGGTGTCCCCGGCCCCGACCATGCCCAGCCTTCGCCTCGCTCCACTCCTGCTCGCCGCCGCCCCCGCCTCCGCGATCCAGGTGGACGGGATCATCGACCCGGTCGAATGGGAGGGCGCGCTGCACGTCACCGACTTCCGCAAGACCCAGCCGCTCAACGGCGAGCCCGCCTCGCTGCCGACCGAGGCCTGGGTGCTGGCGACGCCGGAGGGGCTCGCGGTCGCCTTCCGCAACGTGCATCCCGCATCGGTGCCGCGGACGCGCCAGCGCGTGCAGCGCGACTTCGGCTCGCAGGTGGACCGCGTCAACCTGATCGTGGACTTCGACGGCGACGGCCGCACCGGCTACAACTTCACCGTCGCCTCCACCAACGACATCTACGACGCGGTCGTCACCAACGAGTCGGAGTTCAATGCCGACTGGGACGGCAGCTGGCTGCACGCGGTCGCCGACGAGGGCGAGGTGTGGACGGTGGAGATGCTGGTGCCGTGGCACATCGCCTCCATGCGCGACGCGCCCGGCGAGACCCGCACCCTGCGCATCTACCTCGACCGCGTGGTCGGCGCGACGGGCGAGCGCGTCGCCTGGCCGCTGGCGAGCTTCGAGCGGCCGCGCTTCCTCGCCGACTTCACGCCGATCGAGGTGCCCAAGTACAGCCAGTCGCTGCTGGCGGTCACGCCCTACGTGTCCGGGCTCTACGACAGGGTGCGCGGCACCCGCGACGGCAACGCGGGCGCCGACCTGTTCTGGAAGCCGAACGGGCAGTTCCAGCTCTCCGCCACGGTGAACCCGGACTTCGGCCAGGTCGAGAGCGACGACCTCGTCGTCAACTTCAGCGCCACCGAGACCTTCGTCAGCGACAAGCGCCCGTTCTTCACCGAGAACCAGGGCATCTTCGAGTTCACCACGCCCTCGGACGACAGCCAGCTGCTCTACACCCGCCGCATCGGCGGGCCGCGCGACGACGGGCGCGGCGCGGCCGACATCGACGCGGCGATCAAGCTCAACGGCAGCTTCGGCGCCACCAAGTACGGGCTGTTCGCCGCCGACGAGGCGGACGAGGTGGGCCGCTCCTTCCGTGCGCTGCGGCTGGTGCGCGACTTCAGCACGCAGAACCTCGGCCTGATGGTGACCCAGGTCGAGCGGCCCTTCATCGACCGCGAGGCCACCGTCGTCGGCGTCGACCACAACTGGCGGCCGACGCCGCGCTGGAACGTGCGCACGCGCCTGATCGGCAGCGACGTCGAGCACGCCGGCACCCAGGTGCGCGACACCGGCGCCACCGTGTGGGCGGACTACGAGATGGACGGCGGCTGGCGCCAGCAGTGGATCGCCATGCACTTCGGCGACGGGCTGCAGATCAACGACGCCGGCTACCTCGCGCGCAACGACAACGACTACGCGCACTGGCAGGTCTCGCGGCGCTTCACCGACCTCCCCGAGACCTCGCGCTACGTCTCCAAGGACTGGCGCTGGCGCGTCTCGGGCAGCTACAACGAGGCCGGCGACCGTCTCAACAACCAGTTCCGCATGAGCCGGCAGAGCCGGCTGCGCGACGGCAGCAGCGAGTTCCTGCAGGTCAACGTCAACAGCGCGCGCGTCGACGACCTGCTGGCCCGCGGCAACGGCGCGCTGCGCCTGCCGCCGTCGGCGGTGCTGTTCGCGGAGTACTCGCGCCCGCGCAAGGGCGCCTGGGCCCACGCGCTGGAGGCGGAGCTCTACGGCGGCGGCCTCGCCGGCAACGACCGCGCCGGCTGGAGCCTCTACTACACGCCCACCTACTACGTGAGCGACGCGCTCAACGTCTACCTGGGCGGCTACGCCGGGCACCGGCCCTCGTGGCTGGTGTGGCAGGGCGGCGACCTCGTCGGCGAGTTCGACTCCCGCGAGCTGCACGTGGACGCCGGCGTCCACTGGGCGCCCAGCGCCCGCCAGGAGCTGCGCGTGAAGCTGCAGGCCATCGGCCTGAACGCGCGCACCCGGCAGGGCTACAGGGTGGGGCCGGGAGGCGCGCCCATCGCGGTGGACGACCCGGTGGACGACTTCAACGTGCGCACCCTCGGCTTCCAGATCCGCTATCGCTACGAGCTGGCGCCGCTGTCCTTCCTCTACGTCGTCTACGGCCGCGGCGGCTATGCCGAGGAGCCGCTGTACGACGACAGCCGCAGCCTGCTGCGCGACAGCTTCTCCCTGCGCGACGACGAGCAGCTGCTCGTCAAGCTGAGCTACCGCTTCGAGATGTAGCGACCGGGCCGTGGGCGCGGGCTCACGGCCCGCCGCGCGTCTCCAGCAGCGTGCGCAGCGCGCGGATCTCCTCGCGCAGCGCGCGCACCTCGGCGTGCACGTCCTCCTCGATCTGGTCGCGCGCGTGGTCCAGGGCCTGCAGCGTCTCCGCCTGCTCCGCGTCGGCGACCGTCTGCATCGCATCGACGATGACGCCGATGAACAGGTTGAGCATGGTGAAGGTCGCGATGAGGATGAAGGGGATGAAGAACGCCCAGGCGTAGGGGAACTCCTCCATCACCGGCCGCGAGATGCCCATCGACCAGCTTTCCAGCGTCATGATCTGGAACAGCGTGTAGAACGAGCGGCCGATGTCGCCGAACCAGTCCGGGAACGTGCTGCCGAACAGGTTGGTCGCGATCACCGCGCACACGTAGTACACCAGCACCAGCACCATGCCGATGGAGAGCAGGCCCGGCACCGCGCCCAGCAGGGCGCCGACCACCCGCCGCATCGAGGGCACGATGGTCAGGACGCGCAGGACGCGCAGCACGCGGAGCGCGCGCAGCACCGAGAACGGCCCCGTCGCCGGCACCAGCGCGATGGCGACCACCGTGAAGTCGAACAGGCTCCACGGATCGCGGAAGAAGCGCGCGCGGTGGACGAACAGCCGGATCGCGATCTCCACCACGAACACCGCGAGGATGAGCTTGTCGAGCAGGCGGATCGCCGCCCCGGCCGCGTCCATCGCGCGCGGGGAGGTCTCCAGCCCGAGCAGGATGGCGTTGACGACGATCAGCACGAGGATGCCCGCCTGCACGCGCGGATGGCCGATGAAGGCGTGCAGCCGGCCGCGCAGGCCGGCGTGGGCGGGAACAGCGGTGTCGCTCATGATCTCTCCGGAAGGAAGTGGCGCGCAGCGCCGGCGCCGCGGGCGGTGCCGGCGGCGGGTCCGAGGGCGCGAGGACGCGAATGCTAGCGTGCGGCGCCGTGCGCCGCGCGCTGGCGGAACGGACAGCCGGTCACCGAGAATCGGGTGCATGGACATCCGCATCGACCCGCTCACGGGGCCCGCGATCGCAGCGCTGCTGCAGGAGCACCTGGACGACATGGCCCTGCACTCGCCGCCGGAGAGCGTGCACGCGCTCGACCTGGAGCGGTTGCGGCGGCCGGGGATCACCTTCTGGACGGCCTGGGAGGACGGGGCGCTGCTGGGCTGCGCGGCGCTCAGGGCGCTGGATGCCGAGCACGCCGAGCTGAAGTCCATGCGCACCGCACGTGCGCACCTGCGGCGGGGCGTGGCCGCGGCCCTGCTGCGCCACGTCATGGAGGAGGCGCGACGGCGCGGCTTCCGGCGGCTGAGCCTGGAGACCGGCTCGCCGGCGGCCTTCCTTCCGGCGCGTGCGCTGTACACGCGCTTCGGCTTCGTCCTCTGCGGCCCCTTCGGCAACTACGGGCCCGATCCCTACAGCGTGTTCATGACGCGGGCGCTGTAGGCGCGCCGACGCCGCTGCGGCGGGGCGTCCGCCGGGACGACGAGGGCGCCCCGGCGGTGCGCGACCGGGCGGCGGCCGGTGCCGCGTCCTCCCGCGGCCGCCGCTCCTGCGCGGCCATCGCGGCGCGGACCGAGCGCGCCGCCAGGCCGCGCGCGGGTGGGCTGTTCAGGTTCATGGGCGGGTCTCCTTGCCGACGTGCCTCAGGGTGCCGCGCGGAGGCACACGGCACGTAGACGGATGCTGTGTCCCGCTTGCCCGATCCTCGCGACCGTGGCGGATGCCGCGGCCGGGCCACGGAACGGAGCAGGACCATGCGCAGCGGCGTGCGGACGTACTTCAGGCGCAGGATCAAGGATCTCGTGCTCGGCGCGAACGACGGCATCATCACCACCTTCGCCATCGTCACCGGGGCGACCGGCGCCAGCCTCTCGCCGCGGGTGGCGCTGGTGCTGGGCATCGCCAACCTGTTCGCGGACGGGCTTTCGATGGGCGCGAGCAACTACCTGGGGCGCAAGTCCGAGGCCGACAGCGACGCCACCGCCGACCCGCGCGGCGCCCTCGGCGCCGGCCTCGCGACCTTCGCCGCCTTCGTGGTCGCCGGCGCCATCCCGCTGGTCGCCTTCCTCGTGCCCATGGCGCCCGCCAGCCGCTTCCCGGCCGCCTGCGCGCTGACCGCCGGCGCCCTGTTCGGCTTCGGCGCCATGCGCGCCGTGGTCACCCGCCGCTCCTGGCTCTACTCCGGGCTGGAGATGCTCGCCATCGGCGCCGCGGCCGCCGTGGTCGCCTACGTCGTCGGCTGGGCACTGGCCGGGGTGGCGGGGCTGGACATGGTGTAGTGGGTTGGGTTGGGTTGGGTTGGGTTGGGGCTTGGGGCTCGGGGCTTGGGGCTTGGGGCTCGGGGCTCGGGGCTCGGGGCTTGGGGCTTGGGGCGTGGGGGCTTGGGCGTGGGGGCTTGGGCGTGGGGGCACGACAAGCCGCAGTGCCCGCTCCTCCTGCCCCGTGCCCTAACCCCTAAGCCCCAAGCCCTGATAAAGCCCTTCCCCAGCTAGTGCGAGAACCACACCGGCAGATGCGCCCGCTCCGAGAGCGTGCGGGTGACGCCGCCGAAGACCTGTTCGACCACGCGGGCGCGGCCGTAGCCGCCGGCGACGAGGAGATCGCTGCCGGCTTCGCGCGCATGGGCGAGGATCGCCTCGCCGGTGCCGTGGCCGGTCTGCGGCAGGGCCACCGCGCGCGGGCGGACCCCGTGCGCCCGCAGCAGGTCGAGGATGTCGGCCGAGGCGGCTTCCGCGCGCGCTTCCTCGTCGTCCGGCGCGCCCACGGTCAGCACCTCCACCTCGTCTGCGCGGACGAGGACCGGCAGGGCGTCGTGCACCGCGCGCACGGCCTCGCGGACCGGCTTCCAGGCCACCGCGACCCGGCCGAGCCGCACGGGGGAGGGCGTCGCCGGCGGCACCAGCAGCACCGGGCGGCCGGCGCCGAGGAGGAGGGTGCCGAACAGGCGGCGCTCGCCCTCGGTGGGCGCTTCGGTGCGGCCCAGGACCACCGCGTCCGCGACGCGTGCGTGCAGCAGCGCCTGCCGGCCGGGCTCCAGCCACGGGGTGCCGGCGACGTCCACGCGCCAGCGGACCTCGGCCGGGCGCAGGAGCGCACGGGCGCGGGCGGCCAGATCCTCCGCCGCCGCATCGACCGCGCGTTCCAGGCCGAGCCGCGAGACCGCGTCGAGATGCCCGGCCGCCAGCGTCAGCGGGCCGGTGGTGCTCCTGCCCACGAGTACGCGCACCTCGCCGTCGTGCAGCGCGGCGAGCGCGCAGGCGGCGTCGAGCGCGCAGGTCAGGACCCGCCCCTGCATCAGGGGCACGAGAACGGTACGCATCGCGGTGGCCTCAATGTGCGTAGAGGACGGGAAGCGGCGCGGCCGCCAGCAGCTCGCGGGTGACCCCGCCCATGACCCATTCGCGCAGCTTCGAGTGGCCGTAGCCGCCGACGACCAGCAGGTCGGCGCCGGTGCGCGCCACGTGATCGAGCAGGACGCCGCTGATGGCGCGGTCCTCCGCCTGCCGCACGACCACCTCCACCTTGATGCCGTGGCGGGCGAGGTGGCGCGCGATCGCGGCGCCGGGTTCGTCGCCCTCGCCCATCTCGCCGCCGATGGGATCGACGATGACCACGTCCACCGTCTCCGCCTCCCGCAGCAGCGGCAGCGCATCGTGCAGCGCGCGCGCGGCCTCCGGCGTGGGCCGCCATGCGACCACCACGTGGCGCAGCGGCCCGGTGTGCGGTGCGCCGCGGGGGACCACCAGGACCGGCCGCCCCGACTCGAACAGCAGGCTGCCGAAGTAGGTGTCGGCGACCTCGGCCTTGGCGTCGCCGCCGAGGCCGGCCGCCCCGGCCACCACGGCGAGGTCGGCGTAGCGCGCGGAGCGTGCGGCCGCGCCGGACGGCCCCAGCAGCGGCGCCTCGACGAGGCAGACCTCGGCGGGCACCGCCTCGCGCTGCAGGCGCGCGCGCAGCCGCTCCACGTTCTCGTGCGCGCGCGCGCGGAGGGTGGTGTAGACGTCGCCCACCGAGAGGTCGGCGGTGAAGCCCCACGGGCTGATCGCCGGCATCGGCAGGTTCACGATCTCGAGCACGGTGAGGTGCCCGTTGTGCCGGGCGGCCAGGTCGATGGCCGTCTCGAGCGCGTCGCCGTCCGCGGGCGTGCCGGTCATCGGCACCACGATGTCCCTGAGCATGTCGCGTCTCCTGAACGAGGCCTTGGGGCGTGCATTGGGCGCTCTGCGGCACGCGCCGGCCTTGATCTCGATCAACCGCGGCGAAAGGCCCGGCCGCGGCGCCGGCGGGTCGTCGCACGATCTGCGACCGCCGCGGGCATACTGCCGCCGGGAGAACGCTATCCGTCGCTTCGTCGTCGCGAGGTATCGCATGCATCGTCGCCGCACCCCGTACTTCCTCCTCCCGTGCCTGCTCGCCCTCGGCGGCTGCACCGCGCCGCAGGACGCACCGCCGCCGCCCGGCCGCGACGCCGGCGTCGTCGCCGGCCAGGCGCTCTACCGCGAGCGCATCGCGCCGCCGCCGGGCGCCCGCCTGCGGGTGCAGCTCATCGACGCCACCCGCGCCGACGCGCCCGAGGCGGTCCTGCTGGAGCACGAGCAGGACGCCGGCGACGGTCCACCCTTCGCCTTCTCGCTGCCGTACGCGGCGGAGCAGGCGCGGGAGCGCCTGGCGCTGCATGCGGAGCTTCACGACGGCGAGGGCAACCTCTGGTTCGTCACCCCGTCGCGGGTGCCGTACGCCCCGGCCGAGGGGCGGCCGGTGGAGCTCGTGATGGCCTTCGCCGGCGGCGAGCCCACCGCGGGAGGCCCGGACGGCGCGCCCCTTGCCGGACCCTGGGAGGACGCCCGCGCGCGCGGCGTCGTCGTCCGCGCGCTCGGCCAGGAGCCCGGCTGGGTCGCCGACGTCGGCGAAGGCGGCGCGCCGCGGCTCGCGCTGCAGCTCGACTACGGCACCCGCCAGCTCGACGTGCCGGCCGCCGAGGTCGCCCGCGACGGTGCCGTCACCACCTACCGCGGCACCGCCGGAGACACCTCCGTGGTGCTGCGGATCGTCGAGGCGGCGTGCGAGGACGTGATGAGCGGCGAGCCGTTCCCGGCACGCGCCGAACTCGAGGTCGAGGGCCGCCAGCTCGCCGGCTGCGCCCGCCGGCTCGCGCCCTGACGCGTCAGGAGGAGGCGGCGAACAGCGCGCGCTTCTCCGCCGGGCGCAGCCGCTTGATGGCGTATTCCGCGCGGCTGGCGGCGGCGCGGTCGGGGTGGGCGATGGCGCCGAGCACGCGCAGCGGCGGGTTCGCCCGGGTGTAGCGCGCGCCGCGCCCCGCCCGGTGGGCGGCGAAGCGCGCCTCCACGTCCACCGCGATGCCGGTGTAGAGCGCACCGTTGGCGCATTCGAGCAGGTAGACGTACCAGGGGCGCATGCCGCGGATGGTAGGGCCTGCCGTGGCGGCGGCGCACGCGTGGGTCAGGGCGCGGCGATGCCCGCGCGCTGCAGGGTCTCGCGCGCCTCCTCGCGGGCCTCGGGCGTCATCGGCAGCCCGGCGTCGTCGGCGTTGGCGCCCGGCGTCAGCGCCAGCTCGACCAGGATGGGGAAGTGGTCGGAGCCGATGTCGGGCAGGCGGGCGATGCGGCACAGCGTGAAGTGGTCGCTGTGGAAGAGGTGGTCGAGCGGCCAGCGCAGCACCGGGATCCGTGCGCTGAAGGTGTTGAACATGCCGCGGCCGATGCGCGGATCGAGCAGGCCGCTGACGCGCCGGAACAGCCGCGTGGTGCGCGACCACGCCACGTCGTTGAGGTCCCCGGCCACGACCGTGGGCAGCGGGCAGCGCGCCGCCTCGCGGCCGACCAGCACCAGCTCGGCGTCGCGCTCCTCGGAGCCGTCCGCTTCGCCCGGTGCGGGCGGGCGCGGGTGCAGGCAGTACAGCCTCGCCCGGCGGCCGTCCCCGAGCCGCAGCGTGGCGCGCGCCGAGGGGACGTCGTCCTCCACCAGGAAACGGATCTCCGCGTCCTCCAGCGGCAGGCGCGAGTACACGTGCATGCCGTAGAGGTTGTCGAGCGGGCAGCGCAGGACGTGCGGCATGGTCTCCACGAGCCGGTCGAGCCGCGCTTCCCACCAGGCGTCGGTCTCGATCGCGATGAGCACGTCCGGCCGCTCGCGCTGCACGAGGTCGAGCAGGGGCGCGCGTCGCGGTTGGTCATCAGCACGTTGCTGGCGAGGATGCGCAGGCGCGGTTGCCCGGGGGCGGTGCAGGCGCGCACCTCCCTCCGGTGCAGCCGCGTGTACGGCCAGATCCACCACGCCTGCCAGGCCAGGCAGGCGGCGTTGGCGCCGACCACGGCGTAGGCCGCGACATGGTCGAAGGAGCGCAGCGCGAGCTGGAGCGCCAGCACCACCGCCGACAGCACCACCAGCTGCAGGCGCGGGAAGTCGAAGCCGCGCACCCACCAGCGGCTGCTGCGCGAGAGCGGCAGCAGGGTCGCGACGACGAGCAGGGCGGTGGCGGCGCCGAAGATCCAGGTGAGCATCGTTGACCCCGGGAAGCTCCGCGGATTCTGCGGGCGCCGCATTCGCATGGCGTGACGGGCGGCCGTGCAGACTCGCCCGCATGGCTCTCCCCGACCGCATCAGCAGCACGCCTCCGCGCGGCGCACGCAGGCTCACCGCCGCCGAGGCAACGGCGACGCGCGGGATCTTCGGCACGGCCATCGACCTCGACGCCGTGCGCATCCATCGCCGCGGCTACCTGTGGTTCGGGCTGCAGCGTCCGGACACGGCGATGGCGCCCGACGGGCACGTCTATTTCCCGGAGCCATGCTTCCGCGAGGACTTCGCGGATCCCGCGCAGCCCTGGCTGGGGCGCTGGCTCGTCCACGAGATGACCCACGTCTGGCAGCGCCAGATGGGCTATCCGGTGAAGTGGCGCGGCGCGATCCGGCTGGGGCTGTCCTATCGCTACCGGCTGGCGCCGGGCCGCACCTTCCGCGACTACGACATGGAGGCGCAGGGCGAGCTGCTGGCCGACTGGCATGCGCTGCGGACCGGGCGCCCGGACTGCATCCGCGACCCGCGGCACCGCGCCGACCCGCACTTCCGAGGCCGCCTGCAGGCGGCGCTGCGCGACTTCCTGCTCGATCCCGGCGACCGCGACAACCTGCCGCCGCTGGTCGGCCGCTGGCGGCTGCGCCGCTGAGGCGTCAGCGCACGCGGACCTCGACGCCGGCGAAGCCGACCACCTGGCCCGCGCGGATCTTGCAGGTCTTGCGCAGCTCGACGCTGCCGTCGACCGTCACCGCGCCCTCGGCCACGCGCTGCTTGCCCTCGCCGCCGCTGCCGACCAGGCCGGCGAGCTTGAGCAACTGGTTGAGCTCGACGACGTCGTGGCCGGCGTCGAGGGCGAAGTCGATGGTCTTCATGGGGATCGAGGGATGCTGGTCGTGGGAGCGGCTTCAGCCGCGAGGGGATGACGCCGGGTTGTCCATCACGGAGCCGCCGGCCGCTGCGCCAGCCAGCGGTCGAGCGCATTGGCGAAGGCCTGGCGGTCGCGGGGATGCAGCGTCGACGGGCCGCCCGTCTGCACGCCGGCACCGCGCAGCTCGTCCATGAAGTTCCGCATCGACAGCCGCTGCGCGATGGTGTCGGCGGTGTACATCTCGCCGCGCGGGTCGAGCGCCTGCCCGCCCTTGTCGACCACGCGGGCGGCGAGCGGAATGTCCGCGGTCACCACCAGGTCGCCCGCCCGCATGCGCTCGACGATCTCGCCGTCCGCCACGTCCGGCCCGCCCGCGACCTGCATGCTGCGCACGAAGCGCGACGGCGGCGTGCGCACCCACTGGTTGGCGACCAGCACGACCTCGACCCGCGCCCGCTCGGCGGCCCGGAAGAGGATGTCCTTGATCGCGTTGGGGCAGGCGTCGGCGTCGACCCAGATCATTGGGGAAGCGGGAAGCGGGAAGCGGGAAGCGGGAATGGGGAATCGGGAACAGGAGGGCCGACGGCCTGTAAGGTCGTCATTCTAGTCCGACCTCCAGGTCCCCACTCCCGATTCCCTCTTCCCGCTTCAGCTCTTCCCTCCCACGCCCTCACGACCATGCCCACCGACTGGCGCACCCGCCTCATCCATCCGTCCCGCCGCGCGCCAGAGGGGTTCCGGTCGCTGGCGACGGCGACGCATCGCGGTTCGACGACGCTGTTCGGCAAGGCGGCGGACCTGGAGGACAACTGGAAGCAGCGCGAGGGCTACACCTACGGCCTGTTCGGGACGCCGACGGCGCGCGAGCTGGCCCTGCGGGTGGCGGAGCTGGAGGGGGCGGAGGAGAGCTTCCTCGCGCCGAGCGGCCTGGCCGCCATCGCCTTGGTGTGGTTCGCCTTCGCGCGCAGCGGCGCGCACGTGCTGGTGCCGGACAACGTGTACACGCCCAACCGCGTGCTCGCGGACGACCTCGCCCGGCGCTTCGGCGTGGAGGTCGAGTTCTACGACCCCCTGTGCGGCGGCGACATCGCCGGGCTGCTGCGCGAGGAGACCGTGCTGGTGTGGTGCGAGAGCCCGGGCTCGGTGACGATGGAGATCCAGGACGTGCCCGCCATCGCCGCCGCCGCGCACGCGCGGGGCGCGCGCGTCGCGCTCGACAACACCTATGCCGGCGGCGTCCTGTTCGACGCCTTCACGCACGGCGCGGACATCAGCATGCAGGCGCTCACCAAGTACGTCGGCGGGCACAGCGACCTGCTGATGGGTGCGGTGTCGGCGCGTGACCCCGCCTGCCGCGAGGCGCTGGATCGTGCACGGCGCCTGCTCGGCCTCAACGTCTCGCCGGACGATTGCGCGCTGGCGCTGCGCGGCCTGCAGACCCTCGGCGTGCGGCTGGCGCAGCTCGAGGCCTCCGCATTGGCGGTGGCGCGCTGGCTGGACGCGCGCCCGGAGATCGAGACCGTGCTGCATCCCGCGCTGCCCTCGTGCCCGGGGCACGACATCTGGCGCCGGGACTGGTCGGGCTCGGCAAGCCTGTTCTCGGTGGTGTTCGACGCGCGCTTCGACCGGACGGCGATCGAGGCCTTCGTCGACCGCCTGCGCCTGTTCGGCATCGGCTACAGCTGGGGCGGCGTGGCCAGCCTCGCGCTCCCGCACTTCCAGCTGCACCGGCACGGCCGCGGCGTCGGCGAGCGCCTGGTGCGCTTCAACATCGGCCTGGAAGCCGTCGACGACCTGATCGCCGACCTCGCCCAGGCGCTGGAGGGGGTTGGAGGAGTGAGTGGAGAGGAGTGAGAAGCGAGGGCCAGTGCGTGCGCTTCCTCTCGCTTCTCACTCCTCAATCTCTCGCTTCTCGCAGCAGAAGCGCCCCCTCCCCAACCCTCCCCCGCTGTCCGCGGGGGAGGGGGCTGGTCGGTCGAGGAGTCGAGTGGGAAGGAGTGAGAAGCGAGGGCCAGTGCGTGCGTCTCCTCTTGTCTCTCGCTCCTCTCCACTTACTTCTCCGCCGCGAAAGCTCCTTCCCCCGCTTGCGGGGGAAGGCCGGGATGGGGGTGCGGCGCGCGCAGCGCGCTGCTCGAGGGGCAGGGGGAAGAGGCGGGAAACGAGCAGTCGCATCGCTCGTTTCTCACTCCTCATCTCTCGCTTTCCGCAGCAGAAGCGCCCCCTCCCCAACCCTCCCCCGCTGTCCGCGGGGGAGGGGGCTGCCGGTGCTGCGTAGGGTGTGTGACGAGGCGCGGGAAAGAGCGGCGATGCGGGTAGAGAGCGCAACCCTCCGCCGTGCGCGACCTGCTCCTTCCCCCGCCTGCGGGGGAAGGCTGGGATGGGGGTGGCGCGCGTAGCGCGCTGCTTGAGGGTCAGGGAAAGAAGCGGGAAACGAGCAGTCGCACCACGCGTTTCTCACTCCTCATCTCTCGCTTCTCGCAGCAGAAGCGCCCCCACCCCAACCCTCCCCCGCTGCGCGGGGAGGGGGCTGCCGGTGCTGCGTAGGGTGTGTGACGAGGCGCGTAGGGAAAGAGCGACGATGCGGGTAGAGAGCGCAACCTTCCGCCGTGCGCGACCCGCTCCTTCCCCCGCCTGCGGGGGAAGGCCGGGATGGGGGTGAGGCGCGCGCAGCGCGTTGCTCGAGGGGCAGGGAGGAAGAGGCGGGAAACGAGCAGTCGCATCACTCGTTTCTCATTCCTCATCTCTCGCTTCTCGCAGCAGAAGCGCCCCCTCCCCAACCCTCCCCCGCTGTCCGCGGGGGAGGGGGCTGGTCGGTCGAGGCGTCGAGTGGGAAGGAGCGGGAAACGAGCAGTCGCACCACGCGTTTCTCACTCCGCATGCCTCACTCCTCACACCCCTCACTCATGCACGTCGCGCACGAAGCGGTCCAGCAGGCGCACGCCGAAGGCGGTGGCGCCGGGCGGCACGGTCGGCTGGATGCTGTCCTCGAACCAGGCCATGCCGGCGATGTCCAGGTGCGCCCAGGACACGCCCTCGTCGACCCAGGTGCCGATGAAGTGGGCGCCGATGCCGGCGCCGGCACCGCGGCCGCCGCTGTGGCGGACGTCGGCGATGGGCGACTGGATGTCGCGGGCGTAGGAGGGATGCAGCGGCAGGCGCCACACCGCCTCGCCGGAGGCCTCGCCCGCCGCCGTGAGCTGGGCGGCCAGCGCGTCGTCGCGGGAGAACAGGCCGGCGTAGTCGTCGCCGAGCGCGGTCACCACGGCGCCGGTCAGGGTCGCGACGTCGATCACCACCCGCGGGCGGTACTGGCGCTGCACGTACCAGAGCGCGTCGACCAGCACCATCCGCCCCTCGGCGTCGGTGCTGGTGATCTCGAAGGTGCGGCCGGCGGCGGTGCGGACGACGTCGCCCGGGCGGGCGGCCATGCCCGAGGGCATGTTCTCGGCCAGTGCGGCCACCGCGACCGCGTTCACCGGCGCGCGGCGCGCGGCCAGGGCCAGCACCGCGCCGGTCACGGCGGCGGCGCCGCCCATGTCGGTCTTCATCCGCCACATGCCGTCGTTGGGCTTGAGCGAGACGCCGCCGGTGTCGAAGGTGATGCCCTTGCCGACGAAGGCCAGCGGCGGCTCGCCGCGGGTGCCGCCGTCGTAGCGCACCAGCAGCAGGCGCGGCGGCCGGGCGCTGCCCTGGCCGACCGAGAGGATGCCGCCCATGCCGAGTTCCTGCATCGCGGGCACGTCCAGCACCTCGATGCTCACGCCCGGTACGCCGCGGAAGGCGGCGCGGGTGCGCTCCACGAAGGCCTCGGGGTACAGCACGTTGCCCGGCTCGGTCACCAGGTCGCGCGCGAAGCGCACGGCCTCGGCCACCGGCTGCCACTGCGCCCGGTAGCGCTCCGCCGCGGCGGCGCCCGCCGGGGTGCGGATCACCAGGTCGCCCTGGCCGGTCACCGGCATGTCGGTCGGGGGCATGCGGTAGGTGTCGAAGCGGTACTGGCCGAGGTCCGCGCCGAAGGCCAGGTGCGCGGCCGCATCGGGTTCGGTACCGGCCCACAGCAGCTCGATGCGCTCGGCGGGGCTGCGCGCGGCCATCTGCCCGACCGCGCCGCCGACGTCCTCCAGCACCCGCGGCGTGACCGGCCCGCTCCCGATGCCGACCAGCAGCACGCGGTCGTAGCGGCCGATGCCCGGCAGGTCGAGCTGGGTGTTGGGCTTGCCCTGGAAGGCCGCGGCGGCGACCGCGCGACGCAGGGCGCCGGCGTTGGCCGCGTCGATCTCGGCGAAGACGGCGCCGGGGTCGTCGCCTTCGGCGACGGCCAGCGCGATGGTGCCGGACGCGGGCACGGCGTAGGCGTCGAACCGCAGTTCGCGGCGTGCGTCCGCGGGCGCGGAGACGAGGGCCAGGAAGGCTGCCAGCATGAGCGGCCTGATGAGGGTTTGCAGCATCGATGACTCCGTTTGGAAAGCGGGTACGGCGGCCGGGCCGCCACGGACGCGAGCAGGTCCATCGCCCACCCTAGCAACCTCGTCCGCCGCGGGCGAGTTCCAGAGGACCTGTCCATGGCGGACCCGCGCCGCGCGGCGAGGCCGCCCCCGCATCGCGGACGCGGCGCGGACGCTAGCGGTCGATCGCCGGGAACGCGGGGAGCCGGCGCAGCCAGCCGGCCACCCGCTCGGCCCAGGCGCGCTGCCCGGCGGCGTCGGCGATCAGGTCCTGGCGCAGCTCGAGTTCGAGATAGGGCAGGCCGCGGCGCTCGGCATGCACGGGGATGGCGTAGTCGGTCTCGTCGCTCACGGAGTAGGGCGCGTTGTCGCCGACCACCCACTCGCCCTCGGCCCGGATCATGTCGCGCAGCGCGTGCGACGCGCGCGCGTCGTGCTGGTAGAGCACGCCTACGTGCATGTCGCGCGCCTGGTCCATGTAGACCGGGGTGAAGCTGTGCACCGACACCAGCACCGTCGGCAGCCCGGCCGCCGCGCGGCGGTCCAGCTCGGCGGCGATGGCGGCGTGGTAGGGCGTGTGGATCTCGCGCAGGCGCGCTTCGCGCTGCACCGGGTCGAGCCCGACGTTGCCGGGGATGTCGGTGCGCTCGCTGCGCTCCGGCACCAGGCCCGGCACGTGGTGCGGGCGGTTGCAGTCGATCACCAGGCGCGAATAGGTCT
Organism: Coralloluteibacterium thermophilum; assembly: GCF_042654365.1. Lineage (NCBI taxonomy): Bacteria > Pseudomonadati > Pseudomonadota > Gammaproteobacteria > Lysobacterales > Lysobacteraceae > Coralloluteibacterium > Coralloluteibacterium thermophilum. Next base: position 57,984 of record NZ_JBHSGG010000024.1, read on the forward strand.
GGGTGACCAGGAAGGCGTCGAGCAGCGCCGCGAGGTGCAGGGCCACGCCGCGCGCGCCGATGTCCCAGGCGATGTGCCGGTCCCATTCCGGCGCGGGCACGCCGAGGTCGCCGAGCGCTTCGGGCACGGCGCGGCCGGCGTGGTCGCAGATCAGGACGAAGGGCGAGGCGCCGGCGGCGCGCTCGACGACGAAGGGCGGCGGATCGTTCGGGCCCAGGAGGCGGAAGGCGGACGTCGGGTGCATCCGCGGGAGGGTAGCAGGGGCGGGGAGCGCGTCCGAGGCGTGCGAAGCGGAGAATGCAGTCCCGCTTCCGGCTCGCCCCCGCCGTCCTCAGCAGCCCGGGGTGCGGCCGATGACGTAGCCGGCGGCGACGCCGCCGTCCTGGATCACCGCGACCGAATCGGCGACCTGGGTGCCGCGGCAGTCCGCGGTGCGCACGAAGACCTCGCCTTCCGCGGTCGCCTGCCGGGTGAAGGCCGACAGCGCCTGGGCGACCTCGTCGGGCGTCTGCCCGAGGCTGAGCCCGTGCGGCAGCTCGCCCAGGGTGAGCACCTCCGGCGCCACCGGCGTGCAGCCGGCGGCGAGCGCGGGCCGCGCGGGCATCACCCGGCTCTGGGTCACCACGTCGCCGCTGCGCTCGTCCGCGGCGAAACGCAGCTCCAGTTCGTGGTTGGTGGCGTCGCGGACGCGGTAGCAGATCTCGGTGGCCACGTCGTCGGTGTTCCCGCGGCGGATGCGGTTGGCAGCGCCGAGGCGCAGCGCGACGTCGTCGAGGGTGTCGTGGCCGAGGGCGATGCCGCCCACCCGCGGCGGTTCTGGGGCGGGCGCGCCGGTCGGGGCAGTGGCGCAGGCTGCCAGGGCGAGGGCGCAGGCGGCGGGAAGGCGTCGTTTCACGCGGATGCGGGGCCTGGTTGGACGGACGCCGGAGTATCGGCGGACGGGCGTGGACGGTGCGTCCCGGTCGGGGGTGGCGTTCCTTTCCGGTTCAAGCGCGCCGGTTCGGGCACGGCCTCAGCCGCCCGCAATCAGCGCGGCCAGCGCATCGAGGTCCGCGGCGGCGCCGGGCAGGCCGCTGCCGGGCGCCGGCGGCACGTGCCGGTCCAGCATGAGCGCGAAGGCGATGCGGCGGCCGCGGGCGTCCTCGACCACGCCGGCGAGCGCATGGCTGTAGCGCAGGGTGCCGGTCTTCGCGCGCAGGCGCCCCGCCGCGGGCGTGCCCTGCATGCGGTTGCGCAGGGTGCCGTCCACGCCCGCGACCGGCAGCGCGTCCAGCAGCGCGGCGCCCCAGGGCTGGCGCTGCGAGTGCGCGAGCAGGGCGGTGGTCGCGCGCGGCGTCACCAGCGTCTTGCGCGACAGCCCGGCGCCCTCCTCGAGCAGGGCGGTGTCGGGGTCGATGCCCGCCCCGGCGAGGAAGGCCCGCAGGCCGCACACGCCCCAGCCCTCGGTGGAGGCGGGCGGCCTGCCGCCGTCGACGCAGTCGCCGCGCGCCTGCGCCGCGAGCCCGGCCTGCAGCAGCAGGTGCTGGGCGGTGAGGTTGTCGGAGTCCTTGAGCGCGGGCCGCACCAGTTCCGCCAGCGGGGGCGAGACGACGCGGCCCAGCGTCGTGCCCGCGGGCAGCGGCGGTGCCGGCCAGGCGTGCACCCGCACGCCGCCGTCGATCCGGATGCCGCGCTCCGCCAGCGTCCCGTGCAGCTCCCGGGCGGCCATGCGCGCGGGGTCGGGCGCGGCCAGGCGGAACTCGCGCGCCGCGCCGGTGGCGCGGCCGTGCACGACGAGTTCGTCGCTGCCGGGCGCGCGGTAGAGGCCGAGGTCGTCGGCGCCGCCCGTGCCGGGCGCGAGGTGGCTGCGGGTGCTCAGGCCGGCGGCGGCCGGCGCCTCGACCCGCCCGTCCGGGTGCACGCGCACGAGCACCGCGTTGCCGCCGCTGCCGAGCGCCGGCGCCGTCGCGCCGAAGGCAGTCTGCAGGTCGCCGGCCTCCCAGCCCGACCCGAAGGGCGGCCCGGCGTAGCGGGTGGTCTCGGCGACCAGGTCGCCGCGTACCCGGCGCACGCCCGCCTGCGCCAGCGCGTCGGCCAGGCGGCTGCGCCACTGTGCGGCGGCCTCGCCCTCGCGCATGCGGCCCAGGCTGGGATCGCCGCCGCCGCGCAGGACCAGGTCGCCGTGCAGCACGCCGTCCGCGTCGATCCGGCCCGTCGCCTCCAGCGTCGTCTCGATGCGGTGCTCGGGGCCGAGCAGGGCCAGCGCCAGCGCCGCGCTGTACAGCTTGGCGTTGGAGGCCGGGATCGCGCGCGCGTCGGGGGCGTAGGCGGCGAGGGTGCGCCCGCTGTCCAGGTCGAGCACGTGGATGCCCCAGTGCGAGGCGGCGAAGCGCGGCTGGGCGACGTGCCGTGCGATGGCGGCCACCAGGCGTGCGTCGTCGCCGTGCACGGCGGCGGGCGCGACGGTCGCCGGCGACGCGGCTGGCGCGGCCGGCGGCGGTTGCGGTGCCGGTGCGGGACGCGGCGGCGCGCTCGCGCAGCCGGCGAGCAGGAGGGCGAGCAGCAGGAGCGGGCGTGGGCGCGGTGCGTTCATGCGTCCTCCGACAGGCGCGCGAGCAGTGCCTGTGCCGCGGCCGGGTTGCGCGCCTTGGCGGCGCTGATGAAGAACACGAAGACCTCGCGCGGCGCGCCTGCGCCGGCGTCTCCGTCGCCGATCCTCGGCAGGCCGGCCGGCGTTCCGCCCTCGGCCCAGGTCCGGGCGTGTCCGGTCCAGGCGTCGAGTTCGGCGGCCGTGTAGCCGAGCGCTTCGTGCTCCCGGCTGCGCATCAGCCGCGCGTAGGCGAAGTCCGCGGTGAGGTCGGCGATGTTCGGGAACGCCGCGGCGTCGGTGTACACCGTCGCCACGCCGTGGCGGCGCGCGAGCGCGAGGTAGTCGGCGCAGGCGAAGCTCGGGTGCCGCACTTCCAGCACGTGGCGCAGGGGCAGGCCGCCGGTCGTGCGCGGCAGGGCGGCGAGGAAGCCGTCGAGGTCGTCCGGGTCGAAGCGGTGCCCGGCCTGGAACTGCCAGAGGACGGGGCCGAGGCGGTCGCCCAGCTCGGCGGGCCCGCCGGCGAGGAAGCGCGCCGCGGCGTCCGCGGCCGGCGCCCAGCGGCTGCGGCCGACCACCGCCTTGGGTGCCTTCAGCGCGAACACGAAGCCGTCCGGCACGTCGCTCGCCCAGCGCGCGAAGGTCTCGGGCTTCTGCGGCCCGTGGAAGGTGCCGTTGATCTCGATCGCGCTCAGCCGGCGGCTGGCGTATTCCAGTTCGCGCCGCTGCACCAGGCCCTTCGGATAGAAGTTGTCGCGCCAGGGGGCGAAGGTCCAGCCGCCGATGCCCACGCGGATGCGGCGGGCGGCCGCGGGCGCGGCGCTGGCGAAGAGGTCGGCGGGGCGGGTGTCCATGGCGGGGGAGTCTCGGCGGCGGCGCGGCAGGCCCGGATGAAGGTGTCGGGGCGTCAGCGCCCCACGTCCTTGGCCTCGGCGGTGGCGAGCAGCTCCGGCGCGTCCAGCCGGCGCGGCCGGCTGATGAGCGGATGCACCAGCACCGCGGCGAGGATGACCGCCACGCCGAGGTAGAACTGCAGGCTGAGCTCGTGCTGCTCGCCGAGCAGCAGGATGGCCAGGACGATGGCGTAGACCGGCTCCAGGTTCACCGCGAGCTGGGCCGCGAAGGCGGTCATGTGCCGCAGTGCGACCAGGGACAGCGCGAAGGGCAGCAGGGTGCAGGCCAGCGAGAGCACCACGATCAGGACCGCGTCGCGCGCATCGGGAAGCGCGAACAGCGCGCCGGCGAAGGCCGGGAATATCAAGGGCATCAGCGGCGCGAGCAGGGTCAGGGCCAGGGTGCCGGCACCGAGTTCGACGGCGGTGACCGTCAGCGGGTCGGCGTGCTCGACCAGGCGCTTGTTGAGCGAGCCGAACAGCGCCACGAGCAGGGCGGAGAGCGCGCCGACGGCGATGCCCACGCGCATGTCCACCGAGACGCCGCCCACGACCAGCGCCACCCCGGGCAGCACGCCGAGGCCGAGGGCGAGTTCGCGCCGCGAGAACCGGCGCCGCGCCAGCACCGGCTCCACCACCGCCGTGAACGCCGTGGCCAGCGCGATGCAGGTGGCCGCCACCGAGGCGTTGGCGAGCTTGATGGCGCCGTAGAAGGTCAGCCAGTGCAGGGCCACCAGCACGCCGACGCCGGCGTAGGCGCCGACGAGCCGCCAGGGCAGGGCGCGCAGGCCCCGCCACACGCGCGGCACCAGGGCCAGCGCAGCCACCACCAGCAGCATGCGCCACCACACCAGCGGCAGCGCGGCCAGGGTGATCAGCTTGCCGAGGATGGCCGTGAAGCCCCACAGCAGGACGCAGGTGTGGATCTGGAGCTGGGCGCGCGTGGCGGGTGCGAGCGGCATGCGGACGGGCGGCGGACGATGGAGGGGGCGCAGTGTCGCCGATCGGCCGCCGCGCGGGCAGGGCGCGCGGCGGGGACGGCCGCGTGGCGGTCAGGGCGCCCGTCCGGCGGCGCCGGACGACCCCGTACATGACGCCTTTATCCGGCTTCCGGCATCATGAGCGGCCAATCCCAGTACGCGGCCGCTCGGTCGTGGAGCCGATCCGATGCCTGCCCCGACAACGCCCACCGCGGATACCGCGGTGTCTCTCCGTTTTTCCGATCTCGCCCTGTCGCCCGCCCTCCTGGCCGCGCTCGCCGACGTCGGCTACGAAACGCCCTCGCCCATCCAGGCCGCGACCATCCCGCCGCTGCTGGCCGGGCGCGACGTGCTGGGCCAGGCCCAGACCGGCACCGGCAAGACCGCGGCCTTCGCGCTGCCGGTGCTCTCGCGCCTGCGCGCCGAGGCCGGCCGGCCGCAGGCGCTGGTGCTCGCGCCGACCCGCGAGCTGGCGATCCAGGTCGCCGAGGCCTTCCAGCGCTACGCCACCCACATCCCCGGCTTCCACGTGCTGCCGATCTACGGCGGCCAGAGCTACACGCCGCAGCTGGCGGCGCTGCGCCGCGGCGTGCACGTCGTCGTCGGCACCCCGGGCCGCGTGATCGACCATCTCGAACGCGGCTCGCTGGACCTCTCCGGGCTGAGCACCCTGGTGCTCGACGAGGCCGACGAGATGCTGCGCATGGGCTTCATCGACGACGTCGAGACCGTGCTCAAGAAGACCCCGCCGGAGCGCCAGGTCGCCCTGTTCTCGGCGACCATGCCGCCGCAGATCCGGCGCATCGCCCAGACCTACCTGCGCGATCCGGAGCAGGTCACCATCCAGGCCAGGACCACCACCGCGGCCAACATCCGCCAGCGCTACTGGCTGGTCTCGGGCGTGCAGAAGCTCGATGCGGTGGCGCGCATCCTCGAGGCCGAACCCTTCGACGCGATGATCGTGTTCGCGCGCACCAAGACCGGCTGCGAGGAGCTCGCGCAGAAGCTGCTGGCCCGCGGCTTCGCGGCAGCAGCCATCCACGGCGACGTGCAGCAGGCGCAGCGCGAGAAGACGGTGGCCCAGCTCAAGGCGGGCGTGCTCGACATCCTGGTCGCCACGGACGTGGCGGCGCGCGGCCTGGACGTGGAGCGCATCAGCCACGTGCTGAACTACGACATCCCCTACGACACCGAGAGCTACGTGCACCGCATCGGGCGCACCGGGCGCGCCGGGCGCAGCGGCGAGGCGATCCTGTTCGTCACCCCGCGCGAGCGCGGCATGCTGCGCGCGATCGAGCGCGCCACCCGGCAGCCGATCACGCCGATGGAGCTGCCCACGATCGAGCTGGTCAACGACCAGCGCGTGGCGCGCTTCCTCGACCGCATCACCGGGGCGCTCGCCGAGGGCGGGCTGGAACTGTTCCGCGGGCTGATCGACCGCTACGAGCGCGAGCACAACGTGCCCGCCGCCGACATCGCGGCGGCGCTGGCCAAGCTGGCCCAGGGCCGCACGCCCCTGCTGCTGGACCCGGACGCCGTGCCCGAGCGCGGCGAGCGGACCTTCCGCGGCGGCGCCGGTCCCTACGGCCGCGAGGCCGGCTCGGGCGAACGCAGCCCGCGCGAACGGCCGGCGCCCGCCGCGCGTGCCGAACGACCGCAGCGCGCGGAACGCCCCGAGCGCGTGGAACGCCCCGAGCGGGCGGAACATCCGGAGCGCGTGGAGCGTCCCGAGCGCGCGCATCCGGAGTCGGCGACGGCGGCCGCGCCCGCGCGCGCGCCGCGGCACGACGCGCCGCGTCCGCCCAGCGAGTACGGCATGGAGCGCTTCCGCATCGAGGTCGGCCACGCGCACGGCGTGAAGCCGGCGAACATCGTCGGGGCCATCGCGAACGAAGCCGGGCTCGACGCCCGCCACATCGGGCGCATCGACATCCAGGACGACCACAGCATCGTCGATCTCCCCGAGGGCATGCCACGGGAGCTCATGGCGCACCTGAAGAAGGTCTGGGTCTCCGGCCAGCAGCTCCGCATCAGCCGGCTGTCGGAGCCGGCCTCCGGGGCGCGCGCGGCGCGCCCGCGCGGGCCGCAGCGCCCGCAGGCGAAGTCGCGCCGGTGAGGACGCCGCCGCCCTCGCGCCGGACGGGCTGCCGTTCCGTCCCGTCCCGCCCGCGTCGCCCGAGGCGGTAGGGGAGCCGTCCGTGCGCCGGTCGCGGATGTGGGGTCGGGCGCTGTGGGTGCTCCTCTGCACCGCGGTCTGCGCCGGGCCGACCGCCGCGCAGGTGCCCTACCTCCTCGTCGGCGAGCCGGCGCAGGCGCGCCAGATCCCCGCGCAGTGCGAGGAGACCTACCGCGACGGCCCGCGGCAGGAGGTGCTGATCCCCGCGCCGCCCAGCGGCTGGAGCGGCGCCCCGCAGGCGGTCAACGTGCTCAACGTGGCCCACTCGGCGGTGGTGATCGAGCACGGCGACCGCCGCGTCTGCGGCATCCTGCGCGACGCGCGCACGCTCGATTCGCGCTTCACCGCCGGCGTCGGGACCGTGCTGACCCCGCCCGAGGGCGACACCGCGCCGGTGCGGGTGAGCTTCGCGCCGCCGGTGCTGCGGGCGTGGCCACCCAACGTCCACATCGGCGTGCCGGCGCAGGTGCAGGGTGCCGACAGCATGCGCTTCGCCATCCGCGTCGCCTGCATCGCGATCATCGTGTCGCTGGCCTTCTCGGCGTTCCTGACCTTCGTCGGCTCGCGCGAACGCGCCTTCCTGGCCTACGCCGGCTTCGCGCTGGTGTTCGCGTTCTGGCTGGCGCTGCTGTGCGGGCTCACCGGCTATCCGCGGCCGTGGTTCGAGATGGCCGGGCTGGAACCGTGGCTGCTGGTCTCGCTGTCGCTGCCGATCGTCTACGGTGTGCTGCACGTGCTGGCCAAGCTGAGCGGCCTGGAACACCTGTGGCCGCGCGCCCGCGCGCTCACCGGCGCGACCGCCTGGGCTGTGCTGCTCGTGGCGACCGTGGCCGTGCTGCTGCTGCCGCATGCGGCCCTGCCCGCGGTGGCGCTCGGGGCGGAGGCCTTCCTCCTGCTCGCCTGCCTGGCCGCCGCGGCGGTGGCGGTGGTCTCGATCGCGCGCGGGCGCTACCGGGCGGTGAGCGCGCTCGCCTGCGCGCTGCCCTTCCTGCTGCTGGCGGTGGCGAGCGTGGCCGGCCCTCCGGCGGCGCTGCGCTACAAGGTCGAGGCCATGATGCTGGCCGGCACGCTTTGCCTGACGATCGCGGTGCTCAACCTGCAGTTGCGCCTCGGCAGCCTGCGCCGGCAGCGCGACGCCATGCAGGTGCTGGCCGACACCGATGCGCTGACCGGGCTGGCCAACCGCCGGGCGGCGCTGCGCGAGCTGCCGGGCATGCTCGACGCGGCCCGGGACGGCGGCGCGCCGCTGGCGATCGCCTTCCTCGACGTCGACCACTTCAAGCACATCAACGACGGCTACGGCCACGAGATCGGCGACCGCGTGCTGGTGGAGGTGGCCCACCGCCTGCGCGACGGCATCCGCGCCAGCGACCGCATCGCGCGCATGGGCGGCGAGGAGTTCCTCGTGGTGATGCCGGGCGCGCCGCCCGCGGCCGCGCGGCAGCGGCTGGAAGCGCTGCGCGGGCGCATGGCGGCGGTGGGCCCCGCCCTGGGCTGCCCGGATCTCGAAGTCACCATCAGCGCGGGACTGGCGCACCTCGGCGACAGCGACGGCTCGGTCGCGCAGCTGCTGCGCATGGCCGACGACGCGATGTACGGCGCCAAGCGCGCCGGGCGCAACCGCGTGGTGGAGGCGGTGCCGATGCCCGATGGCGCCACCGCGCTGCGCGGGGCGGCCGGCGAGGGGGCCGCGCCCCCGCTGGGTCCGTGACGCGCGGCGGCGCGGTCAGCGGCCGGTGCGGCGCCGGCGCGGCGCCTTCTCCTTCGCCGGTGCCGGCGAGACCGCGGCGTCCCCGTCGGCGCTCGCACGAATGAAGGCGCGCACGCGCGGGTAGACCTGCTCGCGCCAGCGGCGGCCGCTGAAGATGCCGTAGTGGCCGGCGCCCTCGGCCTCGAAGTGCGCCCTGCGCGTCTCCGGGATGCCGCTGCACAGGTCGTGCGCGGCGCGGGTCTGGCCGAGGCCGGAGATGTCGTCGAGTTCGCCCTCGATGGTCAGCAGCGCGCTGTCGCGGATGTCCTGCGGGCGCACCGGCGCATCGTCCACGACCCACTCGCCGCGCGGCAGCAGGTGCTTCTGGAAGACGATCTCGATGGTGTCGAGGTAGTACTCGGCGGTCATGTCGAGCACCGCGTTGTACTCGTCGTAGAAGCGGCGGTGCGACTCGGCGTCGTCGAGGTCGCCGCGCACGAGGTCCAGGTAGAAGTCCCAGTGCGACTCGAAGTGGCGGTCGGGGTTCATCGCGATGAACCCGGCGTGCTGCAGGAAACCGGGGTAGACGCTGCGGCCGCGTCCCGGGTAGTTCGGCGGCACCTCGTGGATGACGTTGTTCTCGAACCAGGACAGCGGCTTGGTCGTCGCCAGCGTGTTGACCTGGGTCGGGCTGCGGCGGGGATCGATGGGGCCGCCCATCATGGTCAGGCTGCGCGGGGTCGGCTCGCCGGCCGAGGCCATCAGCGAGACCGCCGCGAGCACGGGCACCGTGGGCTGGCAGACGCTGATCACGTGCACGTCGCGCGCGCCGAGGTGGCGGATGAACTCGCGCACGTAGGCCACGTAGTCGGCCAGGCCGAAGCCGCCCGACTCGACCGGCACCATGCGGGCGTCGATCCAGTCGGTGATGTAGACCTTGTGGTCGGCCAGCAGGGTGCGCACGGTGTCGCGCAGCAGGGTGGCGTGGTGGCCGGACAGCGGCGCCACCACCAGCACCACCGGATCCTGCTTCAGCGCCTCGATGCACTCCGGGGCGTCGCCGTAGCGCTTGAAGCGCAGCAGGCGGCAGAACGGCTTCTCCAGCACGGTCTGCTGGAGCACCGCCACGTCGTGGCCGTGCGCGCGCACCTGGTGGATGTCGAACTCCGGCTTCTCGTAGTCCTTGCCGATGCGGTAGAGCAGTTCGCAGCCGGCGGCGACGCGCGAGGCGCCGGGCAGCTGCGCCAGCCAGCTCGAACGCTCGGAGAACATGTTCGCGCAGGCCTCGGACCAGTAGGTCACGGGGCTCCAGAGCGCGCGCTGCAGTTCGTGAAGGGTATAGAGCATGCACGTGGCCGGCGGCGGAATCCGGCCATTTTACTGCACCGCAGCACCGCCTGCCGGAGCGGGGGCGGGCGCCGGCGCGGGACCGAAGCCGGTCCTGCCGCTGTGCGGGATGGCCTCGGCGGCGAGCCGCACGGCGGCGTCCTCCGCCATGCCGCAGGTGCGCAGGCGCCACGCCATCCAGCGCCGGAACAGCGTCGTGTGCATGTTGTGCAGGACGAGTTCCGTCGCGTAGGGCGTGCGCGGGTTGCGGTCGAGCAGGCGCACGATGTGGTAGCCGATCGGCCGGATGCCCATCGGATGCACGTAGATCTCGAAGCCGCGGTAGAAGGGATCGTCGAGGAGCGCGTCGATGCGCGCGACGACCGCCGCCGCCTCGGCGTCCAGGCCGGCGCGCAGCCGCGGGTCGCGTTCGTACAGCAGGCGCTCGAAGCCACGCCGGCCCGGCGGCGCGAGGTCCTGCGCCAGGCGCCAGACCTCGCGGTTGATGCGGTCGTAGTGCTCGAAGCCGCCGTGCCGGCGCAGCGCCGCGGCCGCCTCCGGGGCGACCGCGGTGACGACGAAGTTCTCGGCCTGGTTGTTGATGTCGTCGAGGCTGTCGCGGTCGAACACGTGCTCGACGAAGCCGGGCAGCCCCACCAGCGCCTGCGGGCCGAGCGCGGCGGCGCGGCGCGCCTTGGCGTCGCCCAGCACGTCGCCCGCGGCGCGGCCCAGCAGCACGCTGTCGCTGTCGTGCAGGCTGACGAAGGTGCCGATGCTGAGCTCGCCCGCGGTGAACTCGGTCTCGAAGGCGGGGCCGAACAGCTCGGCCAGGGTCGCCAACTGCGCGACCTGGCGGCCGACGCCGCACTCGCTGCGCACGCGGCCGCTGTAGAAGGTCTCGATGGCCGCGAGGTGCGAGCCGGACGGCTGGTAGCGTCGCCCGAAACTGCGGGTGCGCTCCCAGCCCTGGCTGCGGGCGCCGCCCGCGCCGAAGCCGATCCAGCCCAGTTGCAGGGCCGAGAAGCGGTAGCCGGGATTGGCCTGCAGGCGTTCCGCGGCGCGGCGCGTGGCGTCGCCCAGAAGGAAACCGTAGGCGCAGCGCGTCGCGGGATCCGCCAGCGCCGCGCGCAGCGTGCGTGCCCGCAGGGCAGGATCGCTCCCGGCCGGCAGCACGATGCGCAGGTCGCCGGCGGCCTGCGCTTCTGCGAGGTCGGCGCGCGCGCAGGGAAGGCCGCCGGCGATGGTCGCCAGCGGTTGCGGGCGTTCCTCGATGCGCCAGCCGAGTTCGCGCAGGAGCGACGCCTCGCAGTCGGCGGCATGCGCCGGCACGGCCGCGGCGAGGCCCAGGACCAGCGCCGCGACGGGGCGCCGCAACGCAGGCCGCGTCCCGCTGCCACGCGACCACCACCTCGCCTTCGCCGGCATGAACGCCGTCTGCATTTTCACTTCGACATCCCGCGCGGTTCACTCGTGCGGCACGGCGCGATCCGGAGACTGCGCGCACCGCTCGGGCCGTTCTGGCCCGGCCACCGATCCTCCAGGAGAGTACCGAAATGGCTACCAAGACGTTCACCCGAACTGCGCTCGCCACCGCGCTGGCCTTCGGCACCGCATTCGCCGGCAACGCGCTCGCGCAGACCACCGGCACGACCGGCACCACCAACACCACGGGCACCAGCGATGCCCGCACCACCGGGCAGCAGGTCGGCCAGACCAGCCAGACCGGGCAGGTCGGCCAGCAGTCCGGCCAGACCAACACCTACGGCGACCGCCAGCAGGGCACGCAGGGCACCACCGGCACCCAGGGCACGACCGGCGCGACCGGAACCCAGGGCACGGCGGGGACCACCGGCACGACCCGCACGCAGGGCACGACCGGGACGACCGGCACGCAGGGCGCGACCGGTACGCAGGGCACGGGCACCCGCGGCACGACCGGCACCACCGGCGCCCACGGCGACACCACGACCCGCGACGCCCACGGTTCCCCGACCAACCGCGACACCATGGGCGGCGACGGCGGCCGTGCGACGGAGTCGGAGACCAACCGCAACCGCAACACCCAGGGCCAGGGCGCCGGCCAGGATCACGACGACGACCGCAGCGCCATGCGCGGCGAGTCCGACCAGCCGGTCGCCGATACCTGGATCACCACCAAGGTGAAGTCGAGCCTGCTGGCCGACGGCGACGTCGCCGGCATGGACGTCAACGTGCAGACCGTCAACGGCGTGGTGCACCTGAGCGGTGCCGTCGAGGACCGCATGCAGATCGAGCGCGCCACCGAGATCGCGCGCGGCATCGAGGGCGTCACCAACGTCGACGCCTCCGGCCTGCGCGTGGACGTCGCCTCCGCCCGCGGCACCAGCAACGACATGGGCCGCGACCGCGCCCACGATGCCGACGACCGTCGCAACGCGGACCGCACCGCGATGGCCGGCGACGACCGCCGCGCCGGCGCGTCCGACCAGCCCGTCAACGACACCTGGATCACCACCAAGGTGAAGTCCAGCCTGCTGGCCGACGGCGACGTCTCGGGCCTCGACATCAGCGTCGAGACCGTCAACGGCGTGGTGCACCTGAGCGGCGACGTCGAGAGCCAGATGCAGGTCAGCCGTGCGCAGGAGATCGCCCGCGACATCGAGGGCGTGACCGCCGTCGAGGCCTCGGGCCTGCGCGTGGACACGGCCCAGGCGCGCAACTGACCGCGCGTCCGTCCCGCTCCGCTCGACACCGGCGCGGCGCACCCTTGCGGGTGCGCCGCGTTCTTTTCCGGCCTGCGGGCGCGGCGCGTGCAGGCTACTGGCGGTCGCCCGCCTCCCGCGCCGCGCGCGCCTCCTGTTCGGCCTGGGCGGCTTCGCGCGCGAGCCAGCGCCGCATGGCGTCGCGGAAGGCGCGCGCCCGGCGTTCGCGTTCGAGCTCCTCCGATGCCAGCGCCCGGTGCAGGGAGACCGCCACCGCAGCGAGCAGGAGCACGAAGGGCAGCGCCGCGATGGTGACCATCGCCTGCAGCGCGTCGAGGCCGCCGGCCGCGAGCAGCGCGGCTGCGACCAGGGCCTGGAGGACGCCCCAGACCACGCGGCGGCGGAGCCGCGGGTCCGGATCGCCCCCCGAGGACATGCTCGCCAGCACCAGGGTCGCCGAGTCGGCCGAGGTCACGAAGAAGCTCACCAGCAGCAGGATCGCCAGCACCGAGAGCAGGCTGCCGAGGGGTAGGGCGTCGAACAGGCTGAAGAGCACCTGCTCGCGGCCCACCGCAAGCGCGCCCCCGAGGTCGGCGTGGCCGCCCAGCTCCATGAAGAGGCCGGCGCCGCCGAACACCGAGAACCACATGAAGCCGACCAGGGTCGGCAGCAGCACCACGCCCACCACGAACTCCCGCACGGTGCGCCCGACAGAGATGCGTGCGATGAAGGCGCCGACGAAGGGCGCCCAGGCGATCCACCACGCCCAGAAGAACACCGTCCATTCGCCCACCCAGCCCGCGCCGGAGTACGGCGACATGCGCAGGCTCATGTCGGGGAGGGTGTTGATGTAGCCGCCCAGCGTGGTGGTGAAGGTGTCGAGGATGAAGCCGGTCGGGCCCAGTGCGAACACCGCCAGCGCCAGCACGGCCGCGATCACCAGGTTGGCGCTGGAGAGCCACTTGATGCCGCGGTGGAGGCCGCTGACCGAGGACAGCATGTAGAGCACGAAGGCGACCGCGATCACGATCAGCTGCAGCGTGAAGCCCGTCGGCAGGCCGAACACGCGGCCGAGGCCCGCGGAGATCTGCATGGCGCCGAAGCCGAGCGTGGTGGCCACGCCGACCGCGGTGGCGACCACGGCGATGGTGTTCACCGCGCCGCCGAACACCCCGTTCGCATGGCGGCCGACCAGCGGTTCGAGCAGTTCGCTGATCTGCCCGCGCGCACCGCGGTTGTAGCGGAACCAGGCGATGGCCAGCCCCATCAGCGCGTAGATCGCCCAGGGATGCAGGCCCCAGTGGAAGAAGCTGTAGCGCATCGCCGCGCGCGCGGCCGGGAAGCCGCCCGCCTCCAGCCCCTCCGGCGGATCCAGCAGGTGGTCGATCGGCTCGGCCGCGCCCCAGAACACCAGGCCGATGCCCATGCCGGCGGCGAACAGCATCGCCAGCCACGTCGTGCTGGAGAACTCGGGCTCCGCGTCCTCGCCGCCGATGCGCAGCGAGCCGAAGCGCCCGAACGCGAGGTACAGCAGGAACACCACGATCAGCGCGACGATCATCAGGAACAGCCACCCGGCGTGGCTGAGGACGCCGGCCAGCATCCCCTGCGCGATGGCGTCGAGGGTGGACGGCAGCAGGATGCCCAGGGCGACCAGGGCGCCCAGCAGGAGGATGGAGATGCGGAAGACCATGGCGGGTGGCGGCAAGCGGTGGAGCGGGAATCGTCGTGGCCGGCGCGTGAAACCCGCGCCTCCACGGGTCAGGGGCGCAGCGGCGGGGCCGCGGCGGCCTCGGTGAGGTCGGCGAGCTGGTCGAGGAAGTCCTCCCAGTGGCGCTGCTGCTCGAAGTCCGCGAAGGCGGCGGGGAAGGCCGGGTCGCGCCAGCGCCGGGCGATCCAGGCGTTGTGGTGCAGCAGGCGCACCGCGCGCGCTGCGCCGACCAGGTGCAGCTCGGCGCGGTCGAAGCGCCGGAAGGTCTCGTAGCCCTCCAGCAGGACCTGCAACTGGCGGGTCTGCTCGGCGCGGCTGCCCGACAGCAGCATCCAGAGGTCGTGCACCGCGGCGCCGCTGGCGGCGTCGTCGAGATCGACGAAGTGCGCGGTGCCGTCGCGCCACAGCAGGTTGGCGGGATGACAGTCGCCGTGCAGGCGCAGGATCGCGGTCTCGCCCGCATCCGCCTGCGCCGTCTCGATGACGGCGAGCAGGTCGTCGCAGACGTCGAGCATGCGCGGGACCAGGTGCGGCGGGAGCCAGCCGTCGTCCAGCAGGGTGTCGGCGGCGGCCTCGGCCCGCGCCGCGAGGTCGAAGCGCTCGCGGTGGCGGAAGACGCCGGCCTCGCCGACGAGATGGAGGCGTCCCAGGCTGCGCCCGAGCGTCGCCAGGGTGTGCTCGCCGGACAGCTCCGGCGCGTGGCCGCCCTGCATCGGGAACAGCGCGAAGCGGAAGCCGGCGTGCTCGTGCAGCGTCCGCCCGCCGATCGCCAGCGGCGCGACCACCGAGAGATCCGCCGCGCGCAGCTCCGCCGCGAAGGCGTGCTCCTCGAGGATGGCCTCAAGCTTCCAGCGCTGCGGCCGATAGAACTTGGCGACGACCGGTGCCGCGTCCTCCAGACCGACCCGGTAGACCCGGTTCTCGTAGCTGTTGAGGGCGAGGATGCGGCCGTCGCATTCGAGCCCCAGCGCCTCCACCGCGTCGACGAGCGTCTGCGGATCGAGCCCGTCGAAGGGGCGGGGCGGTGCGTTCGGGGTGCGTTGCATGCGCGACAGACTAACGTGCCGCGCGGAGATGAACGGAGCCGCGCGCCTGCACGCCGGCCCCCGCGATGCAGGAACTAGAATCGACGTGAGGACCGGGAACCCATCGCGGGCATGGCAGTAGAGCGCATCATCGACTACATCGGCGTCAGCGACGAGGAGGTCGCCCACCTGCGGCTGATCCTCCGGAAGCTCGCCCGGCGCCTCCCGGAGCGCTGGACCCTGGGCCCCGAGGCGCGCGCCGACATGGTGCTGGTGGATCCCGGCAGCGTCGCCGGCGACGCCGCGCAGCAGCGCGCCTTCGAGCGCGGCGTGCCCTGCGTCGCGGTGCGGCGCGCGGACGGACCGGAGCCGTTCGGCCGGACGCTGCGCCTGCCGCTGCGCGAGGACGAGGTCCACGACCTGCTGGCGGGCTTCGAGCCCTCCGGCGGCACCGTCGCGCCGGTGCCGCTGATCTCCCACGGCATCGACTTCTTCGTCACCGACATCGGCGAGGACTTCCAGATCGATCCCGAGCTGCTCTCGGCCGTGCCGGACGCGCGCCTCGTCGAGCCGGTCCCCGCCGACGACGCGGTGCCCGATCCCGACGTGCTGTTCCGGCGCGATCCCTTCGAGCAGACGGTGCACGCCCTGGTGCCCGGCGCGCTCGACAGCGGGACCGAGGTCGAGTACGTCGCCGAGACCAGTGCCCGCGCCGCCGCGCGCGCGGAGGACCGCGACCCGCTGGGCGCGCCCGCGGGCGAGGCGCCCAACGTCTCGCCGCGGCTGCATCGCCGCGCGCAGGACGAGGGAAGCTGGCCGTTGCGCGACTACCTGCTGCTGCCGGTGGTGCGCGGCCCGTCGCGCATCCAGCTGGCCGGCCTCCCGCCGCTGGTGATCGACCCCAAGCGCGAGGCCTACGACGCTCCGGTGCCGCTGCCGGACCTCGAGCTCTACTGCATCCAGCCGCTGCGGCGGGCGGACTGGCATCCGCTGTCCAGCGCCGAGATCGAGGCGCTGCATGCCTCCGGCCGCCTGCGGCCGTGGCGGCGCCTGCTGTGGATGGACCGCCTCGTCGCCTCGGGCGGCAACCTCGATCCGCACTTCGATCGCGCCGGCACCTTCTGGATCACGCGCCCGCTCGACATCGAGGACGACTACCCGCACCACGCGCGCATCGTCGCGGCGATGGCGCAGCCGCGGCGCCTGCACGAGATCGCGCAGGTCGCGGAGGCGCCGATGGGCGACGTGTTCGACGTGGTCAACGCCTTCGACGCCATCGGCGACCTGGCCTGGGAGCCGAAGGTGCGCGAGGAATGGGAGGCGCGCATGGGCCGGGAGCGCGAGCGGCGCGAGGCGCTCGACCGCGAACTCGCCGCACGGCGGCGCGAGCTGGAGGCCGAGGCGGACGCGGACGACGCGCCGCCGCGGCGCGGGGCCGGCTGAGGCGCCCGCCTACCGCGCGGCCTCGCGCACCGGCAGCGGCACGTTGCACAGCTCGACCCGGCCGACGGGGTCGATGAACCAGTCCTCGTGGCGGTTGCGGCGGGCCTCGACCAGTCGCCGGAAGGTGGGCGTGTCCGTGCGCAGGATCTCGATGGCCTCGCGCTCGTCCTCGGGCAGGTCCGCGGCCAGCCGCACGCGCTCGATGCGCACGCGCTGCACCGCCTCGGTGTAGAAGCCCAGCGGCCCGGTGCCGCGCGGCAGGGCGGACAGGTGCTCGATGCCGCGGATCACCCGGCCGACCAGGGTGATGTTGCGGTCGAGGTGGCGCGGCGCGTGGCCGATGACGGCATAGAGCTCCGCGCCGGTGCTGCTGTCGGCGGCCATGCCGCGGCCGGCGCCGACCATCCCGTAGCAGTGCGCCAGCCACGCGCGCCCCCGCGCCGGGTCGCGCGCGACGGGAAAGCCCTCGGCCCAGCCGACCTCGGGCGCGTAGACGTCGCCCTCGGCCAGGGCGGCGAGGTGCAGGCCGTCGGCGTCGCGCTCGAACTCCGCCGGGAGCCGCGTCCGCGCGCCGCCCAGCCCGCGCGCGCCGGCCTCGCCTGCCGCCGCATCGCCCCACTGCGCCACGTAGTTGTCCTGTACGCGGTTGATCGACAGGCCGTCCCAGAAGCCCTCCCGCGCCAGCGTACGGACGTTCTCCACGTGCGCGGGGGCGAAGCCCGGGGCCAGCTCGATCACCACGCGGCCGCCGGCGAGATCGAGGTAGAGCGTGTCGGCCGGATCCGGGCGCCGCCAGTCGTCCGCCGTCGAAGTCTCCAGGACCGACGCGGTGGTCGGCGGCGCCTCCCCGGCGCGTGCCGAGGGCAGGGCGAGCAGGGCGGCGAGCACGGCGAGCGTGCCGGTACGGATGGACATGCGGTTTCTCCCCGGAACGTCCGCGGCCGCGGACGCGGGCGACTCTAGTCCCGCACAGCCGGACGCGCCATGGGAGCTTCAGGCGAGGAGTGAGAGATGAGAAGTGAGAAACGAGTGGGGTGCGACTGCTCGTCCGCATTTTTCTCCATGCCCCCCCTCAAGCAGCGCGCTGCGCGCGCCTCACCCCCATCCCAGCCTTCCCCCGCAGGCGGGGGAAGGTGCTTTTCGGCTGGAAGTGAGTCGGGGGAGGAGTGAGAAACGAGACAAGCGCGACCATCCGCACGCGTTCCTCACTCCTCTCCACTCACTCCTCAAGCCCACCAGCTCCCTCCCCCGCGGACAGCGGGGGAGGGTTGGGGAGGGGGCGCTTGGCGAGGAGCGGGAGATGAGGAGTGAGAATCGAGTGGGGTGGGACTGCTCGTCCGCATTTTTCTCCATGTACCCCCTCAAGCAGCGCGCTGCGCGCGCCTCACCCCCATCCCTGCCTTCCCCCGCAGGCGAGGGAAGGAGCTTTTGCGGCGAGAAGTGCGTGGGGAGGCGTGAGAAACGAGAGAGGCGCGACCATCCGCACGCGTTCCTCACTCCTCCCCACTCACTCCTCAAGCCCACCACCCCCCTCCCCCGCGGACAGCGGGGGAGGGCTGGGGAGGGGGCTTTGCGGCGAGGAGCGGGAGATGAGGAGTGAGAAACGAGAGAGGTGCGGCTGCCCGTCCTCGTCCCCGCTTCTCTCCACGCGCGCCTTGCCCGTCAGAACTCGTCCACGAACTCCACCCCGGCCTCCATGTCGAAGGCCACCGCCTCGGCGAGTTCGCGGATGCGGCGCACCGCCTCCTCGTTCGGCGCCTCGATCTCGATGGCGTGCAGGTCGGCGCCGCCGCCACCGGCGTCGGAGACCAGGCCCGCCGAACTGGAATCGTCGTCGTCGAGGTGCGGCATCAGGTCGTCGACCTCCTCGACATGCTCCACGCCCGGGATCGCGAGCAGCGTGCTCATGAGGGTCGCGGTGGCCTCTTCGCTGCCGGTGAAGCGGATTCGGACGGTGTGCATCGGGCGGAACTCCGGGGGACATCGGGAGCCGCAGCGTGGGCGAGCGCCGCTCCACGCGGCGTCAAGGCGCGCGGCATGACTTCCGGCCTGCGCACTAGTACGAAGTCAACACTATTGTGAGGTTCGAAGGAGCAGGACCATGCCCGACCTCGACGCCCACCGCCGCAAGTTCGAGAAGGAGCTCGCCGCCGGCACCACGTCCCTGGTGCTGCTGGCGGTGCTCGCCGCGGCGGAGGCGCCGATGTACGGCTACCAGATCGCCAAGTCGCTGGAGCGCAGCGGCGGGGTGCTGTCCGGCAAGCAGAGCGCGCTCTACCCGGTGCTGCGCAACCTCGCCGAGGCGGGGCTGCTCTCCAGCCACGTGGAGCCCTCGGCCAGCGGGCCGCCGCGTCGCTACTACGCCATCACCGAGGCCGGTCGCGCGGTCCTGCGCGACTGGGCCGCCACCTGGACCGCGACGCGCCGGTCCGTCGATTCCGTCCTCAAAGGAGTGCCATCGTGACCACCCCACTGCCGCGCACCATCGAGGAATACCTCGCGCAGCTGCGCGCGGCGCTGCGCGACGCCGATCCCGCGCTCGTGCAGGACGCGCTCTACGACGCCGAGGAATACCTGCGCTCGGCCTTCGCGGAGCAGCCGGGGCGCCCGCCGGCCGAGGTGATCGCCGAGATCGCATCGAGCTACGGCGCGCCGGAGGAGGTGGCCGAGATCTACCGCGACCAGGAAGTCACCGTGCAGCGCGCGCTGCGCCCGCCGCCGGCGCCGCGGCCGCGCGGCGCGCTGGCGCGCTTCTTCGGCGTCGCGGTCGAGCCGCGCACCTACGGCGCGCTGTTCTACCTCGCGCTGTCGCTGGCGACCGGCGTCTTCTACTTCACCTGGGTGGTGACGGGCCTCGCGCTCTCGGCGGGGCTGTCGATCCTGATCGTCGGCATCCCCTTCGTGATCCTGTTCTTCGCCACGACGCGCGTGCTGGCGCTGATGGAAGGCCGCATCGTCGAGGCCATGCTCGGCGAACGCATGCCGCGCCGGCCGCTGTACGCCGCGCGCGACCGCCCGCTGCTCGCGCGCATCGGCGCGATGTTCACCGACATCCGCACCTGGTCGACCCTGCTCTACCTGGTGCTGATGCTGCCGCTGGGCGTCGTCTACTTCACCGTCCTCACCGTGCTGCTGGCGGTCGGGCTGTCGATCGCCGTGGCCCCGCTGGCGGGGGCGCTCGGGCTGGACATGCAGGTCTGGGTCGGCGGGCTCGAACTCGTCGAACTGCCGCTGTGGACGTTCCCGCTCACCCTCGGCGTCGGCCTCCTGCTGCTGTTCGTCACCCTGCACGTCGCCCGCGGCATCGGCTGGCTGCACGCGCAGCTCGCCAAGCACCTGCTGGTCCGCCCGCAGGCGGATTGAGGGCGGAAGCCTGCACGAGGAGGTGCGTGTGCGGCGCTGGGCTTCTAGCCCACCTCCAGCGCCGCCGCATCGCCCAGGCGTGCGGGGGAGAGCCAGCAGTGCGGGCCGCAGAAGGCGAAGCCCGCGCGCCCGAAGGCGCGGCGGTAGACGGCGGCGGGGCGGGGGATGAAGCCCTCCATGTCGCCGTCGATGGCGTCGTCCGCGCCGTAGACCTCCAGGAAGGCCATGCCGCTGCACAGTTCGGCGAAGCCGGAGAGGCCGCGCCGCAGCTCGGCGTCCGGGACGTAGTGCATGACGTCGGCGCAGACCAGCAGGTCCACCGGCGGGCCGGGGCGCAGCCAGGCCATGTCGCCGAACCGGGCCGGCCGCAGGTTGCGGCTGCGGCCGTAGCGGGCGATGGCGTACTCGCTGGAATCCAGCCCCAGGTACGAGACCCGGGGGCGGAGCTTGAGCAGGGGCGCGCGCCACGCGCCTTCGCCGCAGCCGACGTCGAGCACGCTGCGGATGGGGCGGCCGAGGTGGTACTCGGCCACGGCCACGGCGGCGGCGACCTTGTGCGCGAGCGCCTGGCCGCCCCCGATGCCGCGGCCGCGGTACCAGCGGTCGAAGTAGGCGCGGTCGTACTGCTTGTCCATGGGCGCTCGCCGGAAAGGGGCGGCGATTGTCGCAGTTGCGGGCCCCGGGCGAAAAAAAAGCCGGGCGGCAGCCCGGCTCTGGAGAGAGACCTCATCGGTTCGCACCGTGGTGCGGGCTCCTCGGACGGCGCGGAGGGAGGGGGCGCGCGCAGCCGGAAACCTGGCGCTATCCTGCCGCGCCGTCCCTGAGCGTCCGCCAACATATGGAATCCAAACGATTTCCTCGCCCCGCGCTCACGCTGGGCAGGGGCGGGGGTGGGGCGGTGAGCGCGCTCCGGCTGGCGGCGCGCCAGGCCCGGCGGCTGCACCTGCACGCGCAGGGGCTCGCGGCGCCGCCGCGGCGCCGGGCGCGGCCGGAGGACGTGGTGGACGCGGTGCGGCGGATGCAACTGCTGCAGATCGACACCATCCAGGTGGTCGCGCGCAGTCCCTACCTGGTGCTGTTCTCGCGGCTCGGCGGCTACCCGCGCGAATGGCTCGACCAGGCCCTGGCCCGCGGTGCGCTGTTCGAGACCTGGGCGCACGAGGCCTGCTTCGCGCCGATCGAGACCCTGCACCTGCACGGCGCGCGCGACGAGCCCGCGCGGCACTGGGCGCGGCGGCGGGCGGAGCGGATGCTCGCCGAGCATCCGCAGGCCATGCACGCCCTGCTCGACCACGTCCGCCGCCACGGCGAAGCGCGCTCCAGCGACTTCGAGCGCAGCGGCGGCGCGGCCCAGGGCTGGTGGGACTGGAAGCTCGAGAAGCAGGCGCTGGAAGCCTGGTTCGCGCTGGGCGCGCTGATGGTCGCGCGGCGCGAGAACCTCCAGCGCGTCTATGCGCTGCGCGAGACGGTGCTGGCCCGGGCCGGGGCGCTGCCGGAGCCGCCGGTGCCCGATCCCGCGGCACGGCGGCGCGAGGTGGTGCTGCGCTCCGTGCAGGCGCTGGGCATCGCACGGGCGCGCTGGATCGCGGACTACTTCCGCATCGCGCCGCGCGTCGGCCCGGAGGAGCTGGCGCCGTTGGTCGAGGCGGGCCACCTGCTGCGGGTCGAGGTGGACGGCTGGCCGGACCCCGGCTACGTGCATGCCGCGCACGCCGGGGCGCTGGAGGCCGCCGCCGCCGGGCGGCTGAAGGCGCGGCACACGACGCTGCTCTCGCCCTTCGATCCGGTGGTCTGGGACAGGGAACGCGCGCGTGCGCTGTTCGGCTTCGACTACCGCATCGAGTGCTACGTGCCGGAACCCAGGCGGCGTTACGGGTACTTCGTCCTGCCGATCCTGCGCGGCGATGCGCTGGTGGGGCGGCTCGACGCCAAGGCGCACCGTAGCGAAGGCGTGTTCGAGGTGCGCGGGCTGTGGCTGGAGGAGGGCGTGCGCGCGTCCTCGGCGCTGCTGAAGGACATCGCCACGGCCGTGGCGCGCGCGGCGGCCTGGCACGGCACGCCGGAGGTCCGCGTGCTGCGGACCCGTCCGTCCGCCCTGCTGGCGCCGCTGCGGGCCGCCGTGGCGGCGGTCAGCGCATCCGCCGCGCCAGTGCGGCGCGCTCGCGCTCCAGCCGCATGACGTAGCGGTTGAGGCTGCGCTGCAGCCCGTTGCCGGGCTGCTGGAACTGGCAGCCGGCCAGGCGCACTTCGGCGCCGCGGAAGGTCGCGGGCGCCAGGCGGACGATGCGCAGGCCGAACCGCAGGTCCGGCTCGTCGGGCAGGTCCATGCGGCAGCGCGCCAGCTCCAGCCCCGGACGGAAGCGCGGATCCCCGGCCGGCACCCGCAGCCCCAGGCCGCCGGCGCTGAGGTCGACCACGGTCGCCACGAACTCGCCGCCGTCTTCCAGGCCGCCGAGCGTGCACTGGAGGGGCGCGGCGGGCGGAAGTTCGAGGCGGTAGAACTCCCGCCGCTGCAGTTCGACGACGAGCTCAGGCAGCGGCGCCACGAAGGCCTCGCGGCCCTCGTGCACGCCCAGCCGGCAGGGCCCGCAGTCGAAGCGGACCGGCACGCTGTCCAGGCGCGTGCGGCAGGACAGGCGCGCGCCGGCGCCGACGCGACGGTCGAGCGCGGCATCCGGGCTGGTGTCGAGCACCAGTCCCGCGTCGTCGGCCGCGAGCACGGCGGTGAGGAAGGAGCGGCCGTCGCCCGCGAGCTGGGCGTCGAGCAGGCAGCCGCGGTCGAGCATGGTGCGCAGGAGCGCGACGATCCGCGCCCGGTCGCTGATCGCATTGCCGGCCGAATCCGCTTCGCTCATTCGTGTGTCCGCTCCCCGGATCCCCTGCACGTGCCTATCGGCCGCCCCGGGGAATTCTTGAGCCCCCCGTGGAACACACTCGACCGCGGGCTCCATCGTGCGACCGGGCCGCACGGAGTAAGGTGCGCGCCATGTGTGGCCGGCGGGCGTGCCCGCGGCCGTCGTTCCGCCCGGATTCCCGATGCCCCGTTTCCTCTCCGCCTGGTTCCGCATTCCCTTCTGGCAGCGCGTGCTGGGCGCCTTCGTGCTCGGCGCCCTGGTCGGCTGGCTGGTCGGTCCCGCCGCCGAGACCTGGTTCCAGCCGCTCGGCACGCTCTACGTGAACCTCATCCGCATGATCGCCACGCCGCTGGTGTTCTTCGCGGTCATCAACGCGGTCGCCTCGCTGCATGGGCAGCGCTCCATCGCGGCGCTCGGCGGACGGACCTTCGGCTGGTTCGCGGCGACGGCGGTGCTGGCGGTGGGCGTCGGGCTGGCGGTCGCCTACGTCTTCAACCCGGGGCTCGGGGTGGAGCCGGGCTCGCTGGCGATGGCCGCGGACTACGCGCCGCGCGAGGTGCCGACGCCGGTCGAGGTGCTGCTCGCCGTGGTGCCCACCAATCCGTTCGCGGCGCTGGCCGAGGGGCGGATCCTGCAGGTGATCTTCTTCGCGGGCCTGCTCGGCTTCGCCCTGGTGAAGCTGGGCGAGCGCGCCGCCGGGCTGCGGAGCCTGGTCGGGCAGGCGAGCGACGTGATGATCCAGGTCACCCGCTTCGTGCTCGAGGTGACGCCGATCGGCACCTTCGGCCTGATCGCCGCCCTGGTCGGCGCCTACGGCTTCGAGCGCCTGCTGCCGCTGGGCAACTTCGTGATCGCCCTGTACGCGGCGTGCGCGCTGCACATCGTCGTGGTGTACGGCGGCCTGCTGCTCGCGCACGGGCTGAATCCGCTGAAGTTCTTCCGCGGCGCCGCGCCCGGCATGCAGGTGGCCTTCGTGAGCTCGTCGAGCTTCGCCTCCATGCCGGTGGCGCTGCGCGCGGTGACCCACAACCTGGGCGTCAACCGCGACTACGCCGCATTCGCCGTGCCGCTGGGCGCGAGCATCAAGATGGACGGCTGCGGGGCGATCTATCCGACGCTGGCGTCGATCTTCATCGCCCAGTACTTCGGCATCGAGCTCAGCTTCGCCCAGTACGCCGCCATCCTGCTGGCCTCGGTGCTCGGCAGCTTCGGCACCGCCGGCGTGCCGGGCACGGCGGTGGTGATGGCGACCGTGGTGCTCTCGGCGGCGGGGCTGCCGCTGGAGGGGCTGGGCCTGCTGCTCGCGATCGACCGCATCCTCGACATGATGCGCACCATGACCAACGTCACCGGGCAGATGCTGGTGCCGGTGCTGGTCGCGCGCGAACAGGGCCTGCTCGACCGTACGGTCTACGAGACGGCGTCGAGCGACGTGGGCATCGGCGCCGGGGACGAGGCCGGGCCGAAGGGCGATCCGGACGTGCCGGCGCGCCAGGGCTAGGCCATCGCGTCCGGGGCGGGCGTCAGATCCGGCTGTAGTGCCAGGACTGCATGCGCCCGTTGGCGTAGGGCATGACGCCGTGGAAGGCGCGCGGGTCGTCGTCGAACACCAGCGGCAGGAACTCGCGGTCGCCTTCCCACATCGGCAGCTCCATGATGCGGTCGAGCGGCTTCCACTCCAGGGTGCCTTCGGCGTTGCTGGTGTAGGGCGTGCCCTCGAAGGCGGTGATCACGAACACGAAGCCCAGCCAGTCCTCGCCGTTGCGCCCGAAGCCGGGCCAGCTGATGGTGCCGCGCAGGGTCATGGCGGTGCAGGCGATGCCGGCCTCCTCCATGATCTCGCGGCGCATGCCGGCCACCACGTCCTCGTCGCGCTCGAGCTTGCCGCCGAGGCCGTTGTACTTGCCCAGGTGCTCGTCCTCGGGCCGCGCGTTGCGGTGGATCATCAGCACCTGGCTGCGGTCCGGCGAGAGCACGTAGCCGAGGGTGCCGACGATGGGGGTGTAGGGCATGGCGTGACGGACGCGGTGTGCACGAAGGGGGCGGCATGATACGGCGAGGCAGGCGCCGTCGCGCCCTGGACCATCAACATCGAACGCCCGGCACGCCCGCCACCGGCTGCCGAAAGCGCCTTCATCGGCTGTTCCGGACATATGCCGGCCTCGCGCCTGCGGCGTCCGGACGCTAGCCTGACCCGCCTTTTCACCAAGCCAAAGCCAAGGAGCCGCCCATGCAGGTCCGCGCCGCCGTCGCCCACAAAGCGGGTGCCCCCCTCACCATCGAGACCGTCGACCTCGAAGGGCCGCGCGTCGGCGAGGTGCTGGTCGAGCTGAAGGCCACGGGCGTCTGCCACACCGATGCCTTCACCCTGTCCGGCGACGACCCGGAGGGCCTGTTCCCCGCGATCCTCGGCCACGAGGGCGCGGGCGTGGTGGTCGACGTCGGCCCCGGCGTCACCACGCTGAAGAAGGGCGACCACGTCATCCCGCTGTACACGCCCGAGTGCCGCCACTGCGAGTACTGCCTCAATCCCAAGACCAACCTCTGCCAGGCGATCCGCGAGACCCAGGGCCGCGGCCTGATGCCGGACGGCACCAGCCGCTTCTCCATCGGCGGGGAGAAGATCCACCACTACATGGGCACCTCGACCTTCGCCCAGTACACGGTCGCCCCGGAGATCGCGCTCGCCAAGATCCGCGAGGACGCACCGTTCGACAAGGTCTGCTACATCGGCTGCGGCGTGACCACCGGCATCGGCGCGGTGGTGTTCACTGCCAAGGTGGAGGTCGGCGCGAAGGTGGTGGTGTTCGGCCTCGGCGGCATCGGCCTCAACGTGATCCAGGGCGCGCGTCTGGCGGGCGCCTCGATGATCGTGGGCGTCGATCTCAACCCGGCGAAGAAGGCCATGGCCGAGCGCTTCGGCATGACCCACTTCGTCAACCCGGCCGAGGTCGAGGGCGACCTGGTGCCCTACCTGGTCTCGCTGACCAAGGGCGGCGCCGACTACACCTTCGAGTGCATCGGCAACACCAAGGTGATGCGCCAGGCGCTGGAATGCGCGCACAAGGGCTGGGGCACCTCCGTCATCATCGGCGTGGCGGGCGCGGGGCAGGAGATCTCGACCCGTCCGTTCCAGCTCGTCACCGGCCGCAACTGGCGCGGCTCCGCCTTCGGTGGCGCGCGCGGGCGCACCGACGTGCCGACCATCGTCGACTGGTACATGGACGGCAAGATCGAGATCGACCCGATGATCACCCACACCATGCCGCTGGAGGACATCAACCGCGCCTTCGACCTGATGCACTCCGGCGAGTCCATCCGCTCCGTGGTGCTGTACTGACGTCCCGGTCGCCATGAGGACGCTGCTGCTGTTCATGGCGACTGCGCTGGCCGAGATCGTCGGCTGCTACCTGCCGTACCTGTGGCTGCGCGAGGGGCGCAGCGCCTGGCTGCTGTTGCCGGCCGCCGGCGCGCTGGCGCTCTTCGTGTGGCTGCTGAGCCTGCACCCGACCGCGAGCGGCCGGGTGTACGCGGCCTACGGCGGCGTCTACGTCGCCGTCGCCCTGCTGTGGCTGTGGCAGGTGGACAGGGTGCGGCCGACGCACTGGGACCTGCTCGGCGCGGCGGTCGCGCTCGCCGGCATGGCCATCATCATGTTCGCGCCGCGCCCGACCTGAGCCGGCGCCGGCATCCACGACATCCGGGAGGCTTCACGATGAGCATCGAGACCGTGTCCGAGCAGCGCTGCTTCGGCGGCATCCAGGGCACCTACCGGCACACCTCCACCGCCACGCGCGGCGAGATGACCTTCGCGGTCTACCAGCCCCCGGCGGTCGCCGAGCGGGCGTGCCCGGTGCTGTACTACCTGGCGGGCCTGACCTGCACGCCGGAGACCTTCACCATCAAGGCCGGCGCGCAGCGCGTCGCGGCGGAGCTGGGCCTGGTCCTGGTGGCGCCGGACACCAGCCCGCGCAGCACCGGCATCGAGGGCATCACCGACGCCTACGACTTCGGCGAGGGCGCGGGCTTCTACCTCGACGCGACCCAGGCGCCCTACGCCGAGCGCTTCAACATGTACTCCTACATCGTCGACGAGCTGCCCGGCATCGTCGCCGCGAACTTCCCCGTGGACACCGCGCGCACCGGCATCTTCGGCCATTCCATGGGCGGGCACGGTGCGCTGACCATCGCGCTCAGGAACCCGCAGCGCTACCGCTCGGTCTCGGCCTTCGCGCCGATCGTGGCGCCGTCGCAGGTGCCGTGGGGCGAAAAGGCGCTGCCGAAGTACCTCGGCGAGGACCGTGCGGCCTGGGCCACCTACGACACCGTCTCGCTGATCCGCGAGGGCCGGCGCGTCGACGGCACCATCCTCGTCGACCAGGGCGAGGCCGACCAGTTCCTGGCCGAGCAACTGCGCCCCGAACTGCTGGAGGACGCCTGCGCCGAGGCCGGCCAACCGCTCGAACTCCGCCGCCATCCCGGCTACGACCACAGCTACTGGTTCATCCAGACCTTCGTGGAGGATCACCTGCGGCATCATGCCGGGGTGTTGGGGTAGGGGCCTGGAAAAGCGGGAATGGGGAGCCGGGAATCGGGACCTGGAGGGTGAGTCGCTCCTGGGCTCCGGGCTCCGGGCTCCGGGCTCCGGGCCCTGGGCCCTGGGCCCTGGGCCCTAAGCCGGACGTAGGGTCTCGGGAACTCGTTGGCCTCCAAGTCCCGATTCCCACTTCCCGATTCCCGCCTCACCCATAATGGGCGCCTCACTCCCCAAGAGCGCTCCAATGGCCTATCTCTGGACCAAGACCTTCCACCTCATCTTCGTGATCGCCTGGATGGCGGCGGTGTTCTACCTGCCGCGCATCCTGGTCAACATCGTCGAGGCGGGCGAGCAGCCGGCGGTGCGCGACCGGCTGGTGCTGATGGGGCGCAGGCTGTACCGGTTCGGCCACGTCATGTTCGGCCTCGCGTTCGTGCTGGGTCTCGCGCTGGCCTTCCACTTCGGCATCCTCGGCGGCTGGCTGCATGCCAAGATCGCGCTGGTCGTCCTGCTGCTGGTCCATTTCGTCGTCAGCGGCCGCTGGCTCAAGCGCGCCGCCGCCGGCACGGTGCCCATGTCCGCCAGGGGCCTGCGCTGGTTCAACGAGCTTCCGCTGCTGCTGCTGATCGGCATCGTGTTCCTGGTGGTGGCGAAGCCGTTCTGAAGGATGAGGGCGTAGAAGGGCTCGGGGCACAGGGCTCAGGGCTTAGGGCTTAGGGCTTAGGGCACAGGGCTTAGGGCTTAGGGCACAGGGCTTAGGGCTTAGGGCTTAGGGCTTAGGGCTTAGGGTTCGGGGCACTGGGTGGCTCGTTCTGTCGCACGCCCCGTGCCATGCCCCATGCCCCATGCCCGGTGCCCGGTGCCCGGTGCCCTACGCCCCAAGCCCCAAGCCCCCCCAAGCCCAACCAAGCCCCCCGCCCCTGTAGCGCCCCCATCACCGGTTATGGTCTAGCCTCGACCTCCGGGTCCGATCCCCATCCGAGTCCCGCTCTCCATGCCGCCCCGCATCCGTCGCGCCCATCCCGCCGCCGTTCCTCCCGTCAAGCGTCGCGAGCTGTGGGCGTGGGCGGGGTACGACTTCGCCAACTCGGGCTACACCACGGTGGTCATCACCGCGGTGTTCAACGCCTACTTCGTGCGCGTGGTCGCCGACGGGGCGGACTGGGCGACGTTCGCGTGGACGGCGGCGCTGTCGCTGAGCTACCTCGTCATCGCCCTCACCGCGCCGGCGCTCGGGGCCTGGGCCGACCTGCAGGCGCGCAAGAAATTCCTGCTGGCGATCACCACCACCCTGTGCGTGCTCGGCACCGCCCTGCTGGGCTTCGTCGGGCCGGGCGCGGTGGCGGTGGCGCTGGCCCTGATCGTCGTCACCAACGCCGCCTACAGCATGGGCGAGAACGTGATCGCGGCCTTCCTGCCGGAGCTGGCGCACGAGGACGCCATGGGCCGGCTGTCCGGCTACGGCTGGGCCTTCGGCTACATGGGCGGCCTGCTGGTGCTGGGCGTCTGCCTGTGGTGGATCATGGCCGGCGCGGCCGCCTTCGGGGTCGCGGAGGCCGATGCGGTCCCGCAGACCATGCTGATCACCGCGGCGGCGTTCGCGCTCGCGGCGCTGCCGACGCTGCTCCTCCTGCGCGAGCGCACCCCGCCGCAGCCGGTACCGGCCGGCGGCGTGTGGCGCGCCTCGTTCGCGCGCGTCCGCGACGCGCTGGCGGGAAGCCAGGGCTTCACCGACCTGCGCCGCTTCCTGGTGTGCATCGTCTGCTACCAGGCCGGCGTCATGACCGTCATCACCATCGCGGCGATCTTCACCGAGCAGGCGCTGGGCTTCACCACGGAGGAGAGCATCCTTCTCATCCTGGTGGTCAACGTGACCGCGGCCGTGGGCGCCCTGCTGTTCGGCCTGGTGCAGGACCGCCTCGGGCACCGGACGACGCTCGCGATCACCCTGCTGGCGTGGCTGGTCGCGATCGGGCTGTTCTGGGTCGGCGGCGAGCGCACCGTGGTGTGGATCGCCGCGAACATCGCCGGTCTCGCCCTGGGCGCGTCGCAGTCGGCGGGGCGGGCCCTGGTCGGCTACCTCTGCCCGCAGCGGCGCGAGGCGGAGATCTTCGGGCTGTGGGGCCTGGCGGTGAAGCTGTCGTCGGTGATCGGGCCGCTGGCCTTCGGTGTCGTGAGCTGGCTGTCCGGCGGCGACTTCCGCCTCGCGATGCTGGTGACCTCGCTGTTCTTCGTCGCCGGCCTGCTCATCCTCGCGACGGTGGACGTCCGCCGCGGCCATGCCGCGGCACGCGCCGCCGACATCGCGCCGCCCTGAGCCCGCACGGAGCATCCGCCATGGCCGCACGCCGTCGTCCGAGGGTTTCCGTCGTGTCCGCCGCGCCGCTCGCCGACCGCGTGGTGCTGGTGACCGGCAGCGCGCACGGCATCGGCGCCGCGATCGCCGCCGGCGTGCTCGCCGCGGGCGGACGCGTACTCGCCGCGGACGTGGACGCCGAGGCCGGTGCGGCCGCCGCCGCGCGGCTGGGCGCGCCCGACCGCATCGTGTTCCGGCGCTGCGACGTGGCAAGGGAGGCCCAGGCGAAGGCCGCGGTCGCGGCGGCCCTGCGCGCCTTCGGTCGCCTCGACGGCGTGGTCAACAACGCCAACATCGCCGGCCCCGTCACGGGGCCCGTCGCGCAGCTCGACCTCGCGGAGTGGAACCGCCGCATCGCGATCAACCTCACCGCGGCCATGCTGTTCGCCAAGCACGCCGCGGCGCCCCTGCGCGCCGCGCGGGGCGCCATCGTCAACATCGCCTCGACCCGCGCGCACCAGTCCGAGCCGGACACCGAGGCCTATGCCGCCTGCAAGGGCGGGCTGGTGGCCCTGTCGCATGCGCTGGCCGTGAGCCTCGGCCCGGCCGTGCGCGTCAACGCGATCAGTCCCGGATGGATCGAGACCGGCGACTACGCCGCCCTGCGGCGCATCGACCACGACCAGCATCCGGTCGGCCGCGTCGGCGTTCCCGACGACATCGCGGCGCTGTGCGTGTTCCTGCTGTCGGACGCCGCCGGCTTCATCACCGGCCAGGAGTTCGTCGCGGACGGCGGCATGACGCGGAAGATGATCTACCGGGAGTAGGGGGTTGGAGGAGCGAGTGGAGAGGAGTGAGAAACGAGGGCCGGTGCGTGCGCCTCCTCTCGTTTCTCGCTCCTCCCCACGCACCTCTCGCCGCAAAGGCTTCCTCCCCGGCCTGCGGGAAGGCTGGGATGGGGAAAGGCGCGCGCAGCGCTGCTTGAGGAGTGCATGGAGAAATGAGGGCGAGCAGTCGCGCCTCTCACTCTCGCTTCCTCATCCCTCGCTCCTCGCCGCAAAGCGCCCCTCCCCAACCCTCCCCCGCTGTCCGCGGGGGAGGGGGCGGTTGGGGCCTGAGGAGTGAGTGGAGAGGAGTGAGAAGCGAGGGCCAGTGCGTGCCTCCTCTCGTTTCTCACTCCTCTCCAGTCACTTCTCCGTCGCGAAAGCTCCTTCCCTCGCCTGCGGGGGAAGGCTGGGATGGGGGTGAGGCGCGCGCAACGCGCTGCTCGCGGTGGCGCCCGCTGGAGAACAACGGGCGACGGGAGGAAGCGCAGGCGCGGCGAGCGAGAGCGGCGCGTCCCTCTCGCTTGTCAGCCCTTCTCCCAGGCTCCTCGCAGCCGTCCGGCGTCAGCCGGAGGTGCGCCGGCCGCTCTTCGCCGTCGAACGGCGTGCGCCGGAGCCGGCGGACTTCGTCGCCGTCTTCCGCGCACTCTTCTTCGTCGTGCTCTTGCGCGCGCTGCTCCTGCTGGCGGAGGTGCCGCCGGAGGACGACTTCGCCGCCTTCTTCCCGGACGAGCGCCTGGCGGAGGACTTGCGCGACGCGGCCTTCTTCGACGCGGTCTTCCTCGCCGCCGGCTTCTTCGTCGTGGACGTCCTGGCGGCCGACTTCTTTGCCGCGGTCTTCTTCGTCGTCGACGTCTTCGCTGCCCTCTTCCGTGCGCTGGACTTCTTCGCGGTGGACTTCTTCGTCGCGGAACGGCCGGACGAGGACGTGCGCGCGCCCTTGCTGCCGCTGCCGCCGGCCTTGCCGCCGCCGTCCTGCTTGTTCACGGTGGCCCAGGCGCGGCGCTCGGCTTCGTCCTCCGGGACCCCGCGCTCCTCGTAGCCTTCCTCGATGTGCTCGGCCTTGCGCTTCTGCTTGCTGGGGGTTCACCCCCGTTTTCACGGACACTTACGAGAAGGCCGATCAAGGCCATGAGGAGTGT
>NZ_JBHSGG010000025.1:0-87074 GCF_042654365.1 Coralloluteibacterium thermophilum
GGGAACGGGGAACGGGGAACGGGGAACGGGGAACGGGGAACGGGGAACGGGGAACGGGGAAGGCTAGCAGCGGCACTGCAGCGGCGGTGTGCAGCAGCCGGACGCTCAGTCGCGCTCCAGCAGGAAGAAGAACGGCTGCGCGCTGTCGCGGAGGTCCATCAGGCCCAGCACGCGGGCCTCGTCGATGCGGCGGAAGTGGTCGACGATCGGCAGGCGGTCGTAGAGCATCGCCGCGCTGGCGACGCCGCGGTGGACGATCTCCCGCAGCCGCGCAGCGGGACGCCGGGTGCGCAGCAGCGGGCGCGCGAGCGCGAAGGCGCCGCGCACAGGAGCGCTGCGCGCGAGCGGGGGCGCGGCCAGTGCGAGCGAGAGCGGCATGCGCGCCGGCTGCAGGGCAACCGTGCCGCGCCCCGTCGCGAACAGCAGCGGGTCCACGTCGTCGTCGCCGCGGAACGCCTTGCCCCACCAGCCGAGCGCCGGGAGCAGGCCGTCGAGCCGATGCCCCGTGCGCAGCTCCGCACCGCGCCAGCGCCCACGCAGCGCGGCGGTCCGCAGCCCCGGCAGCCGGTCGTAGTGCGCGAGCGCATCCGCCGGCGCCAGGACGCCGCCGCGCCAGTCGGC
Organism: Coralloluteibacterium thermophilum; assembly: GCF_042654365.1. Lineage (NCBI taxonomy): Bacteria > Pseudomonadati > Pseudomonadota > Gammaproteobacteria > Lysobacterales > Lysobacteraceae > Coralloluteibacterium > Coralloluteibacterium thermophilum. The sequence continues at coordinate 622 of NZ_JBHSGG010000025.1, forward strand.
CAGCCAGCGCGGCGGCGGCGCGTTCATTCGTCGAAGCGCAGGTGCTTGACCGACTTGCCGTGGCGCCGGATCAGCTTCAGCGCCTCGATGCCGATCTCGATGTGGCCCTGGACGAACTCCGCGGAGACGCGCGCGTCGCTGGCCTCGGTCTTCACGCCGTCCGGGATCATCGGCTGGTCGGAGACCAGCAGCAGGGCGCCGGTCGGGATGTGGTTGGCGAAGCCGGCGGCGAACACCGTCGCGGTCTCCATGTCGATCGCCATGCAGCGCAGCGAGCGCAGGTAGTCCTTGAAGCGCTCGTCATGCTCCCAGACCCGGCGGTTGGTGGTGTAGACGGTGCCGGTCCAGTAGTCGTGGCCGAGGTCGCGGATCATGGTCGAGACCGCGCGCTGCAGCGCGAAGGCCGGCAGCGCCGGGACCTCCGGCGGCATGTAGTCGTTGCTGGTGCCCTCGCCGCGGATGGCGGCGATCGGCAGGATCAGGTCGCCGAGCTGGTTCTTGCGCTTGAGGCCGCCGCACTTGCCCAGGAACAGCACCGCCTTGGGCGAGATGGCGGAGAGCAGGTCCATGAGCGTGGCCGCGTTCGGGCTGCCCATGCCGAAGTTGATCATGGTGATGCCGTCGGCGGTGGCGCTGGGCATCGGGCGGTCGTGGCCGACGATCTCCGCGCCGGTGATGCGGGCGAAGTGGCCGAGGTAGCCGCCGAAGTTGGTCAGCAGGATGTGCTCGCCGAACTGGTCGAGGGGCACGCCGGTGTAGCGCGGGAGCCAGTTGGCGACGATCTGTTCTTTTTCTTTCATGTGTCGACCCTGTCGTTGCGGAAGGCAGGGCGCGGTGCGGCATCGACACGCGGCCAACGTGGCCGCCCGGACGCGATGCCAAGAACCCGCACCCGAAGCGCCGGCGGCTGCGGGGGCGGCCGCGGGACGGCGCCCGCGCGCCCCCGGCACCGGCCGGGGCATGCCGCAGGATAACGGCCGCTTCCTGCACCCGGGCCGACCCGTGACCGGCGCCGCTTGGCAGCGGCGGCCGGCGGGGCTACGGTTCGGGACTGTTTTCCCGGGGAACTCCTGCCTCATGACACGACTGGCCCTTGCCGGGCTCGCCGTCGCGCTGGCCTGCACCAGCGCCGCGGCGGCCGACCGCACCTCCACCCGCAGCATCGACGCCTATCCCAGCACCTACCGTCCCATCGTCGAGGCGCCGACCCTGATCCGCGGCGCCACCGTCCTCACCGGCACCGGCGAGCGCCTCGACGGCGCCGACGTGCTGATCGAGGACGGCCGCATCGCCGGCGTGGGCAGCGGCCTGCGCGCGCCGCCGGGCGCGCGGGAGATCGACGGCAGCGGCAAGTGGGTGACGCCGGGGCTGATCGACGTCCATTCGCACCTGGGCGTGTACCCGAGCCCCGGCGTGCGCGCGCATTCCGACGGCAACGAGATGATCGCGCCCAACACGTCGCAGGTGTGGGCCGAGCACGCGGTCTGGCCGCAGGATCCCGGCTTCGCCACCGCGCTCGCCGGCGGCGTGACCACGCTGCAGATCCTGCCCGGCTCGGCCAACCTCATCGGCGGCCGCGGCGTGACCCTGCGCAACGTGCCGGCGCTGACCTACCAGGCCATGAAGTTCCCGGACGCCCCGCACGGCCTCAAGATGGCCTGCGGCGAGAACCCCAAGCGGGTCTACGGCGGCAGGAACCAGGCGCCGATGACGCGCATGGGCAACATGGCCGGCTACCGCGCCGCCTTCGCCCAGGCCGCGGAGTACCGCAGGGCCTGGGACCGCCACGACGGCAACAGCCGCGGCGGCGGCGAGCCGCCCAAGCGCGACCTGCAGATGGACACCCTGGCGGCGGCCATGGACGGCGACATCCTCGTCCACGTCCACTGCTACCGCGCGGACGAGATGGCCAACATGCTCGACCTGGCCAACGAGTTCGGCTTCCGCATCGCCGCCTTCCACCACGGCGTGGAGGCCTACAAGCTCGCCGACCGCCTGGGCGAGGAGGGCGTCTGCGGCGCGCTCTGGGCCGACTGGTGGGGCTTCAAGATGGAGGCCTACGACGGCATCCAGGAGAACATCGCCATCGTCGATCGCGCGCCGGGAGGCTGCGCCATCGTGCATTCGGATTCCGACGAGGGCATCCAGCGCCTCAACCAGGAGGCGGCCAAGGTCATGGGGCGCGCCGAGCGGCTGGGCATGCCGATCCCGCCGGAGCGCGCCATCACCTGGCTGACCTCCAACGCCGCCCGCTCCCTCGGCGTCGCCGACCGCACCGGCACCCTGGAGCCGGGGAAGATGGGCGACGTGGTGCTGTGGGACCGCAACCCCTTCAGCGTCTACGCGCACGCCGAGAAGGTGTTCGTCGACGGCGCCCTGCTCTACGACCGCCACGACCCGGCGCGCCAGCCGGTCTCCGACTTCATCCTCGGCCAGGAGGGCATCCGATGAGCCGCGCCGTCACCCTGCGCGGCATCGCCGCGCTCGCCGCCGTCCTGTTCGCCTTCCCCGCCGCCGCGCAGGACGTGCTGATCCGCGGCGCCCGCGTGCACACCGCCACCGCCCAGGGCACGCTCGAGAACGCCGACGTGCTGGTGCGCGGCGGCACCATCAGCGCCGTCGGCCCGGGTCTGGCCGCCCCCGCGGGGGTGCCGGTGGTCGAGGCCGAGGGGCGTCCGCTCACCCCGGGTCTGTTCGCCGGCCTCACCGCGCTCGGGCTGGAGGAGGTCTCGGGCGAGCCCGACACCGTGGACAACGCGCTGGGCTTCGCCGACACCCACTCGGTCGAGGCGCAGTGGCGCCCGGAGTTCGACGTCGCCCCCGCCTACAACCCGCACTCCGCGCCGGTCGCCATCAGCCGCGTCGAGGGCCTGACCTTCACCGTGCTCGCCCCCGGCATCCTGCCCGGCGGCAGCTTCGTCAGCGGCCAGGGCGTGGCGGTGCGCCTGGACGGCAGCTTCGACGCCGCGCTCGACCCGAGCCGCACGCTGTTCATCCAGCTCGGCAGCCGCGGCAAAGGCTTCGCCGGCGGCAGCCGCGCGGGGCAGTACATGCTGCTCGAACAGGCGGTGCGCGAGGCGCGTCCCAATGCCCCGGCCAATCTCGCCGCGATGGCGCCCTCGCACGGCCTGCTGACGCCGATCGGCCGCGAGACCCTGGCCCGCTACCTGCGCGGCGGCCGCGTGCTGTTCTACGTCGACCGTGCCGCCGACATCCGCCAGGCCCTGCTGCTGGCGGAGCGCTTCGGCTTCCAGCCGGTGATCGCCGGCGGCGCGGAAGCGTGGAAGGTGGCCGACCTGCTGGCGGCGAAGCGGGTGCCGGTGCTGGTCGACGCGCTGGTCAACCTGCCCGGCAACTTCGACCGCCTCGGCGCGCGCCTGGACAACGCCGCGCGCCTGCACGCGGCCGGCGTGCCGGTGGGCTTCACCCAGTCCGGGGACGCCACCCACAACGCGCGCAAGATCCGTCAGCTCGCCGGCGTCGCCGCCGCCAACGGCCTGCCCTGGGAGGCCGCCCTCGCCGGCCTCACCCGGGTGCCGGCGGAAGCCTTCGGCATCGCCGACGGCCTCGGCACGATCGCCGTCGGCCAGCGCGCCGACCTCGTGCTGTGGAGCGGCGACCCACTGGAGGTCACCACCGGCGCCGAGCAGGTCTGGCTGGGCGGCCGCCCCGACAGCATGCGCTCCCGCCAGACCCAGCTCCGCGACCGCTACCTGCGCGAGGACGGGGGCTGGCCGAGGGCGTACCTGAAGTAGGGCAACGGCGGGAATCGGGAGTCGGGAATCGGGACCTGAGGGGTGCGGGAACGTAGGAGCCATCCGCGCTATCCAGACCTGCAGGTCCCGATTCCCGCTTCACCCTTCCCTCTTCCCGCTCCAAGAAGAAGGCAGCAAACAGCGACCGAGGAGCGGGGGAACGTAGAGCCATCCCTCTACCCAGACCTGCAGGTCCCGATTCCCGCTTCCCTCTTCCCGCTCCAAGAAGAAAGCGGCGCAAGCAGGGACCCGAGGGGCACGAAAGTCCAGGAGCCATTCCGCTGTCCCGACCTACAGGTCCCGATTCCCGCTTCACCCTTCCCTCTTCCCGCTCCACCCATCTTCAGATCCCTGAACCGCCGTCGCGCCGGCCGGGCCGGCGCGACGGTTTCCACGGCGGTCCGCGTTGGAAGTAGCGAGGCAAGCATGCCTCCTCCCCCAACGTGAGGATCTGCCCATGTCCCGTACCCCCCTCCGCATCGCCCTGTCGCTCGCGCTGGCCGCCGTCGGCGGCGCCGCCATCGCGCAGGACGCCCCCGTCCGTGGCGAGCGCCAGGCGCCGGCCCGCGACGTCGCCACGCTCGAGCAGCATGCGCGCGACCGCGCCGCGGCCATCGACGCGAACAACGACGGCTACATCACCGCCGAAGAGGTCATCGCCCACCGCGACGCGCAGCGCCTGCGCATGGAGCAGCGCCGCCTGGAGCGCATGGGCGGCAGCGACGGCCGCATCTCGGTCGCCGATTACGAGGCCGCGCAGCTCGAGCGCATCGCCCGGCTGGATGCCGACGGCGACGGCCAGATCAGCCGCGAGGAGTTCCGGGCGCAGCGTCCGGGCGGCAAGGGCCACTTCGGCCACGGCCGCCGCGGCGGCCCGGCGGCCGGCGCCCGCTGAGCCCATGCGATGATCCGGCCTCCCGGCCTGACCGCGATGCTCCTGATGGACAACCGACCGGCGGACGCGACGTCCGCCGCCACCGGACCTGCCGACGACGGCGCCGATCCCGATCTGGAGCTCGTGCTCCGGATCGGGCGCGGCGACCAGGCCGCCTGCGCCGCCTTCGTCGAGCGCTACATCGACCGCGTGCAGCGGCTCGCCACGCGCCTCACCGGCAACCGCGAGGACGCCGAGGAGGCGACCCAGGAGGTGTTCATCAAGGTCTGGCAGCAGGCCGCACGCTGGACGCCCGGCAACGCCCGCTTCTCGACCTGGCTGTACCGGGTCGCCACCAACGTCTGCTACGACCGCCTGCGCCGGCGGCGCGAGCACGAGCCGATGGAAGCCGCCGACCACGTGAGCGGCGGCGACACGCCCGAACAGGTGATGGGCGAGGTGCAGCGCGAACGCGACGTGGCCGCGGCGCTCGACGCCCTGCCCGAGCGGCAGCGCGCCGCCATCGTCCTGTGCCATTACGAAGGCCTCAGCCAGCGCGAGGCCGCCGCCACCCTGGAGGTGTCGGAGGAAGCGCTGGAATCCCTCCTCGCCCGCGGCCGCCGCAGCCTGCGCCGCAGCCTTACCGGAGACGCGCGATGACGCCCCGCCCGCCCATGACCCTCGACCGCCTCGACACCCTGCTCGACGCGTGGGGTGCGGACCCCGCGCGCTGGCCCGCCGCCGAGCGCGACGCCGCGCTCGCACTGGTCGCCGCGTCGGCCGAGGCGCGCACGCGCCAGGCCGCCGCCGCCCGGCTCGACGCCGCGCTCGCTCTGCCCGATCCGCCGGGCGCATCGATGCGCCTGCGCCGCGCCGTCCTCGACGGCATCCCCGTCCCGCGCCCCGGCCTCGCCGCGCGCCTGCGCGGCCTGTTGCAGCCGCTCGGCGGCTGGCGCATGGCGGGGCCCGCCTTCGCCGCGAGCCTCGCGCTCGGGGTGGCCTTCGGCAGCTTCGTGCCGAAGCAGGAGACGGCGGTGGACGAGGACGCGCTCGTGCAGTTCGCCCAGCTCGACAACCGCTACCAGGACTTCCTGCCGTGACCGCCCTGCCCCGCCCCTGGCGCATCGCGCTCGTCGTATCGCTGCTGGTCAACGTGCTGCTCGCCGCCGCCCTCGCGACCTTCGCGCTGCGCTCGCCGGAGGAGCCGCCCCGCACGCGCGGCGGCGGCCTCGCCGGCATGCCGCATCCCCGCGCGCTCGCCGAGGCCTTCGGCGAGGAGCGGCGCGTGCTGCTGCACGAAATCTGGGACACCCATCGCGAGACCATGCGCCCGCGCTGGCGCGCCATGCACGCCGCGCGCCAGGACATCTCGAACGCCCTGCGCGCCCAGCCTTTCGTCCGCGCCGACCTGGACGCGGCCTTCGCCCGCCTGCGCGCGGCCGATGCCGAGATGGCCGAGACCGCCCAGGCCGCCCTGGGCGACTTCGCCGAACGCCTGGACGACGCCGAGCGCGCCCGCCTCGCCGACATGCTGGAACCGCCCCCGCACCGCGGTGACGGCAAGAGCCGCGCGCGCTGAGCCCACAGCGCACGGCCCTTCCCCCCGCCGCTTCCCGCTCTTCCGTCACCCATCCCGTCCCAGGCCCCGAGCCCCGGAACCCGGCCCCTCTCCACCATGCCCACCACCCCCGTCGCCTGGTACTTCGATTTCGTCTCGCCCTTCGCCTACCTGCAGTGGCCGAAGGTCCGCGCGCTGATGGCGCGCGAGCCGGTGACGCTGCGTCCGATCCTGTTCGCGGGCGTGCTCGACCATCTCGGCCTCACCGGCCCCGCCGAGATCCCCGCCAAGCGGCTGTTCACCTACCGCATCGCGCAGTGGCGCGCCGGGCGCGAGGGCGTGCCGCTGCGCTTTCCGCCGGCGCATCCGTTCAACCCGCTGGCGGCGCTGCGCCTGTGCATCGCGGCGGGCACGACGCCGGACGCCGTCGATGCGCTGTTCGACTGGATCTGGCGCGACGGCAACGCCGGCGACAGCATCGAGGCGCTCGCGCCCGTGGCGCAGCGGCTCGGGATCGACGACCCGGCCGCGGCCATCGCCGACCCGGCGGTGAAGGCGCAGCTCAAGGCCAACTACGAAGCGGCGCTCGCCGCCCAGGTCTTCGGCGTGCCCACGCTCACCGTCGGCGGCGACGCGTTCTGGGGCAGCGACGCGGCGCACGAGCTCGCCGAGGCGGTCATCGCCGACCCCGGCGTGCTGGAGACACCCGAGATGCGCCGTCTGCGCGACCTGCCGGTGGGCGCGCGCCGCCGCGGCTGAGGCTCAGGCGGGGCGCGCGCCCGCGGTCGCCGCCGCGGGCGCCGACTGCCGGTACCAGATGGCGAACAGCGCGACCGCGAGCAGCAGCTCGGCGAGGTCGCCGCCGTAGTACATCCACTGCGCCGCGGCCTCGCGCTCGGCCAGGCTCGCGCCGGTGCCATGGGGGAAGCCGCCCGCGTACATGACCTTCCCCAGCAGCGCGTGGGTGCCGGCGCCCACGAACAGCACCACCGCGCGGTACCGCAGCGACGGTCGCCGCGGTGCCGGGTCCGGCCCCACCAGGGCCCAGGCGTAGAGGTAGCCGGCGGCGACGAAGTGGTAGTGCACGAGCGCGTGCAGCGCGAGATCGTGCCGGGACATCGCGTACAGCGGCGTCAGGTAGAGCAGGGCCATGCCGCCGACGTTGAGCACCAGCGCCACGACCGGATGCACCAGGACGCGCGCCAGGTCGCCGTGCAGGACGCGCACGAGCCGCCGCGCGGCATCGACCGGCAGGGCGCCGAGCAGCAGCGTCAACGGCGCGCCGAGCACGAGGAACAGCGGCGCGAACATGCCGATGGCCAGGTGCTGCGCCATGTGCCCGCGCAGGTCCGCATGCGCCCACGCCATCGCCTGCGCCGACAGGCCCCACGCCAGCAGGGCGACCCCCAGCCCGAAGCTCGCGCCGCGCCAGCGGCTCCAGGCGCGACGGCGCCGCGCCGCCACCAGGTAGGCGCCGACCAGCACCAGCCCGACCGCCCACGGCAGCCACTGCCCCGGCGACAGCGCCGCGTCGTGGTGGGCGTGCACGGCTTCAGTCCACCGGCCGCGCGTGGCGCGCGCCGCGCCAGAGCCACACGCCGACGAGGAACAGCAGCAGGCCGGAGGCGTTCCAGGCGATGTCGTAGACCAGCAGGTTCTCGACCCCGTAGCGGACCTGGTGCAGGCGGAGGATCTTGTGGTCGACGATGCCGTCGAACATCTGGAACCCGCCCGCCCCCAGGAAGAACCCGGCCCAGGCCGCGCGCGGCACCAGCAGGCCGCGGCGGCGCACGTCGGCGTAGAGGAAGAAGCCCGCCACCAGCGCGATGAGCTCGGCCGCGTGCAGGAAGCCGTCGGACATCAGTCCCACCAGCGGCGTGGCGCGGTCGTAGAAGTGGTGCCAGGCGAGGATCTGGTGGAACACGATCTCGTCCACCGCCGCCATGATCGCGATGCCGATGACCAGCGCCGCGCGCAGCGAGCGGCGACGCGCGTGGGCGGCGATGTCGAGCGTGTCGGACGCGGCCATGCCCGCCGGTGTACGCGGGGCCGCGCCAAGGGCGCGTGGAGCGGGCGCGGCGCAGGCGCCGGCCGGGCGTCCGCCACGCGCCCCCGGAGGGCTAGGGCTGCGGGTCGCCGGCGGGCGTCGGCGGCGCGGGCTGCTGCGCGGGGCGGATGTAGAAGCCGGCGACGCTGCCGTCCGGCGCCAGCGCCCAGGCCAGTTCCGCCGGTGCGTCGGGCGCCTTCTCGAAGCGGGCCACGCGGCTGTAGATGCGCATGCCGTCCTGGCTGCCGGTCTGCTCGGCGATGACGGCCGTCTCGGCGCCGAGCTGGGTGCGCACCTGCTCGTGCAGGGCGCCGAGCTGCTCGCGGCTCAGCGCCTCGCGCATGCGCGCGTCGAAGCGGCCGTGCACGGCATCGAGCTCGCCCGCGGCGAACTGCCGGGTGAGCGCGCGGCCCTCCTCGAGGGTGGCGGGATCGGGGGCGTCCTGCGCGGCGGCGACGCCGGCGAACAGGAACAGGCAGAAGCAGAGGAACGAGAAGCGACGGACCTGGCGCATGGCGCGGCTCCGGGGGCGGCGGGCCAGCATAGCGCGGCCGCACCCTGACCTCCGGCCCGGTTGCGCGGGCGCCGCTTTCCCTAGGATCGACCGGTTCGCCACACCTTCCGGAGCATCCGATGCATCGTCGCCCCCTCGCCTGCGCGCTCGCGCTCGCGTTCGCCGCCTTCGCGCCCACCCACGTCCACGCCGCCGATGCGCGCGCCTGGGACGTCTCCGCCGCGCACGGGCAGACCAAGCGCGTGCGCTTCGAGACCAGCGAGGGCACCTGGCTCGACCTCGACGTCAGCCCGGACGGGCGCAGCATCGCCTTCTCGATGCTCGGCGACATCTACCTGCTCCCCATCGAGGGCGGGCAGGCGCGCCGGCTCACGTCGGGCCCGGCCTGGGACGTGCAGCCGCGCTTCTCGCCGGACGGACGCGAGATCGCCTTCACCTCCGACCGCGACGGCGGCAACAACCTCTGGCGCATCGGCATCGACGGCCGCAACCCGGTGCAGGTGACGAAGGAACGCTTCCGCCTGTTCAACAATCCGGCGTGGACGCCGGACGGGCAGTACCTGATCGGCCGCAAGCACTTCACCGGCACCCGCTCGCTCGGCGCGGGCGAGCTGTGGATGGTGCACCGCTCCGGCGGCAACGAGGGCATCCGCCTCACCGAGCGCAAGAACGACCAGCAGGACCTCGGCGAGCCCGCCGTCTCCCCCGACGGGCGCTACGTGTACTTCTCCGAGGACGTCACCCCGGGCCCGACCTTCCAGTACAACAAGAACCCCCACGCCGGCATCTACGCGATCAAGCGGCTGGACCGCGAGACCGGCGAGATCGAGACCGTGCTGCAGGGCGCCGGTGGCGCCGTGCGGCCGCAGCCCTCGCCGGACGGCAGGTCGCTCGCCTTCGTGCGCCGCGTGCGCGAGAAGACCGTGCTGCACCTGGCCGACCTCGACAGCGGCGACGTGCGCCCGCTGTGGGACGGCCTCTCCCGCGACCAGCAGGAGGCCTGGGCGATCTTCGGCCCCTACGCCAACTTCGCCTGGACCCCGGACGGCCAGGGCATCGTGATCTGGGCGCAGGGCCGGCTGTGGAACGTCTCCGCGGCCGACGGCACCCCGCGCGAGATCGCCTTCACCGCGGAGGTGGACCAGACCGTCGCCGCGCCGCTGCGCTTCGAACGCGAGCTCGACGGCGACAGCTTCGCGCCGCGCATGATCCGCGACGTCGCGACCTCGCCCGACGGCGGCACCCTGGTCTTCCACGCGGTCGGCAGCCTGTGGAAGAAGACCCTGCCGGACGGCCGTCCGGAACGCCTGACCGGCTCGCGCGGCGTCTTCGAGTACCAGCCCAGCTTCAGCCCCGACGGCCGCAGCCTGCTGTACACGACCTGGTCGGACGCCGAGCAGGGCGCGATCCACCTGCTCGACCTCGCGACCGGCCAGAGCCGCCAGCTCACCACGCAGCCGGGCTTCTACTACGGGCCGGTGTTCTCGCCGGACGCGCGCACCATCGCCTGGTCGAAGGAGAGCGGCGGCGGCCTCACCGGCAGCATGAACACCGGCGAGACCGGCATCTACGTGATGGCGCTCGACGGCGGCACGCCGCGCCGCATCGCCCAGCGCGGGCGCGCTCCGCAGTTCTCGGCAGACGGCGAGCGCGTGCTCTTCCTCACCGGCGGCGGCATGTCGAAGAAGCTGCAGTCGGTCGGCCTGCACGGCGAGGCGCCGCGCGACGTGTTCGACCTCAAGTACGTCGACACGGTGCGCATCAGCCCCGACGGGCAGTGGGTGGCCTTCACCGAGCTGTTCAACGCCTACGTCGCGCCCATGCCGCGCCTGGGCGAGGCCATCGCGCTCAGCAAGGACACCAAGGCGCTGCCGGTGAGCAAGGTCAGCGACTACGTCGGTTCCTACCTGCACTGGGGCGGCCGCGGCGCCTCGCTGCACTGGATGGTCGGCGACGAGTACATGAGCCGCGACCTGCACGAGGTGTTCCCGTTCCTGCCCGGGGCGTCGGCCTCGCCGGCGCAGGCGCGCGGGGTGAAGGTGGGCCTGAGCGTGCCGACCGACGCGCCCCGCGACGTGGTCGCCTTCACCAACGCGCGCATCGTGACCATGCGCGACGCGGAGAACACCGAGGAGGTCATCGAGAACGGCACCCTCGTGGTCGAGGGCGACACCATCCGCGCGGTCGGCGCGGATGTCGCCGTACCGGCGGGCGCGCGGGTGATCGACGCGAGCGGCAAGACCATCGTGCCCGGCTACGTCGACGCGCACGCGCACGCGGCGCACTTCGGCGGCGGCGTGGTGCCGCAGCAGAACTGGGCCTACTACGCCAACCTGGCGTTCGGCATCACCACCATGCACGACCCTTCGGCGACCACGGAGTTCGTGTTCTCGCAGGCCGAGCTGCAGCGCGCCGGCGAGATGGTGGGGCCGCGCGTGTTCTCCACCGGCACCATCCTCTACGGCGCCGACAGTCCGTCGAAGGCGGTGATCGACTCCATCGACGACGCGCGCGCACACGTGCGACGCATGAAGGCGCACGGCGCGTTCTCGGTGAAGAGCTACAACCAGCCGCGCCGCGACCAGCGCCAGCAGGTCAACCGGGCCGCGCGCGAGGAGGGCATGCTGGTGGTCGAGGAAGGCGGCAGCACCTTCCAGCACAACATGACGATGATCCTCGACGGCGTCACCGGCATCGAGCACAACATCCCGATCGCGCCGCTGTACCAGGACGTGCTCGGCCTGTGGTCGCAGACCGACGTGCGCAACACGCCGACGCTGGTGGTCACCTTCGGCGGCCTGTCCGGCGAGTACTGGTGGTACGCGCGCGACAACGTCTGGGAGGATCCCAAGCTCAACCGCTTCTTCCCGCGCGAGACGCTGGACGCGCGCGCCATCCGCCGCGAGACCGGCCCGGAATGGGACTACTGGCACATCGACGTGGCGCGCTCGGTCAAGCGCCTGCGCGATGCCGGCGTGCGCATCCAGGTCGGCGGTCACGGCCAGCTGCAGGGGCTGAGCCCGCACTGGGAGGCGTGGATGTTCACCCAGGGCGGCTTCTCCAACTTCGAGGCGCTGCGCGCCTTCACCATCGACGGCGCCGACTACATCGGCTACGGCCGCCAGCTCGGCTCGCTGGAGCCGGGCAAGAAGGCCGACCTCGTCGTGCTCAACGCCGACCCGCTGGAGGACATCCGCAACACCATCGACACCCGCTACGTGATGGTCGGCGGACGCCTGTTCGACGTGGACGCCGACATGGCGGAGATCGGCAACCGTGCCGCGCCGGCGCCGGAGTTCTTCTGGCAGCGCCACCGCGAGGGCCGCAGCTTCGGCCTGCAGTACGGCCCCGCCGGCCCCTGCCACTGCCCCAAGGGCACGCACCCGGCCTCGCCGCTGGAGATGTACGTCCGCCCGAACGCGCGCAACTGAGCCCCGCCGCCACGACGCGTGCCGGCCGGTGCCCCGCACCGGCTGGCACGCGCGACCGGGTTTGGCTAGGGTGACGCAACCCAGCACACCGCATCCGCATGCACGACGCCCTGCAGCGCCTGTTCAACGTCCGCCGCGACGAGGTGGTCCCGGTCCTGCTGGCGATGCTGTTCTTCTTCTGCGTGCTCACCGCGCTGATGGTCCTGCGCCCGGCGCGCGACGCGCTGGGCATGCAGCGCGGCATCGAGGCGGTGCGCTGGCTGTTCATGGGCACCGCCCTGGTCACGCTGCTCGCGAACCCGGTGTTCGGCTGGCTGGTGAGCCGCTTCCGGCGGATGGCCTTCATCGGCGCGACCTATGCCTTCTTCGCCCTGAGCCTGCTCGCCTTCCACCTGCTGCTGGTGCTCGCGCCGGCCGCGGTGGGCGAGGTCAGCGGCCAGGTGTTCTACGTCTGGTTCAGCGTCTTCAACCTCTTCGCGACGATGCTGTTCTGGGCGCTGATGGCGGACCGGTTCTCGCTCGCCCAGAGCAAGCGCTTCTTCGCGCTCATCGCGGTCGGCGGCACCCTGGGCGCGGTGTTCGGGCCCTGGCTCGCCTCGGTGCTGGCGGAGCCGCTCGGCACGCCCAGCCTGCTGCTGGTCTCGATCGGCTTCCTCGCACTGGCCACCCTCGCCGCCTGGGGCGTCGCGCGGGGCCGCACCGGCGGCACCGCGACGGAGGCGCCGCCGGAGCCCGCCATCATCGGCGGCAGCGCCTGGGCCGGGCTCAAGGCGGTGTTCCGCTCGCGCTACCTGCTCGGCATCGCGGGCTACGTGATCGTGATGACGATCATGGCCACCCTGCTCTACTTCACGCGCCTGCAGATGGTCGCCGCGCTGGGGGACGACCTCGACCTGCGCACCGCGGCGTTCGCGCGCATCGACCTCTACACCCAGCTCGCGACGCTGTTCCTGCAGGCGGTCGTGGCCGGGCACCTCATGCGCCGGCTCGGCGTCCACGTGGTGCTGGTGCTCCTGCCCCTGACCGCGGCGCTGGGCTTCGTCGGCCTGGCCATCGTCGGCTCGATCGCCGCGCTCATCGTCTTCGAGGCGGCGTTCCGCGCGGTCCAGCGCGCGCTGACGCGGCCCGCACGCGAGACCCTGTACGTGGTCGTGTCGCGGGAGGACAAGTACAAGTCCAAGGCCTTCATCGACACCTTCGGCTATCGCGGCGGCGACGTGATCGGCGCCCAGGTCGAGGGCCTGCTGGGGCGCCTGGGCATGGGCCTGGCCGCGCTCGCGAGTGCGGCGGTTCCCCTGGCGCTGGCCTGGGCGGTGCTGGGCCTCTGGCTGGGCCGCGCGCAGCGGCGCCTCGCGGCCACGGACGAACCGCGCTCCGCAGCGCTCCACTCCGATACCGACATCCATCCAGACCACACAAGGAGTCCATCGTGATCACCCGTCGTGAGTACCTGAAGCTCTCCCTCGCCGCCGGCGTCACGCTCGCGATCAACCCGAAGCTGCTGCGCGCCGACGACACGCCGCAGGCGCTGATCACGCGCGCCATCCCGCGCACCGGCGAGCAGCTGCCGGTGGTGGGCCTGGGCAGTTCGGCCTCGTTCTCGCGCCTCGCCGGGGAAGGCGACACCGCGGCCCTGCGCGAGGTGCTGGAGACCCTGGTGCGCCGGGGCGGGCGCGTGTTCGACACCGCGCCGAGCTACGGCGCCTCGGAGGAGGTGGCAGGCCGCATCGCGCAGGAGGCCGGCATCGCCGAGACCCTGTTCTGGGCCACCAAGGTCAACGTCGCCCCGCGCGGCGGCGGCGCCGCGGATCCGGCGGAGGCGCGCGCGCAGATCGAGCAGTCGTTCGCCCGCCTGGGCACGCCCACGCTCGACCTCGTCCAGGTCCACAACCTCGGCGACGTGCCGACCCAGCTCGGCATCCTCAAGGAGCTGCGCGAGGCCGGCCGCGTGCGCCACATCGGCGTGACCACCACCTTCCCGCAGCAGTACGCCGACCTCGAACGGATCATGCGCGAGGAGCCGATCGACACCATCGGCGTGGACTACGCCATCGACAACCGCACGATGGAGGAGCGCATCTTCCCGCTGGCGCAGGAGCGCGGCATCGGCGTGCTGGTCTACGCGCCGTTCGGCCGCACGCGGCTGTGGGAGAAGGTGGATGGCAAGGAACTGCCCGACTGGGCGGGCGAGTACGGCATCGCCTCGTGGGGCCAGTTCTTCCTGAAGTTCGTGCTCTCGCACCCGGCGGTCACCGTGGCCACGCCGGCCACCAGCCGCGCGCGCCACGTGATCGACAACCTCGGCGCCGCGGTCGGTCCGCTGCCGGACGAGGCGGCCCGTGCGCGGATGATCGCGCACATCGAGAACCTCTGAGCCGACGCCCCGGTCGCCGCGCCGCCCGCCGGCGCGGCGACCCCGCCGATCAGCGCCCCGGCAGCTCGAGCACGGGCACGAAGCCGCCGTAGATCATCCGCTTGCCGTCGAACGGCATGGGATTGGCCTCGGGGCTCATGCGCGGGTCCTTCATCATCCTCTCCATGCCCGCGTCGCGGGTGGCCTTGTCCGGCCACTCGATCCAGGAGAACACCACGGTCTCCCCGTCCTTTGCCTGCACGGCGCGACGGAAATCGGTCTGCCTGCCCTCCGGCACGTCGTCGCCCCAGCATTCGACGACGCGGAGCGCGCCGAACTCGAGGAACAGGGCGTCCGCCGTGCGCGCATGCGCGACGAACGCATCCCGGTTGCGGGTGGGGACGGCGATCACGCAGCCATCGATGTAGGTCATGTCGGTTCTCCTGTGGACGGACGGATCGTGGCGCCGGCGGCGCCACCGATCCTGGACGAACCGCGCGGGCGCGGATCGACATCGCGATCTACTGCACGCCGACGCCATACGCGGTAGAACGGTGGGCCGCGGCCGTCGCGCCCACCCTCTTCCACCGGCAAGGAGAACCCGATGACCCCTCGCACCGCCCGCCATCGCCTGCAGGTCGCCACCGTCCTGGCCGACTTCATCGAGAACGAGGCGCTGCCGGGGACCGGCATCGGAGTCGACGCGTTCTGGGCCGGGTTCGACGCCATCGCACACGACCTCGCCACCCGGAACCGCGCCCTGCTCGCCGAACGCGACCGCCTGCAGGCCGAGCTGGACGCCTGGCACCGCGCGCATCCCGGCCCGATCCGGGACATGCTCGCCTACCGCGCCTTCCTCGAACGCATCGGCTACCTGCTGCCGGCGCCCACGGGCGTGCAGGCGCGCACGGCGAACGTGGACGAGGAGATCGCCCGCCAGGCCGGGCCACAGCTCGTGGTGCCGGTGATGAACGCGCGCTACGCGCTCAATGCCGCGAACGCGCGCTGGGGCAGCCTCTACGACGCGCTGTACGGCACGGACGCCATCCCCTTCGAGGACGGGGCAGGGACCGGCGGCGGCTACGACCCGGCGCGCGGTGCGCGGGTGATCGCCTACGCGCGCGAGGTGCTCGACGGGACGGCGCCGCTGGCGACCGGCTCGCACGCCGACGCCACCGGCTACGCCATCGTCGACGGCGCCCTGCGGGTGACGACCCGCAACGGCGCCACGGCGCTCGCCGATCCCGCGCAGTGCGTGGGCTACCGCGGCGATCCTGCCGCGCCCTCGGCGGTGCTGCTGCGGAACAACGGGCTGCACATCGAGATCCAGATCGACCGCGAACACCCGATCGGCCGCACCGACGCCGCCGGCGTCAAGGACGTGCTGCTCGAGGCCGCGCTCAGCACGATCATGGACTTCGAGGACTCGGTCGCGGCGGTCGACGCCGACGACAAGGTGCTGGCCTACCGCAACTGGCTGGGCCTGATGAAGGGCGATCTCGCCGAGTCGGTGACCAAGGGCGGCAGGACCTTCACCCGGCGCCTGGAGCCCGACCGCGAGTACGTCGCGCCCGACGGCGGCCGCCTGGTCCTGCACGGCCGTGCGCTGCTGTTCGCGCGCAACGTCGGGCACCTCATGACCAACCCGGCGGTGCTGCTCGCCGACGGCGGCGAGATTCCCGAGGGCATCCTCGATGGCGTGATCAGCACGCTCTGCGCGCTGCACGACCTGCATCGCCGCGGCAACTCGCGCACCGGCTCGATCTACATCGTCAAGCCGAAGATGCACGGCCCCGAGGAGGTCGGCTTCGCCGATGCGCTGTTCGAGCGCGTGGAGGACCTCTACGGCCTGCCGCGCCACACCCTCAAGATGGGCATCATGGACGAGGAACGGCGGACGACGCTCAACCTCGCGGCCTGCATCGCCGCCGCCGCCGACCGCGTGGTGTTCATCAACACCGGCTTCCTCGACCGCACCGGCGACGAGATCCACACCGCGATGGAGGCCGGCCCGATGCTGCGCAAGGGCGACATGAAGTCCACGCCCTGGATCCGCGCCTACGAGCAGAACAACGTGCTGGTCGGCCTGGCCTGCGGCCTGCGCGGGCGCGCGCAGATCGGCAAGGGCATGTGGGCGATGCCCGACCGCATGGCCGACATGCTCGCGCAGAAGCACGTCCATCCCGAGGCCGGCGCCACCACCGCCTGGGTGCCCTCGCCCACCGCAGCCACCCTGCACGCCCTGCACTACCACCGCATCGACGTCGGCGCGGTGCAGGCCGAACTCGCCACCATCGACGTGGCGGGCCGGCGGGACGCCCTGCTCGACGAACTGCTCGCCGTCCCGGTGGTGGAGGCGCCGGCGTGGTCGGACGCCGAGATCCAGCAGGAGCTGGACAACAACTGCCAGGGCATCCTCGGCTACGTCGTGCGCTGGGTCGCGCAGGGCGTCGGCTGCTCCAAGGTGCCGGACATCCACGACATCGGCCTGATGGAGGACCGCGCTACGCTGCGCATCTCCAGCCAGCACATCGCGAACTGGCTGCACCACGGCGTCGTCGACGCCGCGCGCGTGCAGGCCACCCTGGAGCGCATGGCGAAGGTCGTGGACCAGCAGAACGCCGCCGACGGGGCGTACCGGCCGATGAGTCCGGACTTCGAGGGCTCGCTCGCCTTCCAGGCCGCACGCGCCCTGATCTTCGAAGGCCGGGCCCAGCCCAACGGCTACACCGAGCCGCTGCTGCACGCCTACCGGCTGAAGGTGAAGGCGGTGGGGTGAGGGGCTTTGGGCTTGGGGCTTGGGGCCTGGGGCTCGGGCTCGGGCTCGGGCTCGGGCTCGGGGGATTTTTCCGCGTTCGCGGCGTCGGGGGCGAGCCGACGGCTGCCGCGTGGCGGCCGGCACGTTGACGGCGCGGCAGGAAGAACGGCAATCGCGGCCGAAGGCGCTCCGGCGGATGCCGGCGGGAGCGGCTTCAGCCGACGCGGTGGGGCGAAGGGGGCTTCAGTTCCCGCTCGCCGCCCGTGCGGGTGGCGGGGACGGCGAGCGCGCGGCGACCGGCGACGGCGGCGCCTCCGCTGGCTCGGGCGCCGCTTCGCGCGCCGCGGCGGATGGTGCCCGCCGCAGGTCCGCGAGCGCCTCGGCGCGGCGGATCGCCGGCATGTCGTTGTAGGCGCCGTGGTCGACGCCCATGTGCGCCCAGGGGCCGAAGCCGCCCATGGCGCCATGGAACTCGCAGGCGCCCGCGCCCGTGGCCGCACCGGCCAGCGCGAGGACGGCGGCCAGGCGCCTCATTCGGCGATCACCGTGAGGGCGTCCAGCTCCATCGTGTAGGCCGCGGTCGCCATGTCGTTCTGGGTGCGGTCGATCTTCAGCGTGCCTTCGACCCAGTACGCGTCCCAGATCTCGCCCATGGGCTGCGGCGTCCGGGGCTTGATGTAGATGAGCTGGTTCGGCGGCGGCGGCGGCACGTGGATGCAGGCGCCGAAGTAGGGCACCAGGAACATGTCGATCATCCGGTTCTGCTCGTCCACGTTCAGCGGGACGATGTAGCCGGCGATCTTGCCGCGCACCCCGTCCATGGTGGCGACGGTGCGCTCGGAGTCGAACACGACGCCCGGGCCGCTGCCGTCGTGGCTGATCTCCGCCATCGCCTGCAGCGCCTCGATCTCGTCGGGCGGCATGAGTTCCAGCCAGTCGATCTCGCGCGTCTCGGCCAGCGCCGCCAGGGGCAGCAGGGCCAGGCCGAGGACCAGGGACTTCACCACTCGCAGCATTGCCGTCTCCACATCGACGTCGGGCCGCCCGCAGGGGCGGCGGAAGACCCGCATGTTACTCCGTAACGGCTGACGGCCCGATGGACGGCCGCGCGGGGCGCGGCCGCCCGCCTCAGCGGCTGACGGTCATGCCGTCCTGCACCGAGCGCCGGTACGCCAGGCCCGCGGGCAGCAGGCCGACCAGGATGCCGCCGGCCAGCACCCAGGCCAGCAGGCGCAGCTCGGAGGCGTCGGGCAGGCGCGCGCTCACGAACAGGCCGTAGCGCGCCTGCAGCCAGGGCGCGGCGATCCGCAGCCCCAGCTCGACCAGCAGCAGGCCGAGCGCACCGCCCGCCAGCGCCAGCAGGGCCGCCTCCATCAGCAGCAGGCCGAACACGTGCCGCGGGCCCGCGCCGACCGAGCGCAGGATCGCCATCTCGCGCCGGCGCTCGTTGAGCGTGGCGAGGATGGTGGTCAGCAGCACCATCAGCGCCGCGACCACGACCGCACCGGCGGCGGCCAGCAGTGCGCGCTCGACCGTCCCGAGCATGCTCCAGAGCTGCTGCAGGGCCACGCCCGGCAGCACCGCCGTGAGCGGCTCCTCCGGGTACTCGTTGATCGAGCGCTGCAGCGCGAAGGTGGCGATGCGCGACCTCAGCCCCACGAAGGCGGCGGTGATGCTGCCGGGCTGCAGGCGCGCCATGTCGAGCGCCTCCGCCTCCGGCGCGTTGCCGATGCGCGTGCCGCTGCGCCAGTTGAGGTGGATGGCCTCGATCGCCGGCAGCGAGACGTAGACGCCCTGGTCCGCCGCGGTGCCGGTGCGGGCGAGGATGCCAACCACGGTGAAGGGCCGGTCGTCGTGCTGGTTGATGTTGACCCGCGCGGTGCCGTGCGCGAGCACGATCTCCTGGCCGAGCCCGTAGCCGAGCCGCTGCGCCACGTCGGCGCCGATCACCGCCTCGAACAGGCCGGCGGTGCCGGTGGCGTCGAAGGCGCGGCCCGCGGCGAACTCCAGCCGGCGGTCGCCGGCGAAGCCGATGTGCTCGAAGTAGGCTGGCGTCGTGCCCACCACGCGGAAGCCGCGGTGCGAATCGCCCAGCGAGACCGGCACCGCCCAGGCGACCTGCGGGTTGGCGGCGATGGCCTCGAACGAGGCCCAGCGCAGGTTGTTGGTGGCGTCGCCGAGGTGGAACACCGAGTACAGCAGCAGCTGCACGGGATGCGCGCGTGCGCCCACGATGAGGTCGGTGCCCGAGACCGAGCGCAGGAAGGACTCGCGGGTCTCGACGCGCAGGCGTTCCACACCCACCAGCAGGGCCACCGCCAGCGCGATGGTCAGCACGGTGAGCACGACGGTGAAGGCGCGGTTGCGCAGGCTGCGCCAGGCGATGCGGATCAGCGCGTTCATGCGGCCTCCGGCGCGGTCAGGCGGGCGAGGCTCTCGCTGCGCGCGAAGCGCGCGGCGAGCGCGAGGTCATGGCTGACGAACAGCAGGGCCGAACCCGCGGCCTCGCACTCGGCGAACAGCAGCGAGAGGAAGTCGTCGCGGGCGTCGGCATCCAGCGCCGAGGTCGGCTCGTCGGCGATGACCAGGTCCGGCCCGCCGATCACCGCGCGCGCCGCGGCCACGCGCTGCTGCTGGCCGACCGACAGCGCCATGGCCTGGCGGTCGCCGACCGCACGCGCGCCCAGGCCCAGATGGTCGAGCAGGGTCGCGGCCGCCGCCTCCAGCGAACCGAAGCGGGCGACGGCGCGCTCGCGACGCAGGGCCGAGAAGCGGCAGGGCAGCAGCACGTTCTCGACCGGCGACAGGAAGGGCAGCAGGTTGAACTGCTGGAACAGGACGCCGATGCGGTCGGCACGCAGTCGGTCGCGGCGGTGGCCCGGGAGCGCGCTCATCGGTGCCCCGCCGACCTCGACGCGTCCCTGCTGCGGCACCAGGGTGCCGGCGATCAGGTTCAGCAGCGTGCTCTTGCCGGTGCCGCTCGGGCCGTGCAGGAAGACCCGCTCGCCGGGCGCGAGCGCCAGCGCCGGCACGCGCAGGCGCCAGTCGCCGCGCGGCCAGCCGAAGACCAGCCCCTCGACGCGCAGCGCGGGCGCCGGGGCGGATGCCGCCGCGCTCACGGCAGGTCGATGCGCGCCGCGCCGGCACGCAGGGTGCCGCCGGTCTGGCCCGCTTCGCCGACCACCTGGGTTCGCACCTCGCGCAGGCCGGGGAAGCTGCGGAAGAGCCCGGCTGCGTCCATGGCGACCGGCGTGCCGCTGCAGACGAAGACCAGTTCGGCCAGCCAGTCCGCATGGCCGTGATCGTGATCGTGATCGTGATCGTGATCGTGGTCGTGGTCGTGGTCGTGGCGATCGTGATCGCCGCCGCCATGCGCGCCGTGGCCGGCGGCGTCGCCGCGCAGGTTCTCCGGCAGGGTCACGCGGTTGCCGTCCACCTTGCAGGCCGCGCCGACGAAGGCGAACAGGCGGTCGGCCTCGATGAAGGCGGCCTGCGCACGGCGCACCGCGGCCTTCTCCTCGTCCGTGGCGGCGGCGTGCTCGAAGCCCACGAACCCGTCGCCCGCGCCCTCCAGGCGCAGTTCCACGCGCGGAGCGTCCACGGCCACGTCGAGCCGGGCGACGCCATGTTCGTGGGCGGCCTGCTGGGCGAGGACGGGTGCGGCGGCGACGAGCGCGAGGGCGCTCAGGGCGGTACGGGTCATGCGGCGACTCCTGGACTCGACATCATCGTTATAATGTATCAATTGAGGACGGACTCCGGGAGACACGATGCGCTGGACGCCCTGGCTCGACCGCCTCGGTGCGGCCACGTCGGCCGCATGCGGCGTACATTGCGCGGCGCTGTCGGCCTTCCTGCTGATGAACCCCGCCATCTGGTTCCAGCGTGCCCGTTATGCGCGCGAGATCCAATGGCTGACCTGGCTGGAGATCGGCTTCGCGGCGGCGGCCGTGCTCTTCGCCGTCCTCGCCCTGGGCAGCGGCTGGCGCCGGCACCGCCACTGGCTGCCCACCGCCCTCGCCCTCCCGGGCCTGTCCATGATCCTCGCCGGCGTGTTCACCCGCCTCCACGACGTCCTGTTCTGGGGCGCCGGCACGGTCCTGGCGGGAGGACTGCTGATGATCGCGGCGCATGGGGTGAATGTGCGGCTGGGGAAGCGGGAGCGGGAAGAGGGAATCGGGAAGCGGGACCTGAAGGTCGGCACGTGAGCAGGGGACAGGCACGCTGACGCGCCCGCTCCCCGTTCCCCGTTCCCCGTTCCCTGCCCCCAAGGTCCCATTCCCTCTTCCCGCTTCCCTCTTCCCGCCTCCGCTTCACCCGCCCAGGAATCATCCCCCCACCACGCCCCCGCCTCCACCCTGTCTCCAGTTCCACCCATGGAGGTCCCGATGACAACCCGCTTCCTGGTCTCCCTGCCCCAGCCGGCGCGCGCGCGCGGCGAGGGCGGGCTCTCCTTCACGTCCGAAAGCCCGCAGGGCTTCGCCGAGGAGCTGGAGAACGCACTGCGCACGCCCGCGCTGTTCGAGCGCTGGCGGGCGGCGCAGCCGGAGCCGGACGAGGTCGACCCCACCCTCGGCGCGACGGATCCGGAGGCGCGGGTGACCGGCAGCCAGCGGGATCTGCGCATCGAACTCGACATCCGCACCCGGCTGTCCGGCGACATCCTCAAGCAGCGCCTGCGCTGGCTCGCCGGCAACGGCTGGGAACTGCGCGACGTGCGTTCCGACACCACGCCGCAGGGGGGCTGGATCGGCCCCGCGGGCTGAGGCGCTCCGGCGAGAAGCGAGGGATGAGGAGTGAGAAGCGAGGCAGAGGAGCAACTGCCCGCCCTCGTTCTCACTCCCCTCCACTCACTCCTCGAAACGCCCGTCCACCGCCTGCCGGCCGAGGGCGACGTCGTCGCTGAAGAAGCCGTCGATGCCGGCGTCGAGATGGGCGCGGATCTCCGCGACCGAGCCTTCCGGGTTGCGCGCCTGCGGCGGTCCGCCGGCCGCGAGCGCCGGCGGCAGGAAGGCGTTCTCCGGCCGGAAGGTGTAGGGCATGACCAGCAGGCCGGCGGCGTGGGCGTCGCGCACGAGCGCGGTGGGCGCGCCAAGGGCGCCGTCGGCGTCGAGCGGGATCACGAGGCGGCTGGGCGGGCCGATGCCGTCGGCGTAGCCCGCGACCTCCCGCAGGCCGGCGGGGGTCGCCATCGCCCCGTAGGTCAGGTCTCTGCCGGCGGACGCCGCATCCCACGGCCGGCCGTCGGGTGCGCCGAGCAGCTGCAGCAGGCGGACGTTGCCGCGCGCAGGACCGAGGCGCGCCCGCAGCGCGCGCAGGTTCGCGACCTCGAAGGACTGGATCCACACCGGCGCCCGACGCGTGTAGGGATGCGCCTGGATGGCGTCGAGCAGGGCGTCCTCCATCGGCAGGCCGATCGAGGCGAAGTAGCTGCCGTGCTTGATCTCCGGCACCAGGCCGATGGTGCGCCCCTCGCGTTCGGCGGCCTCCGCGACCAGCGCGACGATCTCCTCCCAGGTCGGGACCTCGTAGCGGCCGTCGTGGTCGGTGGGACGCAGCTGCGGGATGCGCTCGCGCGCGCGCAGCGTCTTCAGCTCGGCGAGGGTGAAGTCCTCGGTGAACCAGCCGGTGACCGGCGCACCGTCGATCGTGCGGGTGGTGCGTCGCGACGCGAACTCCGGCCGCTCGCCGACGTCGGTGGTCCCGCCGATCTCGTTCTCGTGGCGCGCGACCAGCATGCCGTCGCGGGTCATGACCAGGTCCGGCTCGACCATGTCCGCACCCAGCGCGATGGCGACGCGGTAGGCCTCCAGCGTGTGCTCGGGGCGTTCGGCGCTGTGCCCGCGATGGGCGATGACCAGGGCGCCTGCGGCGGGCGGCGCGGGTGCGGGCGCCGGCGCGGCGGCGCAGCCGGCGAGGGCGGCGAGGGCGGCGAGGATCACGAGGAAGGACAGGCGCATCGGCATGAACCGGGCAGTGGACCGCCTCCCATTCCAGCGCAGCCATCCTGCACGCGCATGACGGCGGCTCAGCCGGTGTTCTGCACGCCGGCGGCGATGCCGTTGACGGTCGCCACCAGGGCCTCGAACAGCTCGCCGTCCTCGGGCCGGTCCTGCGCGCGCCAGCGCGCGAGCAGGTCGACCTGCAGCAGGCTGATCGGATCGACGTAGGGATTGCGCAGGCGGATCGACTCGCGCAGGCGGCGATCGCCGGCGAGGATCTCCTCGCTGCGCTTGATCGCGAGGATGCCGTCGCGGGTGCGCCGGAACTCCTCGCCGATGCGCGGGAAGAACCCGTCGTGCAGGTCGCCGGCCAGCAGCGAGTAGCGCTCGAAGATGCCCAGGTCGGACTTGGCCAGCACCATCTCCACGTCGTCGAGCAGGGTGCCGAAGAAGGCCCAGTCCTGCGCCATCTCGGCGAGCGCGTCGATGCCGTGGCGCGCGATCGCCCGCTCCAGCGCGTGGCCGACGCCGTACCAGCCGGTGAGCCCGGCGCGGTTCTGCGACCACGCGAACACCCACGGGATGGCACGCAGGCTCTGCACGCCGCCGCTGCCGCCGCGCTTCGAGGGCCGGGAACCGATGCGCAGGCGCTGGATCACGTCGATCGGGGTCGCCGCCTGGAAGTAGTCGGGGAAGCCCGCGGTGTCGTAGACCAGATCGCGGTAGCAGGCACGGGCATCGCGCGCGAGCTCGGCGGCGATCGCCTTCCAGCCCGCCTCGCGCGCGTCCGCCGGCCGCGGGCGCAGGGTCGCGCGCAGCACCGCGCCGGTGGCCTGTTCGAGGTTGCGCAGCGCGATGGCGCGGATGCCGTACTTGCGGTGGATGACCTCGCCCTGCTCGGTCAGGCGCAGCACGCCGTCCACCGAGCCGCGCGGCGCCGCGATCACCGCGCGCTCGGTCTTGCCGCCGCCGCGGCTCGCGGAACCGCCCCGGCCGTGGAAGAACTCGATCCGCACGCCGGCGTCCTGCGCCACCGCCGTGAGTTCGACCTGGGTGCGCTGCAGCGCCCAGCGCGAGGCGACGATGCCGCCGTCCTTGGCGCTGTCGGAGTAGCCGAGCATCACCACCTGGCGGCCGCCGCGCGCATCCAGGTGGGCGCGGTAGACCGGGTCGGCGAACAGGGCGCGCATCACCGCCGGGGCGGCGTCGAGGTCGTCCACCGTCTCGAACAGCGGCGCCACGTCGAGCGGCACCTGCTCCTCTTCCACGCAGCCGGCGATGCGGGCCAGCGCCAGCACCGCGAGCGCGTCGGCGGCGCTGCGCGACATGCTGACGATGTAGGGGCCGAACGCTGCCGCGCCGTAGCGCCGGCGCGACTCGGCGACCGTGCGGAACACGTCCAGTGTGGCGGCGGCCTCGCCCGGCTGGGCGGCGGCCGGCGGCGCGGCGACGACGGCGTGCAGGCGCTCGACCCGCGCCTCGACCGGACGCGCGGCCCACTCCGCATCGCCCAGCAGCGCCGCCAGCGCCGCGTCGTGCACGGCGGAATCCTGGCGCAGGTCCAGCGCGGCGAGGTGG
The DNA here is from genome assembly GCF_042654365.1 of Coralloluteibacterium thermophilum. NCBI lineage: Bacteria > Pseudomonadati > Pseudomonadota > Gammaproteobacteria > Lysobacterales > Lysobacteraceae > Coralloluteibacterium > Coralloluteibacterium thermophilum. The sequence goes on from NZ_JBHSGG010000025.1 coordinate 25,432, forward strand.
AAGCCAAAGGTGCGCGCGCGGCGCAGCACCCGGCGCAGGGTGAAGACGCCGGCGTGCTCCCCGCGGTTGGCGCACAGGCTGGTCTCGATCAGTTCGAGGTCGTGGACGAAGTCCTCGGCCGAGGGATAGCCCTGCGTGCGGTCGTCGGCGGTCGCGGTCAGGCGCGCGGCCATCAGCAGGAGCAGCACGCGGTAGGGCGTGTCGTCGTAGCGGGCCTTGATCCGCGCCGCGGCCTTGGGCAGCAGGCGACGGTAGCTGGCGAGGCGCTCGAGCACGCGCGCATCCACCTCGACCCGCGACAGCGACTGGGTCAGCAGCGCGGCCAGGTGCCGCAGGTCGCGCCGGTAGGCCTCGAGCACCTGCGCACGCTGGCCGGCGAGCGTGGCGGCGATGGTGTCGGCACCGACGTTGGGGTTGCCGTCCATGTCGCCGCCGACCCAGGAACCGAAGGCCAGCACCTGCGGCACCCGTCCGCGCGCGGCCTCGCCCCAGGTCGTCGCGAGCGCATCGGCGAAGGCTTCCTGGAACACCGGCGCGACCTTGTAGAGCACGTCGGAGAGATAGAAGCTCACGTGCTCGAACTCGTCGGCCACGCTCGGCTTGTGCGGCGCGGTCTCGGCGGTCTGCCAGCCCGCGGTGAGCGCGGTGCGCATGCGCCCGAGCCCGGCGCGGCGCTCGGGCGGGGTCAGGGTGCGGTCGAGGTCCTCGACCAGCACGCGCACGATGTCCTGCTCCTTCTCGAGCAGGGCGCGGCGCACGGCCTCCGTCGGATGGGCGGTGAACACCGGCTCGATGCGCAGGCGCGTCGCCAGGGCGAGCATCTCGTCGAGGGTGACGCCCTCCTCGCGCAGCGCGGCCATCACCTGCAGCAGCGAGCCGGGCTGCGGGCTCGCGCCGCTGCGCTCGTAGTCGCGCCGGCGGCGGATGCGGTGCACCCGCTCGGCGAGGTTCACCGCCTGGAAATAGGTCGCGAACGCGCGCACCAGCGCCTCGGCGCGGTCCAGCGGGACGTCGTGCAGGCGCCCGGCGAGGGCGTCCAGCCCGGCACCGTCCTCGCGCCGCCGGATCGCCGCGACGCGCAGGGCCTCCACCTCGTCGAGGAAGTCCGGCCCGACCTGCTCGGCCAGGATCTCGCCCACCAGCGCGCCGAGGCGGTTCACGTCCTCGCGGAGGGGGCGGTCGGTGTCGGGAAGATCGATCTCGCGCAGCGGCGCGTCGGCGGGAAGGGTCGTCCGGGTCATGGGCCGAGCCTAGCAGGCCGCGCGTCATGCGCTCCGCCCTCGCCTCGACCTGCTCGAAACGCGGCGGGAGTCACGCTTCACACGACACCCTAGGGTCGACCCCAGCTACGACTGGGGTCAGGGGCGCTTACGCTGGCCCTTCGTATGCCCTCGCCCCGGAGGCATCGCATGCTCATCGACAGGCTGATCGAGAGGAGCCCGCTCCTGAGCAGGGTGCTCGGGGGCAGCGGCGCAGCCAATCCGGGCCAGGGCCCGCAGTTCGGCGGCAGGCAGCCCCTGCGGGGGGCGGGGCTGACCGACGCGCTCAACCGTCTCGGCCTCACCACGCCGGCGGCAGGCAACAGGGGTGGCGCGCCTGGCGCCGTTGGAACGCCGGGTGCCCCCGGCGGCGGCCCCCCGGTCGCATTCCAGCCCCAGGTCGGCCCCGGCCACCCGCCCGCCCCCTTCGCCAACGGGCATGTGCTGCCCGCGCAGGCCGGCAATGGCGGCCCCCATGGGCCACTGGGCCTGCTCCATGCACCGGGCCGCACGGCGCCCGCCCAGGGTGCGCCGCTGGTCCAGCCCGGGCACGGCTTGCCTACACCCGGCGGCGGCACCCTCGCGCTGCCCGTCCCGCCGGGCCTCGCACGTGCGATGCCCGCAGCGAACCCGCTCGCCCTGGCCCAACCGGGAACCGGACCGCTCCAAGCCCCGGGCCTGCCGGCGGGGGTGCCGGTCGCACGCGGGCTACCGTCGCCGGCAGCGGCGACGTCCGCGCCGATACCGATGGCCACGGGCCTGCCGGGTGCCGCAGCGTCCGGCCTCGGCCAGGGCATCGCGCAGACCGCGCAGCAGCTCGGCCAGACGGTACAGGGTCTGTTGCGGCCCGGGCAGGCATCGCCGCCGCCGATGCCGGCCGCACCCCAGCTTCCCGGCACGGCCGGGCCTGCCACCACCCTCGGCCAAGGCATCGCGCAAACCGCGCAGCAGCTCGGTCAGGCGGCGCAAGGCCTGTTGCGCCCCGGACAGGCAGCGCCGCCGCCGATGCCGGCCGCACCCCAGCTTCCCGGCACGACTGCACCCGCCACCGCCCTCGGTCAAGGGCTTGCCCACACCGCACAGCAGCTCGGCTCGCCCCCGCAGAGCCTGCTCCGCGCGGGGCAGCCCGCGACGCCGGCGACCACGCAGGCTGCGACCACGGCGGGCATGGCGGTACCCGGGCAGGCAGCGCCGACACAGCCGGCAACGACGCGCAACCTGCCGGGCGCGCCGGCGCAGGCCAGTCCGGCCTCGACCTCGACACCCTCCCAGGCCGCGCCGCCGACGGGGATGCCACAGACGGCGCCACGCGCAGCCACTGCATCGCCGGTGCCCGCGAGCGCACAAACAACCGTCGCGCCAGGCACCGCGGGCACCACCGCCACCGTCGCGCCGGTTCCTGCGCGCACGACGGCAGATGCGCCGCCCCCCGCCACTCCAACGGGCGAGGCCGCACGCAGCAGCGAATCCGCCAGCCTGCTCGACCGCCTCGGTGCACTGCTGCGGCCCGGCGCGAACGCGCCGCAGGTTTCCCAGCCGGCCGCAAACGTCGCGGCCACCCCCGGCGGCGCCGAACAGGTCGCCGGCACCACCGTGCTCGCCCAGGCCGCGCAGGCCCCGGCCGCACGTGCGGACGCCCAGGCGCCGTTGCAGGGCACGACGGCCGAACAGCGCGCGCAGCGCGGCGACCAGATGGCGACGCCGGTGTACACGGCGGAAGGCCCCGGGCGCCGCCCGCTGCGGCGCCGGGTGCGGATGCTGCCTGCGACCATGACCCGCCTGCTGGTCGTGCTCGGCGAGAAGAGGGCCCTGCTTCTGCCGCAGGATGCCGACCCGAACCGCGACGTTCACCGCGCCGTGCAGCAGCTGTTCTGGGTCTTCGCGGTGACCGCCTACGGCTGCCTCGGCCTCGCGCTGCTGATGCTGCTGCCCGGGCTGCGCGACGGTGCGCCCACCAGCACGGCGGCCTCCGCCACCGGCACGGTCTCGCTGTTCATCGGCCTCGCCGCAGGCGCCGCCGCCTGGGTGCTCGCGCGGCGCGCGCTGCGGGCCTCGCGCAGGCCGGAGTCCTGAGGCGCGGACTCAACCCGCGCCGTGGCACTTCTTGTACTTCTTCCCGCTGCCGCAGGGGCAGGGATCGTTGCGCCCGGGGGCGGTCTCGCGGCGCACGGGGGCCGGACGCTGGTCGTGGATGCGCTGCAGGAACATGTCGTGCAGCATCTCCGGCAGGTCGTCGGCCAGGTCGAAGCGCTCGGCGAGCGACAGCACGTCGGCCTCGTCGGCACCCACCTCGCGCGCGTGTTCGGCATTCACCAGGGCCAGGCGCGAGATCACCAGGACGTCGTTGGCGATGTCCTCGTGCGCGTCGAGCCAGGCATCCCACGCCTCGGCGCGCAGTTGCGTGCCGTGCAGGAAGCCGCCCGCCCAGGCCGAGGCGTAGGGGAAGTCGGCCGGCAGCCCGGCCAGCGGATCGTCCGCATCCGGCGCGACCGTCTCGGCCTCCTCGGGCAGGCCGAGGAAGGGATGCGCGGCGTCGCGTCCACCGGGACGTTCGTCCGGGGCCACCGCGATGCGGCGCAGGATCTGCGCCTCCAGGCGCGCGATCAGCGCCTGCGCCTCCTCGGTCTGGCGGGCGTCGCGCCGGGGCGTGGACGTGCCCCAGACGGCGGGCAGGTAGTCCTCCGCCGTCAACGCGACCGGCCCGGCGAGCACGGCCGACAGGAAGCCGTCGAGCATCTCCAGCCCGATGATGCCGTCCGCGGGATCGGCGCAGCGGTCGAGCAGCAGGTCGAGGCGGTCGAGCTCGGCATCGTCGAGCGGAAGGTCGTTGGCGCGGGTCATGTCAGTAGGCGAACTCGTGGAAGACGGGATCCACCGAGCCGCCCCAGGCGCCGTGGAAGCGTTCGAGCTTGCGCTCGGCGGCGGTGACGCCGCTGCGGGCGACCTCGATCAGCGGTTCGAGGAAACCGGCCTCGTTGTCGCCGGAGGCGTTGAGGCGGGCGCGGCGGCTGAGTCCCGCGCCGGCGATCTCCAGGGCCGCCAGGGCGAGGTCCTGCACGCGGCCGCCGCGGAACGGCAGGGCCAGGGCGTGCTTCGGCACGCCGTCGCGCAGGGCGTGGCGCTCTTCGCGGGTGAAGTCCTTCACCAGGTCCCAGGCCGCGTCGAGCGCGGCGTCGTCGTAGAGCAGGCCGATCCAGAACGCGGGCAGCGCGCACAGGCGCTTCCACGGGCCGCCGTCGGCGCCGCGCATCTCCAGGAACTTCTTCAGCCGCACTTCGGGAAAGGCGGTGGTGAGGTGGTCGGACCAGTCGCGCAGGCTGGGGATCTCGCCCGGCAGCGGCGCCAGCCGCCCCGCCAGGAAGTCCCGGAAGTCCAGCCCCGCGCAGTCGACGTACTCGCCGCCGCGGTAGGCGAAGTACATCGGCACCTGCAGCATGTAGTCGACGTAGCGCTCGAAGCCGAAGCCGTCCTCGAACACGAAGTCGAGCATGCCCGTGCGGTGCGGGTCGGTGTCGGTCCAGATGTGCGAGCGGTAGCTGAGATAGCCATTGGGCCGCCCGTCGGCGAAGGGCGAGTCCGCGAACAGCGCGGTGGCCACCGGCTGCAGCGCAAGGGCGACCCGGAACTTCTTCACCATGTCGGCCTCGTCGGCGAAGTCGAGGTTGACCTGCACCGTGCAGGTGCGGGTCATCATGTCGAGGCCGAGGCCGCCGACCTTCGGCATGTAGGCGCGCATGATCCGGTAGCGGCCCTTGGGCATCCACGGCATGTCCTCGCGGCGCCACTTGGGCTGGAAGCCCATGCCGAGGAAGCCCAGGCCCAGCTCGCTGGCGACGGCCTTGACCTCGCGCAGGTGGGTCTCGGCCTCGCGGCAGGTCTGGTGCAGGTTCTCCAGCGGCGCGCCGGAGAGTTCGAGCTGCCCCGCGGGCTCCAGGCTCACGGAGGCGCCGTCCTTGGCCAGTGCGATGAGCGTGCCGTGCTCCTCGATGCGCTCCCAGCCGAAGCGGGTCAGGCCCTCGAGCATGGCGCGGATGCCGTTCTCGCCCTCGTAGGCGGGCGGACGCAGGTCGTCCAGGCGGAAGCCGAACTTCTCGTGCTCGGTGCCGATCCGCCACGCCTCGCGCGGCTTGCCGCCGGCGATGAGGTACTCCACCAGCTGGCGGCGGTCGGTGACGGGGATCTCGGATTCTTGGCTGGGACCGGACACGCGCGGGCGCCCTCGCTTGGGGCCCGCAATGATGGGGGCAGGCGGGGGGATGGGAAAGGCCGATGGGCTACGCACAGCGTCCCGACGACCGAAACTATCGGCTCCCGCGGACAGGAGCCCGCGCGGGAGGCGGCGGCCACCGGGGTTCGCCTTTGCCCGCCCCGCGCGCGATGCTGCGACGCCCCTTGAGACTCCGGACACCCCATGCGGAACAGCCCGCCTCCACCCCGCCGCCCGAGCACCGCCCGATGAAGCGCCGGCGCTGGCACGCAGCGATCCGCCGCGCGGCGACAGCCGCGCTGCTGGCCGCGACGGCGCACGCGGCGGCGGACACCCTCGAGCGCGGCAACGGCCCCGAGCCGTCCACGCTCGACGCGCACCGCTGCCAGGAGGTCGCCTGCGGCAACGTGCTGCGCGATCTCTACGAAGGGCTGGTCGCCGAGTCCGCGGAAGGGCGGCTGGTGCCCGGCATGGCCGAGCGCTGGGAGGTGTCGGACGACGGCCGTCACTACCGCTTCCACCTGCGCGAGGGCCTGCGCTGGAGCGACGGCACGCCGCTGGACGCGCATGCGGTGGTGGCCAGCTTCCGGCGCGCCTTCGAGCCGGCGACCGCGGCCCCCTTCGCGCAGGCGCTGGAGATGATCGAGCACGCGCCCGCCATCCAGCGCGGCGAGCTGCCGCCCGAGCGCCTCGGCGTGCATGCGCCGGACGCGCGCACGGTGGCGTTCCGGCTGACCCGCAGCGCGCCGCTGCCGGCCCTGCTGACCCTGCCCATCGCCTTCCCGGTGCGGGTGGACCGCGCGCGCGCCCTCGGTGCCGAACACACCCGCCCCGGCAACCTGGTGAGCAACGGCGCCTACCGCCTGGTCGCATGGACGCCGCAGGCCTCGCTCACGCTGGAGCGCAACCCGGCCTTCCACGACGCCGCGAACGTGCGCATCCCGCGCGTGCGCTTCCACGTCACCGAGGACGCCTCCAGCGAGCTCAAGCGCTTCGCCGCCGGCGGCCTGGACATCACCGAGGTCGTGCCGCCGCAACCGCTCGCCGGCCTGCGCGCGCGCTTCGGGGAGCAGCTGCGGATCGCGCCCTACCTCGGCAGCTTCTGGCTCGGCCTCAACCTCGAACGCCCGCCCTTCCGCGACAATCCTGCCCTGCGCGAGGCGCTGTCGCTGGCGATCGACCGCGACATCCTCACCCGCCACGTCACCGCGCTCGGGGAGCAGCCCGCCTACGGCATCGTCCCGCCCGGCATCGACGGGCATGCGCCGGCGGCATTGCCGTGGGCGGACATGAGCCAGTCCGAGCGCGTGGCGCTCGCGCGGCAGCGCTACCGCGAGGCGGGCTATGGGGACGACCGGCCGCTCACCGTGGAGCTGCGCTACAACACCTCGACCCCGCACCGCCGCCTCGCGCTGGCGGTGGCCGCGATGTGGCGCGAGACGCTCGGCGTGCGCACGCGCCTGCGCAACGAGGAGTGGCGGGTCTTCGTCCAGAACCGGCGCCAGCGCGCGATCACCGAGGCGTTCCGCGGCGGCTGGATCATGGACGTGGAGGACCCGCGCAGCCTGCTGGCCAACTTCGTCGGCGACACCGCGCTGAACTGGAGCGGCTACCGCGACCCGGACTTCGAGGCGCTGCTGGCGGCGGCCGACGCGGCACCCGACGCCGCCGCCCGCAGCGCCCTGCTGCGCGAGGCGGAGGCGCGCCTGCTCGACGCGCATGCCGTGATCCCGCTGTACTACTACACCTCCAAGCACCTGGTGGCGCCGCGCGTGGGCGGCTGGCAGGCGAACCCGCTCGACCGCCATCCCACCCGCCATCTCGACCTCGACGGCGGGGCCGCGCGATGAGGCGCCTGCCCGCGCGCCTGTTCGAGGCGCTCGCCACCCTGTGGCTGCTGGCGACGCTGTGCTTCTTCCTGCTGCGCGCCGCGGAGGGCGGGCCCTTCGACACCGAGAAGGCCGCGCCGCCGGAGGTGATCGCCGCGCTCGAAGCCCAGTACCGCCTCGACCAGCCGCTCTGGCGCCAGTACCTCGGCTGGCTGGGCGACGTCGGTCGCGGCGACCTGGGACCGTCCTTCCAGTACCCCGACTACACGGTCAACCGCCTGCTCGCGCTGGGCCTGCCGGTGACCGTCTCCAACGGCGCGCTCGCCCTGGCGCTGGCGCTGGCGGTCGGGCTGCCGCTGGGCGCCTGGGCCGCGATGCGGGCGGGAAGCCCGCTCGACCGCGGCCTGATGTTCGGCGCGGGTCTCGGTCTGGCGGTCCCCAAGTTCGTCGCCGCCCCCCTGCTGATCCTGGTGTTCGCCGTGGCCCTGCAATGGCTGCCGGCCGGCGGCTGGGACGGCGGCTGGCGCAGCCGCGTGCTGCCGGTGATCGCGCTGGCCCTGCCCAACCTCGCCTATGCCGCGCGCCTGATGCGCGCCAGCCTGCTGGAGACCCTCTCCGCCGACTACCTGCGCGCGGCGCGCGGGCGCGGGCTTTCCGCCGCGCGCGTGCTGTTCGCCCATGCGCTGCGCCCCGCCCTGCTCCCGGTCGCGGCCTGGCTGTCGCCGGCGCTGATCAGCGTGGTCACCGGCTCGGCCATCGTCGAGCAGGTGTTCGGCATCCCCGGCATCGGCCGCTACTTCGTGCAGGGCGCGCTCAACCGCGACTACACCCTGGTGCTGGGCGTGGTGCTCGTGGTGGGCGCGGCGATCGTGCTGATCAACGCGCTGGTGGACGCCCTGCGACGGTGGATGGATCCACGGCTGCGGGACGCATGACGCCCGACCGCAGGCAGCGCCCGGGCGGCGGCGCGTGCAGGGCGATGCCACATACAGAGCACAGGCAAGTGCCTGGCGCGGGCATGCAGTGCCGCTGCAAGAGCAAGTGCAGAGCTTCCGCGCCTGCGGCGCGGCCTACTTTTGTCTTGGCAAAAGTAGGCAAAACCGCTCCCGCGGGCCGCTCGCCGACGCTTCGCGTCGGTGCCCTGCGCTTCTCGCCGGGCGCGGCGGCGGCCGAACTCGCTTCGCTCAGACAACGGCCGCCTTCCTTCCGCGCCCGCCTGCGATGCTCGGCTCGCTCTAACGCGGGATGGCAGAGCACGGCCAGAGCCAAAGCAAGAGCGCGCGTGTCGTTGCCGTTGCCTTAGCTGTTGCTGTTGCTGTTGCTGTTGCTCGTGACCTTCTTCGCCCTTAGAGCGAGCCGAGCACCGCAGGGCGAGGCGGAGAATAGGCGGGCGTTGTCTGAGCGAAGCGAGTTCGCCCGCCGCCGCCTCGACCGAGGAGCACAGGGCACCGGCGCGTCAGCGCCGGCGAGCGGCCGGGCGAAGGCGGTTTTGGTTCCTTTTGCCAAGACAAAAGGAACCCGCGCCGCAGGCGCGGAAGCTCTGCACTTTGCTGTTGCTCTGCGCCTGGATGCGGAGCCCCACACCTTCGATCGCCGGGATGACGAGGTAAGCAGCGCTGCATGCAGATCCTGCGCCCGAGCGAGCCGATCATCGCAGGCCGGCGCGGAAGAAAGGCAGCCGCTGTCCGAGCGAAGCGAGTTCGGCCGCCCGCCAGCACGTGCGGACGCGCGGATCAGGCCTCCGCCGGCTGCGGCGTCTCGCGCGGCGCCGAACCGAGATCGAGCCAGCCCGCCACCACGCTCCGCAGCTCGTCCACGCCGAGCTTCGACGAGGACGAGAACAGCTGCGCGGTGACGTGCTCGCCGTAGTCGGCCTGGAGCTGGCGACGGACCTGGAGCAGGGTCGACTGCTGGGCGCCGCGGCTCAGCTTGTCGGCCTTGGTCAGGATGCAGTGCGCGGGCAGCGCGCGGGCGTGCGCGTAGGCCAGCATCTGCTGGTCGAACTCGCGCAGCGGGTGGCGCACGTCCATCACCACCACCAGCCCCACGAGGGCCTCGCGGTCGCGGAAGTAGCCGTTGATGAAGCTCTGCCAGTGCGCGCGCAGGTCCGGCGGCACCTTGGCGTAGCCGTAGCCCGGCAGGTCGACCAGCCAGCGTTCGGGGCGCACGCGGAAATACACCAGCTGCTGGGTGCGGCCGGGGGTCTTGGAGGTGCGCGCGAGCTTGTTGTGCCCGGCCATGGCGTTGAGCGCGCTCGACTTGCCGGCATTGGAGCGCCCTGCGAAGGCCACCTCGCGGCCGCCGTCCGGCGGGAGCTGGCGCGGCAGATGGGCGGCGAGCACGTACTCGGCGCTGTTGAGCGGATTGGACATGGGGTACCGGAACGATGGGCGCCGGAGACGATAGCATCCGGCCGCGCAGCGCCCGGTGGCCGCGCTTCGTTGACCACCCTCGGGTGCACCGCGATAATCTCGCGGTTCCGCGCCACGGCGGCCGCCCGGCCGCTTCAGCCCATCGCGTTCCGGAGTCAACCCATGCCCTTTCCGCGCAGCCTCGGCCTGGTCGGCCTTCTCTTCGCCGCCACCGCGCTCGCCCAGAACCAGGATGCGGCACAGCCGGCGGTCCAGCCTGCCCCGGTGCCGCCGGCCGAACAGCCGAGCCCCGATCCGACGCCCGCCCCCTCCGACATCGAGCAGCCGCGCTCGGGCCAGGAGCGCCACGCCGAGGGCGGCAGCCCGGCCGTGGCCCAGCCGCTGCCCGAGGAGGCCGCCGCGCCGATGGTCGCCCTCGACGATCCCGACGCGCCGGTGAACCCGGGCGATGCGTCCGCCGGCCAGGCCATCGCGGCCGTCTGCGCGGCCTGCCACGGCGCCGACGGCAACTCGGTCGATCCGCAGTACCCCAAGCTGGCCGGCATGCCGGAGCGCTACATCGCGCGCCAGCTCGCCCTGTACAAGAGCGGCGAGCGCCCCGACCCGATCATGATGGGCTTCGCCGCCCAGCTGTCCGCCCAGGACATGCGCGACGTCGGCGCCTACTTCGCCAGCCAGAAGGTCCTGCCCGGCCTCGCCGACGACACTCCGCTCGCGGACGGGCCGAACGAGGGCCAGCCGTTCTACGCGGTGGGCGAGGCGATCTACCGCGGCGGCGACCGCGACCGTGGCATCCCGGCCTGCATGGCCTGCCACGGTCCCGCCGGCGAAGGCAATCCGGGCCCGGCCTACCCGGCGCTCGCCGGCCAGCACGCCGGCTACACCGTCGCCCAGCTGCAGCACTTCCGCAGCGGCCAGGGCTGGGGCGAAGGCGCGAACGCCAACGTGGTGATGCCGGCCATCGCCGCCAACCTCAGCGACGAGGAGATCCAGGCCCTGGCGACCTACATCGAAGGCCTGCACGCCGTCGCCGAACAGGCACCGGCGAACTGATCCACGGCCCCGCACTGCGGGGCCGTTTCCTTTCGACACCAGAACTCGGGACGCATCATGCTCAAGCTCCGCCTCCTGGCCCTCGTGCTGTGCACCGCGACGCTGACCGTGGCATGCGGCGCGGAGGACGCCCCCGCACCCACGGCGCCGCCGGCGCCCGCCGCCGAGACCGCTCCGCCGCCCGCCCCGGCCCCCGCGCCGCAGGCCGAACCGGCGACGACGGACGAGATCGCAACGCCCGCCGCGGCCGCCGAGCCCGCGACCGACGGCACCACCGCGGAGGCCGGCACGCCGGCCTCGCCCGCCGCCGAGACCCCCGCCCCGGCCCGCTACAGCGGCCCCACGCCGGTCGAAGGCACCAACTACCACCGCATCCCGCAGCAGCTCGCGGTGAACCCGCAGCCCGGCCGCATCGAGGTGGTCGAGATCTTCGGCTACACCTGCCCGCACTGCGCCGCCCTGCAGCCGTTCGTGGCGAGCTGGAAGGCCCGCCTGCCGGCCGACGTGGACTACATCCACCTGCCCGCGGCCTTCGGCGGCTTCTGGGAAACCTACGCCCGCGCCTACTTCACGGCCGAGGCCATGGGCATCGCCGACCGCAACCACAGCGCCCTGTTCCAGGCGGTGCACGTCGAGCGCAGCCTGCCGCCGAGCGCCAATGCCGGCCCGCTGATCGCCCGCTGGTACGGCGAGCGCGGCGCCGACGCCGCCGCCTTCGAGTCGACCATGCGCTCCTTCGCCATCAACGCGCGGGTGGCCCGTTCGCAGCAGCTCACCGAAGCCTGGGGCGTCACCGGCACGCCGGAGATCGTCGTCAACGGCAGGTACCGGGTCGTCGCCGCCGGCGGCTTCGAGACCATGCTGCAGACCGTGGACTACCTGATCGATCAGGAGCGCCACGCGGACTGAGGCGGGCCGCCACCGGCAGCACCTTCCCGACGGGGCCGCGCTGCGGCCCCGTCGTCGTTTCCGGACACGCTTCCGTCATCCTGCTGCAACACCGGCGCCAAGCGGGCGCCACATCCGTGGTCGATGATCCCGGGCTTTACCGCGCCCCCGGGCGCGGCTCATGTCCAGCAAGGGGAACATCGATGCGATTGACTCACAGCCTGATGGCGCTCGCCGTCGCGTCCGCGCTCGTCGCGGCACCCGCCGCCGCGCAGTCCGGAGCCGTCTCCGCAGCCAGCGTCGTCGAGGCGCGCGTGCAGGGCGCCGCCGGCGTCGTCTTCGGCGAGGTGCGCGAATCGGTGCGCGGCGCGGCGCTGCCGGGCGCACGCATCCGCATCAACGGCGTGGAGACGACCACCGCCTCGGACGGCAGCTTCCGCGTCGCCGGTCTCCCCGCCGGCACGCACGCCATCAGCGTCGACTACCTCGGCTATCAGCCGCTCGCCGACCGGATCACCGTCGGCGCCGACGGCGGACTGCGCGTCGAGATCAGCCTGGTCAGCACCGTCGACACCTCGACCACGCTCGGCCGCATCGAGGTCCGCGCCACGCGCGACGCGCAGGCGCTGGCGCTCAACCAGCAGCGCGTCTCCGACAACTACCGCAACGTGGTCTCGGCCGACCTGCTCGGCCGCTTCCCGGACACCAATCTCGCCGAGGCCACCCAGCGCATCCCCGGCGTGTCGATCGAGCGCGACCAGGGCGAGGGCCGCTACGTCAACGTGCGCGGCGCGCCGCTCGAGTTCACCAGCGTTTCGGTGGACGGCGTGCAGCTGGCGTCGCCGAACGCCTCGCGCCGTGCGGTCGAGCTCGACACGATTCCCGCGGACGTCATCTCCGCGCTCGAAGTCACCAAGGCCCTGACCCCGGACATGGACGGCGACGCCATCGCCGGCCAGATCAACATCGTTACCCAGAGCGCGCTCGACGGCGACGACCTGATCCTGCGCGGCTCGGCCGGCGCCGGCGAGTACGAGCTCGGCTCGGGCAAGAACCAGCGCGCCAACCTCACCATCGGCAACCGCTTCGGCGCCGACCGCAACATCGGCGTGCTGATCGCCGCCTCGGGCAGCCGCTCGGGACGCTTCACCGACAACGTGGAGACAGCGTTCTTCCGCGACGAGGACGGGCGCATCCTTCCCGAGACCACGGAAATCAAGGACTACGAGGGCGAGCGCACCCGCACCGGCGTGACCGGCCGCTTCGACTTCCGCCTCGACGCCGACAACCTGTTCTACTTCATCGCCTCGAACTCGCGCTTCAAGGACCACGAGTTCCGCGACACCCTGGCGATCGAGTACGAGCGGCACACCGACGACTCCACCGAGTTCGCCGGCACCGCCGGGCGCGCCACCTTCGACAAGGAGCTGCGCGAGCGCACCCAGGCGCAGCGCATCCGCACCTTCAACCTCGGCGGCGAGCACTACGCCGGCAACGACTGGAAGATCGACTGGCAGGCCTCGCGCAGCACCGGCATCCTCGAGGTGTCGCCGCGCATGCAGTACATCTTCCGCTCCAGCGTGCGTCCGCAGCTGGAGTACGACTACGCGAATCCCGACTTCCCCAGCTGGCGCATCGTCGGCGCCGACGGCGCGCCCGAGAGCGGCGTGAACCTGCCCGAGGACTGGTACGCCTTCCGTCGCCTCAACGACCGCTACGAGTACGCCAAGGAGAACGAGACCGGCCTGCGCCTCGACTTCAGCCGCCCGCAGACCTTCCTCGGCGACTCCGGCGACCTGCGCTTCGGCGTCCGCGCGCGCCTGCGCGACAAGGACAGCAACGACGACCGCCGCCGCAATGGCGATGCGGGCGACTTCGCGTCGCTGGGCATCGGCTACTCCGACATGCTCTGCGACAGCTGGTCGAACAACTTCGACTACTTCCTGACCGGGCGCCGCTTCTGCCGCGACATCTTCTCGCGCTACGCCGAGGCGCTGCGCGAAAGCCCCAACCACAACGTGCTGGTCCCGGACTCCATCACCAACGACTACCGCGCCGAGGAGGACATCCACGCCACCTACGTCCGCCTCGACGCGCGCTGGGACAAGCTCAGCATGGTCGGCGGCCTGCGCTACGAGCGCACCGCCACCTCGGGCGAGGCCGCCTACTACGACCTCGACGAGGAGACCGCGGTGGTGCAGCGGGTCGAGCGCGACTACGTGAAGCTGCTGCCCAGCCTGCACTTCCGCTACGAGTTCGATCCCGACTCGATCCTGCGCTGGTCGTACTCCACCGGCATCAGCCGCCCGAACTTCACCAACACCGTGCCGCGGCTGGTGATCAGCGACAACGACCGCGAGATCGAGGGAGGCAACCCGGAACTCAAGGCGACGTACTCGCACAACCTCGACGTCTCCTACGAGCACTACCTGCGGCCGCTGGGCCTGCTGTCGGTGGCGGCGTTCTACAAGCGCCTGGACGATCCGATCTTCGTGACCAACAGCACCGTGGCCGGCGGTCCCTACGACGGCCTGCGGCTGACCCGCGCGGAGAACGGCGCCGACGGCCGCATCCTCGGCCTCGAGCTGGCCTGGCAGCAGACCTTCGACTTCCTGCCCGCACCGTTCGACGGTCTCGGCGTGTACGCCAACTACACCTACGCCGACTCGCGCGCGGAGCTGCCCTTCGGTGCCGGCCGCACCGACCTGCCGGGAACCTCGAAGCACAACGCCAACGTCGCGCTGTTCTACGAGAAGCACGGCTTCAACGCCCGCATCGCCTGGAACCACCGCTCGAAGTACATCCAGGAGTTCGACGTCCTCGACCCGGACTTCAACGTGTTCTGGGACGAGCGCTCGATCCTGGACTTCTCGACGAGCTACCAGTTCTCCCCGAACTGGCAGGTCTTCGGCGAGATCAACAACATCACCGACTCCCGCCAGCGCCGCTTCCAGGGGCAGGACAACCGGGTGCTGGAGCTGGAGCAGTTCGGCCGCTTCTGGCTGGCCGGCGTGCGCTTCGAGTACTGATGCGCGTTTCCTGAACGACCATGACCGCCGGCCCTTGTACGGGCCGGCGGCGGTCGCCATGGTCTCCACCACGCCGGCATGACGCCGGCGGGCGCACCCTGCCGTCCACCGCAGGGCCTGTCGAAGTCCATGCCGCCGAGCCCAAGCCCCAACGCCGCTGCGCCCTCCGCGTCACCCTCCCGACACACCCTGTCGGTGCTCAGCGCCAACATCCAGGCCGGCTCCAGCACCCAGGCCTACCGCGAGTACGTCTCGCGCAGCTGGTCGCACGTGCTGCCGGCGGGAAAGCGCGACAACCTCGCCGCCATCGCGCGGACCGTGGCGCCCTTCGACATCGTCGGGCTGCAGGAGTCCGACCCGGGCAGCATGCGCTCCGGCTTCAACAACCAGACCCGGGTACTGGCCGAAGCCGCGCACTTCCCGTTCTGGAGCCACCAGCCCAACCGCAGCATCGCGCGCATCGCCGGCAGCGCCAATGGCCTGCTCAGCCGCATGGCGCCCACCGAGGTGCTCGACTACCCGCTGCCGGGCCGCATCGCCGGCCGCGGCGTGCTGATGGCCCGCTACGGCGGCGACGACGGCCTGACCGTGGCGGTCGCGCATCTGTCGCTCGGGGCGCAGTCGCGCCACGCCCAGCTGGCCTTCCTCGCGGAGCTGCTCGGCGACGCCCCGCACGCGGTGCTGATGGGCGACTTCAACTGCCACCACGAGGCCAAGGAGATGCAGGTCCTCTACCGCCGCACGCGGCTGGAGCCGCCCGCCTGCACCCACCTCACCTTCCCGAGCTGGCGCCCCGCGCGCTGCCTCGACCACATCCTCATCGGCGGCGTCGCCTGCAGCGGGCTGCGCACGCTGGTCGCCGGCCGTTCGGACCACCTTGCGATCGCCGTCGACATCGAGGTCGACGCCCACCTGGTCGAATCGCGGCCGGCCGCACGCGCCGCCGGCGCCTGAACGCGGGTCGCGCCCATCGACAGGGCGGCGCGGGTTGACTACCGTGTCCGTGTTCAGGTCGCGTGCCTTGGGGAGGGCATTCGCATGCACACCTTGTCCAACCGGATCCGGCAGGCGCGGGGCCTCCTGCCGATGACCCAGGCCGAGCTGGCCCGCCAGGTCGGCGTGCAGCGCAGCGCGGTCGCGCAGTGGGAGCAGCACAACGGCACCGCGCCCAGCATCCGCCACATGCTGCAGATCGCCCAGGTCACCGGCACCTGCCTGGAATGGCTGGCGACCGGCCGCGGACCCGTTCGCATCGACCAGAGCGAGACGACCGCCGCCGTCGTGCTCGACGACTACGCGCAGGACCATCTCGAAAGCCGCCTGCTCGAGGCCTTCCGCAAGATCCCCCGCCGCCAGCGCGAGCCGCTGGTCGGCATGATCGAGATGATGGCGCGCCGCTAGGCGGCCGCGCGGTCCGCACGGAGACCGGCCCGCCGCTGCGGGCCGGTCCCGCGCCGAGCCGTCAGAACCGCATGTCGGCGCGCACGTACCAGTAGCCGCCGCCGGGGATGTCGTAGGTCGAGGCGTCGTAGCCGTTGAGCGAGCAGGACAGGCACAGCGGCGGCTCCTTGCCGAACACGTTGAGCCCGCCGACCGTCAGGTCGAGACCCCGCGCTACGTCCAGCCGGTAGCCGAGCTGCAGGTCGTGGTAGGTGGTGCTGCCGAGGCGGTTGGTGCCGGTCGCGGGATCGCTGCAGGCCGGGAAGGCGGCGGCGTTACCGCAGCCTTCGACCAGGTCGCTGGTGTGGCGCATCGTCCACGCCGCCGAGAACGCACCGAGGCGCCAGTCGAGGGTCAGGTTCGACGACCACTCGGGGATCGCGCTGTCGTTGACCTCGATGCCCACCTGCCGCGGCTGCAGCGAACCGTCCGCGCCGACGGCCTCGTAGCGGCCGACGAAGGTGTTGCGCCAGGTCACGCCGAAGCGCCCGGCGCGCGTCTCGGGCAGGGTCCAGAACAGGTCCACGTCCCAGCCGTCGGTCTTGATCACGCCAAGGTTGGTCAGGCGGTTGCCGAAGCCGTTGATGCCGCCGGTCGGCGCCCGCGTGATGCCGTCGCAGAAGGCGGCGTCCAGCGTCGCCACGCAGAGATCGAGCTGGGTCTGCGCGTCGATGGCCTGGATCGCGCCCTCGATCTCGTGACGATAGAAGGTGACCTCGATGTCGAAGCGCTCGGCGAGGCCGCTCTCCTCGATGAACGTCGGGCTCCACACGAAGCCGGCGCTGAAGCTGTCCGCACGCTCGGGCTCGAGACCGGGATTGCCGCCCGTGGTGATCGAGATCTGGGGGTTGGTCTGCGCGTAGCCCGCCGGGACGCCGAGGGCGGCGCAGTTGGCGGCGTCGCCCGGTGCGGGCTCCCCGTTGGGCCCGAGCGAGCAGGGGTCGATCAGGGTCGCATCGAAGCGGCTGTCGGAGCCGAACAGTTCGCCGATGGAGGGGGCGCGGAAGCCCTTCGCGAAGGTCGAGCGCAGCAGGAACTCGTCGGCGAGCTGCCAGCGCAGGCCGTACTTCGGCGTGAACTCCCCGCCGAAGGTCGAGTAGTCCGAGTAGCGCCCGGCCAGGCTCAGGTCCAGCGCCTTGCCCCAGCCGGAGCCTTCGGCCAGGAGCGGCACGTTGAACTCGGCGAATACCTCGTTGACGTCGTACTTGCCCGAGGTGGGCAGCGACGGCACGCCGTTGTAGTCGCCCGCCACGGTCAGCGGATCGGGCCGGTACCAGCCCTCGTAGCGCCGGTGCTCCACGCCCGCGGCGAAGCCGACGGCGCCGGCCCAGGTCGCGAACAGGTCGCCGGACACGTTGGCCGAGGCCAGCGCCAGCGTGTTCTCGCTCGCGTCACGAACGATGGGCTGGATGTAGGCCAGCATCTCCGGCGTGATCGTGCCGGGTCCCCCGAAGATGTCGAGGGGCACGCAGCCGGCGATGGCCGCGCAGGCGGCGGGGTCGCCCAGGGCGTTGGCGATGTGGCGGATGTTGTAGCTGCCGGTGTTGACCTGCTCGGCACTGTTCTCGCTGTAGGCCAGGTTCACGTCCCAGAACCAGCCGCGGTCGCCGACCTCGAAGCTCCCCTCCAGGCCGGTGCCGAGGTACCAGGTGTCGACCTTCTGCGCATAGCGGCGCGGGCCGCCTTCGACCGGGCGCCGGCCGATCATGATCAGGTTGGTCGCGGAATCGAGGTCGAAGCCGAACGGGTTGTAGGGGTTCGCCCCCGAGATGAAGATGTTGTCCGCCTGCGGATTCCCGGTGCCGGCCTCCGGCCCGAGGAAGATCGGCTCCGGCGCGGCCTGGTTGGCGGACTCGCGCCGGTTGTACAGGGCCTTGGCGTACCAGGTCGTGGTCGGCGAGACGTCGAAGCGGAACTGGCCGAACACGCCCTTCCGCTCGGACGGCGTCAGCAGCAGGTTGTAGGGCGAGAAGTTGAAGCGGTCGGCACCGCCGAAGCAGTGATAATCGTCGGTGCGCGCACAATCCTGCCCGGGCAGGTAGGTAGGGTCGCTGGCCCCGGTGTTCGGCGTGATGTCGTGGGTGATGCCGGTGTTCGGGTCGACGAACATGAAGCGGCCGGTCGGCGTGCCGGAGCTTCCGCCCACCGCCACCGCATCCTCCGGCGACAGGCCCGGGACCGGATACCGCGACTGCGCGCGCGTGCCCGCGCCGATCTCGCGCTGGTCCACGTAGCTCGCACCGACGAACCAGGTGGCGCGGTCGGAACGCCCGCCCCAGCCGAGGTCGATGCTCTTCTGCGCACCGTCCCCCTTGCCGAACTCGCCGTAGTTGACCGTGACCTGCGCACCCTCCATGTCGCGGCGGGTGATGATGTTGACCACGCCGGCGATGGCGTCCGAGCCGTACAGCGAGGACGCACCGTCCTCGAGCACCTCGATGCGGTCGACGATGGCGAGCGGGATGGTGTTGAGGTCGGTGGCCGCGCCCACGCCGGAGGCCGAGGCCTCGTTCACCCAGCGCACGCCGTCGACCAGCACCAGCACGCGCTTTGAACCGAGATGGCGCAGGTCCACCGTGGTGGCGCCCGCACCCACGCCGCTGCCGTCCGGCGGAAAACCGAAGTTGCCGGACGAGTTGAACCTGGTGTTGAGCGCGGAGCCGGAGGCGGTGATCTGCTGGATCACGTCGCCCACCGAGGTCAGGCCGCTGCGGTCGATGTCGGCGCGGGTGAGGGTCTGCACCGGCACCTGGGCCTCGATGTCGGCCCGCTTGATGCGGGTGCCGGTGACCTGGATCTGGTCCAGGCGCGTCGGCGCCTGGGCCTGCGCCTCCAGGACCAGGGTCGCCGGGAGCAGGAGGCAGCCCGCGCGCAGTGCGGCGACGAGCGGACGGGTACGGGCGGAGCGGCGGAAGCTGCGCATGCGGTACATCCCTGTTGACTGGAGGAGGAGAGATCCCGCAGACGCCCCTGTCCGCCCGGGATGGCTTCGTTTGTAAAGAAACCGTAATGCTTCCGCAAGCAGCGGCAGCAGCCTCTTCCGCCCCCGCCCCCGCCCTCAGCCCAAGGCCAGCGAAGCCGCGATGGCGAGCAGGAAGGCCGCGAATACCCGCCGCAGCGCGGCCCCGCCGATCCGGTGCGCCAGCCGCGTGCCCAGCGGCGCGGTGAGAACGGACGCCAGCGCCACGGCGATCGCCGCCGGCAGGTAGACGTAGCCAATGCCGCCGGACGGCAGGCTGCCGGCGGGTGCGTGCGCCATGTAGCCGAGCGCGCCGCCGACGGCGATGAACACGCCGCAGGCGCTGGAGGTGCCCACCGCACGCACCGGCTCGACGCCCCGCGCCACCAGCAGCGGCACGGTCATGCTGCCGCCGCCGATGCCGACCACGGCGGAGACCGCGCCGATGACGCCGCCGGCCGCCCACATCAGCGGCCCGCGCGGCGGTCCCTCGCCCTCGGCCGGCACCCGCGGCCGCCCGAACAGCAGTTGCGCCGCGGCCAGCACGCAGTAGCCGGCGACGATCCAGCGCAGCGCGGCGCCCGGCAGCGCCGTGGCGAACAGACTGCCGAACCAGGCGCCGAGCAGCAGCCCGGGGACCAGGGCGCCGACCGTCCGCCAGAGCACGCTGCCGCGCCGGTGGTGGGCCCGCGCGGACGCGCTTCCGGTGAAGACGACGCTGGCCAGCGCGGTCGCCAGCGCCGCGTGCATGGCCGCCTCCGCCGGGATGCCCAGCGACGGCAGCAGCCAGGCGAGCGCGGCGACCAGGACCAGACCGCCGCCGATGCCCAGCAGCCCCGCCAGCACGCCCGCGACCGCGCCGAGGGCGAGGAAGGCCGGCACCGCCGGCAACCACTCCGGCGTCACGCGGCCTTGCGCCGCTTGAAGTGAAGAAGGCGCTGATCGGGCATCGACTAGACTCTCGGCATGCGCGGACGAACTGCTTTCAAAACAACGACCTTCCTCTTCCTGCTGGCCATCGGCACGAGCCTGGCGACGGCGCGCGTGGACCCGCGCCAGGGCGAAGTGCGCGCGGCCCTTGCCGACGCCGAGCGCGGCACGCTCGACGCGCGCACCGCCGCCGCGCTGGCCGACCATCCGCTGTATCCGTGGATCGAGTACGCCGCCCTGCGACGGGAGCTGCGGCATCTTACCGCCGACCGCGTGCAGGGCTTCCTCGACCGCCATGCCGGCCAGCCGGTGGCCGAGGTGCTGCGCGAGGCCTGGGTCGCCGAGCTGGCGCGCCGCCAGGACTGGAGCGGCTTCCGCGCCTTCTACGTACCGCCGCCGCCCGGGTCGGGGCGCACGCCGAGCGACGCCATGCGCTGCGCCGACCTGGCCGCGCGCCAGGCCACCGGCGCGATGGACGCAGCCTGGTGGCGCGACCTCGAGGCCGCCTGGACCGTGGGCCGCTCCATGCCCGACGCCTGCGACGGCCCCTTCGCCGCGGCCGCGTCCGCGGGGCGGCTCACGCCGGCGCTGCGCTGGGCGCGGATCGAACTGGCCGCCGAGGAAGGCGCCCCCGGGATCATGCGGGTCGCGGCGCGCGGACTGCCGCCGGAGGACGCGGCACTGGCCGCGGACTACGCCGCGTTCATCGAGGCGCCGCACGACCGCGCGGGCGGCTGGCCGCGGACCGAGCGCAGCCGGCGCATCGCGGCGCATGGGCTGGCCCAGCTCGCGCGGCGCGACCCCGACGGCGCCGAGCGGCGCCTGGAACAGCTGGTCGCCGCGCTCGGCATGAGCGAGGCCGACGCCGCCCCCGCGCGCTACCAGATCGCGCTGTGGACGGTCGCCTCCTACCATCCCGGCGCGGCCGAGCGGCTGGCGCGGGTCCCGGAGTCCGCCTACGACGAGCGCCTGCACGAATGGCGCGTGCGCGAGGCGATGGCGCGCCAGGACGACGCCGCCGCGCTCGCGGCCATCGCGCGGATGCCGGAGGCGCAGCGCACCAGCGCGCGCTGGACCTACTTCCAGGCGCGCCTGCTCGAACGCCTCGGCCGCAGCGAGGAGGCGCGCACCGCCTATGCCTACGCCGCCAGCGCCTCGACCTTTCACGGCTTCCTCGCCGCCGACCGCATCGGCGCGCCCTACGCCCTGTGCCCCTGGGAACCGGAGCACCCGGCGGGGCTGGTGCGCGAGATCGAGGGCCACCCCGGCCTCCAGCGCGCCTTCGCGCTCTACCGCATCGACCGCACCGCCTGGGCCACGCGCGAATGGCTGGCGGCGGTCGACGGCTTCGACGACGCCCGCCGGATCGTCGCCCTCGAACTCGCCCAGCGCGACGCCGACTGGTGGGACCGCGCGGTGTTCTCGCTGGGGCCCAACCCCGAGTTCCAGCGCCTCTACACCCTGCGCTTCCCGCTGCACCACGACCGCATCCTGCGCGAGCAGGCCCGCCGCAACGGCCTCGACCCCGCCCTGGTCGCCGCCGACATCCGTGCCGAGAGCGCGTGGATGCCGCGCGCCCGCTCCAGCGCCGACGCGCTCGGCCTGATGCAGCTGCTGCCCTCCACCGCCGAGGCGACGGCGCGCCGCCTCGGCGTGCCCTGGCGCGGGCGCGAGAGCCTGTTCGAGCCGGAGGTCAACCTCACCCTGGGCACCGCCCACCTGCGCTACGAGCTCGACAAGCAGGGCCTGCCCTATCTGGCGATCGCCGCCTACAATGCCGGGCCGGCGCCCGTGGCACGCTGGCTGGCGCAGCGCCCCGACTTCGATCCCGACTTCTGGATCGAGACCGTGACCTACCGCGAGACCCGCGAGTACGTCGCGCGCGTGCTGGCCTTCAGCGTGATCTACGACTGGCGCCTCGAGGGGAGGGCGGTCTCGCTCACCGAGCGGATGGCAGGACGGGCGGCGCCGACGCGGCGCGACCGCGCCTTCGTCTGCCCGGCGACGCAGGCCCGCTGACCCGGCCACTCCGCCACCAGCGACCCAGGCACGTACATGGCTCGACCCAGACGCATCGCCATCCTCGGCGGCACCGGCTTCGTCGGCCGCCATCTCGTCGCGCGCCTGGTCGCGGACGGGCACGACGTCGTGGTGCTGAGCCGCAATCCCTCGGTGCACCCGGACCGCCTGTTCCCGCCGCGCGTGGACGTCGTCCGCTGCGACGTCCACGACCGTGCCGCACTGGCGCGGCGGCTGGCAGGCATGGACGTGGCGATCAACCTGACGGGCATCCTCAACGAGGGCGGCGGCCCGCTGGTGCGAGACTCCGGCAAGGGCTTCGCGCGCGCGCACGTCGAGCTCGCACGCACCCTGACGACCGCATGCCGCGAAGCCGGCGTGGCCCGCCTGCTGCAGATGAGCGCGCTCAACGCGGGGCGCGGCCGCAGCCACTACCTGGCCTCGCGCGGCGAGGCCGAGGCGGTGGTCAGGGCCTCGGGCCTGGCCTGGACGATCTTCCAGCCGTCGGTGATCTTCGGCCGCGGCGACGGCCTGTTCACCCGCTTCGCCCGCCTGCTGCGGCTGAGCCCGGTGCTGCCGCTGGCACGGCCGTACGCGAAATTCGCGCCGGTCTACGTCGGCGACGTGGTCGAGGCCTTCCGCCGCGCCCTGCGCGACCCACGCACCGTCGGCCAGACCTACGAACTCTACGGACCCGAAGTCCTGACCCTGGCGGGGATCGTGCGCCTGACCGCGCGCGCCCTCGGCCTGCGGCGCGCGGTGCTGCCGCTGCCGGACGCCCTCGGCCGCATCCAGGCGGAGATCGGCGAGTGGCTGCCGGGCAAGCCGATCTCGCGGGACAACTTCCGTTCGCTGGGCACCGACGCCGTGGGCGGCGTGGACGGTCTGCACCGGCTGGGCATCGTCCCCACGCCGATCGGCGCGGTGCTGCACGACGTCCTCGGGCGGCCGGACGACCGCCCCGCCCGCCTCGACCGCTACCGCCGTCGCCAGTAGGAACGCCGCATGCCCCGCCTCCCCGTCCTCCTCGTCGCGGCCCTGCTCGCCGCCGGCTGCGCCCCCGCGCCCACGGGCTACCGCCCCGCGCCCGACAACGAGGCCGCCTGCCTCGCCGACGGCGGCACCTGGGCGCGCCACGGGCGCCTCGGCGTGGCCTCCTGCGCGCGCCCCACCCACGATGCCGGCCGCACCTGCCGCGACGGCAGCGAATGCGCGAGCGCCTGCCTGGCGCCCGAGGGCGTGGAACCGGGCACCGCAACCACCGGGACCTGCCACGTCAGCGACCGCCTGTTCGGCTGCCACACCCGGGTCACCGACGGCCACGCCGCGCCCACGATCTGCATCGACTGACATGCGCGCCTACCTCGTCGGCGGCGCGGTGCGCGATGCCCTGCTCGGGCGCCCCCCGGGGGACCGCGACTTCGTCGTGGTCGGCGCCACGCAGGCCGAGATGGAAGCCGCGGGCTTCCGCGCCGTCGGCCGCGACTTCCCGGTGTTCCTGCATCCCGAGACCCACGAGGAGTACGCGCTGGCGCGCACCGAGCGCAAGTCCGGGCGCGGCTACCGCGGCTTCGTGGTCGACGCCGCCCCGTCGGTGACGCTGGAGGAGGATCTCCAGCGGCGGGACTTCACCATCAACGCCATCGCCCGCGACGAGCACGGCGCCCTGGTCGATCCCTACGGCGGCGCGCGCGACATCGAGGCCCGCGTGCTGCGGCACGTCTCGCCGGCCTTCGCCGAGGACCCGGTGCGCATCCTGCGCGCGGGGCGCTTCATGGCGCGCTTCGCGCCGCTCGGCTTCCGGGTGGCGGACGAGACCCTGGCGCTGATGCGCGGCATGGTCGCCGACGGCGAGGCCGACCATCTGGTGCCCGAGCGGGTCTGGCAGGAACTGGTGCGCGCGCTGGCCGAGCCACGGCCCTCCGCCTTCCTCGCCACGCTGCGCGCCTGCGGCGCGCTGGCGCGGGTGCTGCCCGAGGTGGACGCGCTCTACGGGGTGCCGCAGCGCGCCGAGTTCCATCCCGAGGTGGACACCGGCCGCCACCAGGAGCTGGTCAGCGACATGGCGGCGCGCCTCGCGCCGGGCGACGCGCTGATCGGCTTCGCCGCGCTCACGCACGACCTCGGCAAGGCGCTGACGCCCGGGCACGTGCTGCCTCGCCACCTCGGGCACGAGCAGGCCGGGCTCGCGCCGCTGCGCACGCTGTGCGAGCGCCTGCGGGTGCCCGCGGAGTACCGGCAGCTCGCCGAGGTCTGCTGCCGCGAGCACCTCAACGTGCACCGCGTGGCCGAGCTGCGGGCGAGCACCCTGCACGACCTCATCGTGCGCTGCGACGGCTTCCGCAGGCCGGAACGCATCGACCGGCTCGCCACCGTCTGCGAGGCGGACGCGCGCGGGCGCGAGGGCAGCGCCGAGCGGCCCTACCCGCAGGCCGCACTGCTGCGGCGGCTGCACGCCGCCGCCGCGGGGGTGAAGCCGCGCGATCTCGACCTCGAAGGGCTCGCCGGCCCCGCGGTGGGCGAACGCATCCGCAAGGCGCGCATCGCCGCGATCCGCGCGGCGGCGGGCGCGGGAACCTAGCGCCGGGCCAGCCCGGCCGCCAGCGCGCGGTCCAGGCGCACCAGCGCATCGCGCGCCGGCGTCAGCGCCACCAGGGCGCCGAGCAGCACGCCCGCCGCGTTGGCGACGGCGTCGGCCGCATCCATGGAGCGCGTCTCCGGCACGAGGGTGCCCTGCGCGACCTCGATCGCCGCGCCCAGCAGCACCAGCCCGGCCGCCGCCAGCACGCGGCCGCGCACGCTGGCGAACAGCGCCATGGCGTAGGCCGACAGCAGCGCATAGGCCAGCAGGTGGCCGAGCTTGTCCGAGCCCTGCGGCGCCTCGCCCAGGTAGGGCGCGGGCAGCAGCGAGACGGCCACCGTGGCCGCCAGCGCCGCGACCCACAGCCCCGACCACAGGCGGGGCCGCACGAACCGCAGGCTCACAGGCGGTGGCTCAGGTCGCCGACCGCGAAGGCGTGCTCG
Source organism: Coralloluteibacterium thermophilum (assembly GCF_042654365.1). NCBI lineage: Bacteria > Pseudomonadati > Pseudomonadota > Gammaproteobacteria > Lysobacterales > Lysobacteraceae > Coralloluteibacterium > Coralloluteibacterium thermophilum. Next base: position 50,441 of record NZ_JBHSGG010000025.1, read on the forward strand.
AGGTCCACGTCGCGCACGAAGCCGATCGCCTGGAAGCGCTCGCCCATCTCCGCCGGCAGGGTCAGCCGCTTGACCTCCTGGGTGCGGCGGTAGCGTGCCGCGGCATCGTCGATGCGCTCGATCGCCGCAAGCTCCTCCTCCAGCCCGTTGGCGAGCAGGAAGCTGGCCTGCGCGCAGTAGCCGGCGTAGTCGAAGCCGGCGTGGGTGCAAGCCTCGGCCACCGCGGTGAAGTCGACGAAGGCCGTGAGGTCCTGCAGCCCCGGCAGATGGAAGGCGTCGCCGTGCGCGCGGTGCCGGTAGTGGCACACCAGGGTGCCGTCGCTGCGCTCCCGCGCATAGAACTCGCGCCGGGCGTAGCCGTAGTCCACGAACAGCAGGGCGCCGCGGGCCAGCGTGCCGGCGATCGCCTGCATCCAGTAGGGCAGCTGCGGCAGCACCTCGGAGCGGTAGCCCTCCGGCAGCGGCCGCTCCAGCCGGCGCTGCACGTTCGCCACCGCCGCGGCGACCAGGGCGTCGGCCGGCCGCGCGTCGCGGACGAAGCCGCCGGCCGCGTCGAGCGCCACGTGCTCCTCCCAGGTCCCGCCGTCGCGGATCTCGAAGCGGGTGGTCGGCAGCGCATCGAGCACCTCGTTGGCGAACAGCACGCCCTCCCAGCGCTCCTGCGGCGGACGGTCGAGCCAGCGCACGCGCGCGGCGACGTCCGGCGGCAGCGTGGCCAGGCGTTCCCGCTGGCGCTCGCGCAGGTCGGCGCTGGGCTCCAGCAGCAGGTACTCGGCAGGCAGGCTGCCCCGCTCCGCCAGGCGCAGCAGAGCATCGTGGGCGAAGGCCCCGGTGCCGCCGCCCAGCTCCAGCACCCGCGCCTCCGGACCGATCTGGGCGAGCACGGGGGCGATGGCGTTCGCGGTGCAGCGCGCGAAGACCGCCCCCAGTTCCGGGGCGGTGACGAAGTCCCCGTCCGCGCCCAGCTTGCGCGCGCCGGCGCTGTAGTAGCCCAGGCCCGGCGCGTACAGGACCAGCTCCATGTAGCGCGAGAACGGGATGCTGCCGCCGGCGGCGGCGATCTCCGCGCGGATGGCCTCGACCAGGCGCGCGCTGTGCGCGGCTTGGTCGGCGTCGGGGGGCGGCAGGGCGACGGACATGCGGGCTCCGGGAGCGAAACGCTGCAGGATAGCGCGCGCGGACGCGGCACCGGCGCGACCCGGCACCCCGCGTTTCGCCCCCGGTTCACCCGCAGCGCAGGAGACTCGCAGCACATGGGCACGCCTTCCTCCCGACGCCGGCGCGGACTGCCGCTCGAGATCCACGACGCGGCCGACGACGGCACCGGCGAACTCCAGCGCCGCATCACCGATGCCGTCACCGGCCTGCTCGGCCGCACGCCGTACAGCAGCGAACCGGCCAGCGCGGTTCCGCGGCTGCGCTCGCAGGCCATCGCCGACGCCGCCGCGCGTCGCGCAGGCGTGCTCGCGGGCTCGCTGTCGCTGCCGCCGGGTCCCATGGGCTGGATGACGGTGCTGCCGGAGCTCTACGCGATCTGGAACATCCAGTCGCAGATGGTCGCCGACATCGCCGCGGCGCACGGGCAGCACTGGCGCCTGGGCCGCGAGCAGATGCTGTTCTGCCTGTTCCGGCACACCGCCGCCCAGGCCTTCCGCGACTTCGCGGTGCGCGCCGGGCAGCGCTGGCTGATCCAGAGCGCAACCCAGGAGGCGCTGGTGCGCGCCGTCCGCCACGTCGGCGTGCACCTGTCCCGCCGCGCGCTCACCCGCGGCGTCTCGCGCTGGGTGCCGCTGCTGGGCGCGGTGGGCGTGGGTGCCTACGCCTGGTACGACACCCGCGAGGTCGCGCGCACCGCCATCGAACTGTTCTCGCAGGAGGACGTCCGCGACATCGAGCTGCCCCGGACGTCCTGACCCGGCCTCACCCGTGCCGGACCGGAGAGGCGAGCACCATCCTCGCTCCCCCCTTCTCCTCCCTTCCCCCTACTCCCCGGCATCACCCGGCTCCTCCTCCGCGGACAGTGGAGGAGGGTTGGGGGCGCTTCGGCGAGGCGCGAGAGATCAGGAGCGGGAAACGAGTGGCGGGTGCACGCGCTCGTCCTCGCTCCTCGCTCCTCTCCGCTCACTCCTCGAGCAGCGCGCTCAGGCCTGCGGCACGTCCGCCGCGCGCTCGGCGCCGCCGGGTGCGACCGCGTCGCGCGCCGCCAGGGCGCTGCCGCCCTGCTCGCCCAGCATGCGGAAGTCCGCGCCCGTCGGCGGCTGGAACACGCGCAGCCCGAACTCCGGGAGGATCGCCAGCAGATGGTCGAAGATGTCCGACTGCACGCCCTCGTAGACCGCCCAGGCGGTGCTCGAGGTGAAGCAGTAGATCTCGATCGGCAGCCCGTTCGGGCCCGGGTCGAGCTGGCGCACCAGCAGGGTCAGGTCCTGGTTGATGCCGGGGTGCTGGCGCAGGTAGCACTCGACGTAGGCGCGGAAGGTGCCGAGGTTGGTCACCCGGCGGGTGTTCACCAGGTCCTGACCACGCTCGCCCAGGGTGGCGTTCCACGCATCGATCTCGGCCTGCTTGCGGTCCAGGTAGGCGTCGATCAGCGCGAAGCGGTGCATGCGCCGGCGCTCGTCGGCGTCGAGGAAGCGCACGCTGGTCTGGTCGATGAACAGCGAACGCTTGATCCGGCGGCCGCCGGATTCGCTCATGCCGCGCCAGTTCTTGAAGGTGTCGGTGATGAGCTTGTTGGTCGGGATGACCGTGATGGTCTTGTCCCAGTTCTGCACGGTGACCGTGTGCAGGGAGATGTCGATGACGTCGCCGTCGGCGTTGAGCGAGGGCATCTCGATCCAGTCGCCGACCCGCACCATGTCGTAGGAGGCGACCTGCACGCTGGCGACCAGCGACAGGATGGTGTTCTGGAACACCAGCATCAGCACCGCGGCCATGGCGCCCAGGCCGGCCAGCAGGGTGAACACGTCGCGCTGCATGAAGGTGCCCACGATCATCAGCGCGCACACCGCGAACAGGATGATCTTGACCAGCTGCAGATAGCCCTTGATCGGCTTGCTGCGCGCGTCCGGGCGGCGCTGGTAGATGGTGTTGACCACGTCCAGCGCCGCGCTGAGCGTCAGCACCAGGGCCAGGAACACGAAGGCCTGGGCGAGGTTCTGGATCAGCAGCGTCAGCCGCGGCGGCAGGTGCGGCACCAGGCCCACGCCGGCCTGGATCACCAGCGCCGGGACCACGTTGGCGAGGCGGTCCACCACGCGGTGGTGGCCCAGCGCGCCCTCGCGGAAGAACGGCATGCGGTGCGCGAGGCCGCGCAGCCCGCGCAGGATCACGTGGCGCGTGAGCCAGTTGGCCAGCCCGGCGACGAGGAACAGCAGCACCAGGCCCAGCAGGGCCTGCAGCCAGGGATAGGGTTCGAGCCAGCCCAGTGCGGGCGCGAGATCGATGTCGGTCATGGGAGCGGACGACGGAAGAAGTGGAAGCGATGCGCGCGCGGGCCGGGGCGAGCGTGCGCGGACCGCCGTGGAGGCGGTGCGCAGAGCCTAGCAGGCGCGGCACGCGAGCTCGGCGACACGGCACAATGCGGCGCATGGCCTTCACCGCTCCCGTCGCCCTCGTCACCGGCGCCGCACGTCGCATCGGCGCGGCGATCGCGCGCCGCCTGCATGCCGACGGCCACGCGCTCGCCCTGCACTACCGCCGCCCCGGTCCCGAGCTCGACGCGCTGCTCGCGGCGTTCGAGGCCGCGCGCCCCGGCAGCGCGGTTGCGCTGCAGGCGGACCTGCGCGAGCCGCAGGCCTGCGAGCGGCTGGTGGCGGAGGCGCAGGCGCGGCTGGGCCGGCTGGACGCGCTGGTCAACAACGCCTCCGCGTTCGCCGTGGCGCCGCTGGAGGCCAGCGACGCGGCGCTGTTCGACGCGCAGTTCGCGGTCAATGCGCGCGCGCCCTTCCTGCTCGCGCGTGCGGCCGCGCCCTTCCTGCGCGCGCAGCGCGGTGCGATCGTGAACGTCGCCGACGTCTACGCGGCGCAGCCGCGGCCCGACGCCATCGCCTACTCCGCCTCCAAGGCCGCGCTGGTCGCCATCACCCAGGGGCTGGCGGGCGCGCTCGCGCCCGAGGTGCGGGTGAACGCGGTAGCGCCCGGGGCGATCCTCTGGCCGGACGGCGAGAGCGGCAGCGGCGACCGCGAGGCCATCCTCGCGCGCACCGCGCTCGGCCGCCGCGGAAGCCCGGAGGACATCGCCGACGCGGTGGCGTGGCTGCTGCGCGCGCCCTTCGTCACCGGGCAGGTCGTGCGCGTGGACGGCGGACGGGCGCTCACCGCCTGAGCGGCACCGCCGTCGTCAGAGGACCAGGTCGATCCGCTGCAGGCGGTCGTGCCCGCCCATCTCCGCCCACAGCGCGGCGAGCGTGCGACCCAGGGTCGGATGCACGAGCCCGGGTGCCAGGTCGACCATCGGGCCGAGCACGAAGGCCTGCCCGGCGAGGTCCGGCCGGGGCAGTTCGAGGTGGCCCGGCCCGCGCAGGACGCGGTCGTCGTAGAGCAGCAGGTCGATGTCCAGGCTGCGGCTGGAGAAGCGCGGCACGTCGCGGCGACGGCCGTGCGCGTCCTCGATGGCGTGCAGGCGCGCGTCGAGCGCGACCGGATCCAGGGCGGTCTCGATCCGCGCGGCGGCGTTGAGGAAGGGATCGCCCTCGAAGCCGACGGCCGCGCTGCGGTAGACGGGCGACACCTCGACCGTGCCGAAGGCCTCGCGCAGCGCCGCCACGCCGGCGCGCAGGTGGTGCTCCGGCGCCACGTTGCTGCCGAGGCTGAGCCAGGCGACGGCCATCGTCAGGCGCCCGCGCGCGTGCCGCGCTCGATGATCACGCCCACCGCCTTCGAGCCGGTGACCGCGCCCGGCTTGGACAGCCTGAGCCGCAGCCAGGACACGCCGAACTCCTCGCGCACGATGGCCGCGCAGCGCTCGGCCAGGGTCTCCACCAGGCCGAATTCGGACGCCTCCACGAAGGCGATGAGGCGCTTCGCCACGGCCTTGTAGTCGAGGGTGTCGCCGATGGCGTCGGTGGCGGCGGGGACCGTGTTGTCGAAGGCCATCTCGAGATCGATCGCGACCGTCTGGCGGATGGTCCGCTCCCAGTCGTAGATCCCGATGACCGTCTCGATCCGCAGATCCTCGATGAACACCACATCCATACACCCACCCTCACGAAGGCCGACACGACCCGCCGCGGCGGCGGGGGCGGAGAGTGTACGTGCAGGCCGCGACGCGGCGGATCAGGCCACGGCGGGCAGGGCGGTCATGTCCCAGCGCGGCCGCACCTGCACCGCGGCGTCCGCGTGCTGCCCCGCCTCCAGGCGCAGGGCGCCGGCGAAGGCGATCATCGCGCCGTTGTCGGTGCACAGCGCCGGCGGCGGGAAGCACACACGGCCGCCGCGCGCGCGCATCGCCGCGTCGAGGGCCGCGCGCAGGCGCAGGTTGGCGCCGACGCCCCCGGCCACCACCAGGGTGTCCACGTCGGTCGCCTCGACCGCGCGCAGGCACTTGATCGCAAGCGTCTCGACCACCGCGTCCTCGAACCCGCGCGCGATGTCGGCGCGCGTGGCCGCGCTGCCGTCGCTCCGCTGCCAGGCGAGCAGCACCTGGGTCTTGAGGCCGGAGAAGCTGAAGTCGAGCCCGGGGCGGTCGGTCATCGGCCGCGCGAAGCGGAAGCGCTCCGGCCTGCCCTCGCCCGCCAGCCGGGCGAGCTCCGGCCCGCCCGGATAGGGCAGGCCCATGAGCTTGGCGGTCTTGTCGAAGGCCTCGCCGGCGGCGTCGTCCAGGGTCTCGCCGAGCAGACGGTAGCGGCCGATGGCCTCCACGTGCACCAGCTGGGTGTGGCCGCCCGACACCAGCAGGGCCACGAAGGGCGGGGCCGGCGGCGCGGCCATCGCCGCCTCGCCGTCGATGCGCATCAGCGGCGCCAGCAGGTGTCCCTCCATGTGGTGCACGCCGATGGCCGGGACCTCCAGCGCCCACGCGAGGGCGCGCGCGACGCCGGCGCCGACCAGCAGCGCGCCCACCAGGCCCGGCCCGGCGGTGTAGGCGACGCCCTCGACCTCGCGCAGCGCAATGCCCGCCTCGTCGAGGGTCTGCCGGACCAGCGGCAGCAGCTTGCGCACGTGGTCGCGGCTGGCCAGCTCCGGCACCACGCCGCCGTACTCGGCGTGCAGGGCGACCTGGCTGTAGACCGCGTGCGCGCGCAGCCCGCGGGCGGTGTCGTAGACGGCGACGCCGGTCTCGTCGCAGGAGCTTTCGATGCCGAGAACGATCATGGGGGGTCCGGAGGAGGCAGGAGACGGCCCGGGACAGGGCGACCGCGCCGCGGTTGAACCGGGCGCGTGGGGTCGCTATCATAGCCGGCTCGCCCGCATCCTACGGGCGAAACACCCGAACCGAACACATACTCATGCCGAACGTCAAAGTCCGCGAGAACGAGCCCTTCGAATTCGCCCTCCGTCGCTTCAAGCGCACCTGCGAGAAGGCCGGCATCATTGCCGAGACCCGCAAGCGCGAGTTCTACGAGAAGCCGACCCAGGAGCGCAAGCGCAAGGCTGCCGCCGCGGTGAAGCGCCACCTGCGTCGCGTCTCGCGCGACGTCACCAAGCGCCAGCGCCAGTACTGATCCAGCGGCTTCGCGCGCGGTCCGGCAAGGTCCGGGCTGCCGCTGCGTAGCGCTTCGAGAAGCCGGCACGCGCAAGCGTTGCCGGCTTCTTGTGCTTCCACCCCCGGCCGGAGATTCCCCATGTCCATGAAGCAGCGCCTCACCGACGACATGAAGGCCGCGATGAAGGCGGGCGAGAAGGATCGCCTGGGCGTCATCCGCCTGATCAACGCGGCGATCAAGCAGCGCGAGGTCGACGAGCGCATCGCGCTCGACGACGCGCAGGTCCTGGCCGTGCTCGAGAAGATGGTGAAGCAGCGCAAGGACTCGATCGCCCAGTACGAGGCCGCCGGCCGCGAGGACCTGGCCGGGGTCGAGCGCGCCGAGCTCGCCGTGATCCAGGGCTACCTCCCCGAGCCGCTCGGCGACGCCGAGCTGGATGCACTGATCGACGCCGCCATCGCCGAGGCCGGCACCGCCGGGCCGCAGGCGATGGGCAAGGTCATGGCGGCGGTGAAGGCCGCTGCCGCGGGCCGCGCCGACATGGGCGCGGTCTCGCAGCGGGTCAAGGCGCGCCTGGCCGGCTGACGCCGCGGTAGCGCGCCCGCCCGCGGCGGGCGCCCGGCGCGGAGCGACGCGCCCTTGTCGCCCGGTCCGCCACGCTGTCCCCAGGTCCGTGAGGGGAGTGGCGATGGCGGCACGATGGGAATCATTGCGGGACCGCGCCCGCGCCTGCGGCGACTGGTTCCGGCGCAGCCCGATGGGCGAGTTCGCCACGCGCTTCGGCGAGTACGAACTGCTCTCGCACGCGGCCGCGCTGGCCTTCTACGCCCTGCTGTCGCTGGCGCCCCTGGTGGTCATCGTGCTGTGGATCACGGCGTCGCTGTATCCGCCGGCGCAGGAGGAGTTCTTCCGCCAGATCCAGATCCTCGCCGGCCCCGAGGCCGAGAGCACGGCGCGCATGGTGGTCCGCAACGCGGAGGCGCAGCCGACGCTGGGCTCGCTGGCGGGCTGGATCAGCATCGGCACCCTGCTGTTCGGCGCCTCCATCGTCTTCGCCCAGCTGCAGACCACGCTCAACCGCATCTTCGCGGCCGACGGCGAGGTCCTGGCCGGCATGCTGGCCTGGCTGCGCAAGCGGGTGATCTCGTTCGGGATCGTGTTCTCGCTGTCGTTCCTGCTGATCGTCTCCATGATCGCGCAGGCGCTGCTGCAGCTCGTCTTCGCCGGCATTCCCAGCCTGTGGCCGACCGTCGCCACGGGCTTCACCCTGGTCGTCTACGCCCTCGCCTTCGCAGCGATCTACCACCTGCTGCCGGACCGCGTGCTGGACTGGCGGCTCAGCCTGCTGGGCGGCTTCGCCACGGCCCTGCTGGTCACCCTCGGACGGATCGGCATCGGCCTCTACCTCGGCCGCAGCACGCTCGGCTCGGTCTACGGCCCGGCCGGCGGCGTGGTGATCATGCTGCTGTGGATCTACTACGCCGGCGCGGTGTTCTACATCGGCGCGCTCGCCACCTCGATCCTGCAGCACCGCCTGCGCCGCCCCGCCCCGAAGGCACTGCACTGACGCCCCCAGTTCCCTGCCCGCTTCCCGCTTCCCGCTTCCCGCTTCCCGCTTCCCGCCCCAAGCCCAAGCCCAAGCCCAAGCCCCAGCCCGAACTCCGACCGCCCCCACCTGCCACCCAACCGCAGGCCCTATCATTGCCCGATGGCCGGCCGTATCCCCGACGCGTTCCTCGACGAGCTGCTCGCGCGCACCGACATCGTCGAGCTGATCGCCGCGCGGGTGCCGCTCAAGCGTGCCGGCCGCGAATACACGGCCTGCTGTCCCTTCCACAACGAGCGTTCGCCGAGCTTCACGGTCAGCCCGACCAAGCAGTTCTATCACTGCTTCGGCTGCGGCGCGCACGGCACCGCGCTGCGCTTCCTGATGGAGTACGACCGCCTCGAGTTCCTCGACGCGGTCGACGAGCTGGCCAAGCGCGCGGGCCTCGAAGTGCCGCGCGAGGCGCGCGCGCAGGACCGCGACCGCGGCGAGTTCGACGCCATGCTCGGGACCACCGCGGCGGCGGCGGCCTTCTTCCAGCACCAGCTGGCGCTGTCGGACCGGGCGCGCCGCTACCTCGACCGCCGCGGCGTCGACGCCGAGGTCCGCGCCCGCTACGCCATCGGCTACGCGCCGGAAGGCTGGGACGCCCTGCGCGAGGCGCTCGGCGGCGATCCCCAGCGCCTGCAGCTGCTCGAGCGCGTCGGCCTGCTCTCGCGCAACGACAAGGGCCGCGTGTACGACAAGTTCCGCGACCGCGTGATCTTCCCCATCCACGACCGGCGCGGGCGTCCCATCGCCTTCGGCGGGCGGGTGCTCGAGAAGGACGACGGGCCGAAGTACCTGAACTCGCCGGAGACGCCGCTGTTCCACAAGGGCCGCGAGCTCTACGGCCTGTGGCAGGTCAGGCAGGCGCACGCGAAGATCGCCCAGCTGGTGGTGGTCGAGGGCTACATGGACGTGGTCGCCCTGGCGCAGTACGGCGTGACCACCGCGGTGGCGACGCTCGGCACCGCGACCACCGGCGACCATGCCGAGCTGCTGTTCCGCAATGCGGGCGACGTGGTGTTCTGCTTCGACGGCGACCGCGCCGGACGCGGCGCCGCCTGGAAGGCGCTGGAGGCGGTGCTGCCGCGCATGCGCGACGGGCGCCAGGCCTTCTTCCTGTTCCTGCCCGACGGCGAGGACCCCGACAGCATCGTCCGCAAGGAGGGCGCCGGCGGCTTCGAGCAGCGGCTCAAGGCGGCGACGCCGCTGTCGGAGTTCCTGTTCGCCGAACTGTCCCGCGAGATCAACCTGGGCACCCTCGACGGCAAGGCCCGCCTCGCCGAGCGCGCGCGTCCGCTGCTGGCGCAGATCCCGGACGGCGCCTTCGGCGACCTCATGAAGCAGCGGCTGGGCGAGATCACCGGCCTCGCCGTCGCGGCGCCGGCACCGCAGCAGCCCGCGGCCGCAGCGCCGCGCCGCGCGCCGGCCGCGCCCGCACCGCGGCGCAGCCTGGTGCGCAGCGCCATCGCCCTGCTGCTGCACCGCCCGGCACTGGCCGGGGAGGTCGAGCCGCCCTACCCGTTCGCCGGCCTGCGCCAGCCCGGCGTGCCGCTCCTGGTCGAACTGCTGCACCTGGCCCGCGAGCGCCCCGGCATCAGCACCGGCGCCCTGCTCGAACACTTCCAGGGCAGGCCGGAGGAGGCGCCCCTGCAGAAGCTCGCGGTGCAGGAACTGCCCGGCGACGAGAAGCTGCTGCGCCTGGAGTTCGCCGACGCCCTCGCCCAGCTCGACCGCCAGACCGTGCAGCAACGCATCGACGAACTGCACGCGCGCGTGCGCGAGGTGGGCCTGAGCGGCATCGACGAGGACGAGAAGCGCGAACTGCGCGAACTGCAGCGCCACCGCGGCCGCTGAAGCGGCTGGCCGCGCGCGGCGGCGGCACGTACCCTCGGGGGTTCCGTCGATACCGGGGGATCCGATGCGCCGTACCGCCACCGTCCTGCTCGCCGGCCTGCTGGCCGCCGCGGGCCTGCCCGCCGAATCCGCACCCGCCGTCGAGCGGAAGCAGGTCGGCGCACGCATCACCGAGAACGTGCCGGAGATCCCGGCCGACCTGGTCGAGCGCCTGGAGCGCTACCAGAACACCCGCGGCGCCAGCTTCGTCGGCTGGACCCGCGACGGCGGCATGCTCGTCGCCACCCGCTTCGGCGAGACCAGCCAGATCCACCGCGTCGCCGCGCCGCTGGGCATGCGCGAACAGCTCACCTTCTACCGCGAGCCCGTGCAGGGCGCGGCGGTCGCGCCCGCGTCCGGGCCCGACGTCTTCGTGTTCGGCAAGGACGTGGGCGGCTCGGAGTTCTGGCAGTTGATGGCCTACGACCTCGGTACCCGCGAGACCACCCTGCTGACCGACGGCGGCCGCAGCCGCAACGCCGGCGCGCTGTGGTCGCGCGACGGCCGGCAGCTCGCCTGGAGCAGCACCGCACGCAACGGCACCGACAGCGACGTGTGGGTGCGCGACATGCGCACCGGCGACGCACGCCCGGTCGTCACCGAGGGCGGGAGCTGGCGCGCCAGCGGCTTCTCGCCCGACGGGCGCCGGCTGCTGGTCTCGCGCTACGTCTCGATCAACGACAGCCGCCCCGGCGAGGTCGACCTGGAGACCGGCCGGCTGCGCATGTTCCCGGTCGCGGGCGGGACCGCCTCGATCGCCGGCATGACCTACGCGCCCGACGGCCGCGGCGTGTACTACGTCTCCGACGAGGACGTGGACGGACGCACCAGCGAGTTCCGCCAGCTGCGCTTCCACGACACCGCCAGCGGCCGGATGGAGATCCTCAGCGCGCACGTGCCCTGGGACGTGCAGGACTTCCGCATCGCCGCCGACGGCCGCCACCTGGCCTACGTGGCCAACGAGGACGGCATCGGTCGGCTGCGCGTGCTGGCTCTGCCCGAGCACCGCGAGATCCCGGTGCCCGCGCTGCCGCTCGGCGTCGTCGGCCTGGGCGACTTCAGCCCCGACGGCAGCCGCCTCGCCCTGACCCTGAACACGCCCACCGCGCCGAGCGACGTGCACGTGCTCGACCTGGCCGCGGGCAGCCTGGTGGCCTGGACGCGGAGCGAGGTCGGGGGCCTGGACACCGACCGCTTCGTGACGCCGGAGCTGGTGCGCTATCCCACCTTCGACAGCGTCGACGGCGCGCCGCGCACCATCCCGGCCTTCTACTACCGCCCCGCCGAGGTGCCCGCGGGTACGCGACTGCCGGTGGTCGTCAACATCCATGGCGGCCCCGAGGCGCAGGCCCTGCCGACCTTCAACCCGTCGATCCAGCACCTGGTGAACGAACTCGGCATCGCCGTGCTGGTGCCGAACGTGCGCGGCTCGGCCGGCTACGGCAAGACCTACCTCCAGCTCGACAACGGCATGCTGCGCGAGGATTCGGTGCGCGACATCGGCGCCCTGCTCGACTGGATCGCGACCCGCCCCGAACTCGACCCGGAACGGGTCGGCGTGTACGGCGGCAGCTACGGCGGCTACATGGTGCTCGCGTCGATGATCCACTTCGGCGACCGCCTGCGCGCGGGCGTCGACATCGTCGGCATCTCCGACTTCGTGACCTTCCTCACCAACACCGAGAGCTATCGCCGCGACCTGCGCCGCGCCGAGTACGGCGACGAGCGCGATCCGGAGATGCGCGCCTTCCTCGAACGCATTTCGCCGCTCGCCAACGCCGCGCGCATCCGGAGCCCGCTGTTCGTCGCCCAGGGCGCTAACGACCCGCGGGTACCGGCCTCGGAGGCCGAGCAGATCGTCGAGCGCGTGCGCGGCAACGGCGGCGAGGTGTGGTACCTGCTGTTCGAGGACGAGGGCCACGGCTTCCGCAAGAAGACCAACGCCGACTACTTCAACGCCGCGACCGTGCTGTTCTGGCAGCGCCACCTGCTCGACGGGGACGTCTGACCGTGGGCGTGGCCCGCGTCCTCGCCCGGCTCCGGGTGGACCGGTTCACCCTGGCGCTGGTCGCGACGGTCGCGCTCGCGTCGCTGCTCCCCGTGGAGGGGGCGACGGCGCGCGCGGTGGATGCGGCGACCAGCGTCGCCATCGCGGCGCTGTTCTTCCTGCACGGCGCGCGCCTGCCAAGGGAAGCGCTGGTGGCGGGCCTGCTGCACTGGCGCCTGCACCTGGCCATCGTGGCGGCGACCTTCGTGCTGTTCCCGCTGCTCGGCCTCGCGCTGCGGCCGCTGTCCGGCACGCTCATCACGCCGGAGCTCTACGTCGGCGTGCTGTTCCTGTGCGCGCTGCCCTCGACGGTGCAGTCTTCCATCGCCTTCACCTCGATGGCGGGCGGCAACGTCGCCGCCGCGGTCTGCGCGGCGTCGGCGTCCAGCCTGCTCGGGGTGGTGCTGACGCCGCTGCTCATGCTGCTCCTGGTGGGTGCGGAGGGCGCGGGCGGCGATCCGCTCGGCGCCATCGGCAAGATCATGCTGCTGCTCCTGCTGCCCTTCGTCGCCGGCCACCTGCTGCGGCCCTGGCTGCGCGGCTGGATCGAGCGCAGCGCGGGCGTCCTGCGCTTCACCGACCAGGGCACGATCCTGCTCGTGGTCTACGCCGCCTTCAGCGCGTCGGTGGTGGAGGGCCTGTGGCGGGAGACGCCGCCGTCGGCGCTGCTGGCGCTGACCCTGGTCGCCTGCCTGCTCCTGGCGGTGGTGATGACGGTGCTGACCTTCGCCGCGCGCCGGCTGGGCTTCGATCGCGCCGACGAGATCGCCATCGTCTTCTGCGGCTCGAAGAAGAGCCTGGCGACCGGCGCGCCGATGGCCAAGATCCTCTTCGCCGGCGGCGGACTCGGCGCCATCGTGCTGCCGATCATGCTGTTCCACCAGATCCAGCTGGTGGTCTGCGCCGTGCTCGCACAGCGCTACGCGCGGACGGCGCCGTCCGCGCCCTGAGGCGCGGGCGGCTCAGCCGACGCGCTGGAACTCCAGCCCCGGCGGCGGCGGCACCGGCATGACCCAGTGGTCGACCAGCAGGAAGGCGAACAGCGCCATCAGGTAGACCACCGAGTAGTTGAAGGTGCGCATGGCGTAGAACTCGTCCGGCGGGTTCATCAGCCGCACCGCCATCCACAGGAACACCAGGCCCAGCACCAGCGCCCCGCCGAGGTAGAACAGCCCGCTCATGCCGGTGACGAAGGGCAGCAGGGTCACGATGACCAGCAGCACGGTGTAGAACAGGATCTGCCAGCGCGTGTAGGTGACGCCGTGGGTGACCGGCAGCATGGGAATCATGGCGCGGGCGTAGTCCTCGCGGCGGAAGATCGCCAGCGCCCAGAAGTGCGGCGGCGTCCACACGAAGATGATCAGGCACAGCAGCAGGGAGTGCGGATGCACGCCCCAGGGCTCGACCCAGCCGGTCACCGCCGACCAGCCGAGCACGGGCGGCGCCGCGCCGGCGATGCCGCCGATCACGATGTTCTGCGGCGTCGCGCGCTTGAGCCACACCGTGTAGACGATGGCGTAGCCGATCAGCGAGGCGAAGGTCAGCACCGCGGTGATGAGGTTCACCTGCCAGACCAGGATCGCCATCGATAGCACCGCCAGGACCACCGCGAAGGCCAGCGCCTGGGCGACGGTCAGCGAGCCGGTCGGCAGCGGCCGCCAGGAGGTGCGCGCCATCACCGCGTCGATGCGCGCGTCGAGGATCTGGTTGATGGCCGCCGCCGAGGCCGCGGCCAGCCAGATGCCGAGCGTGCCGAACACCACCGCGCGCCACGGCGGCAGGCCCGGCGTCGCCAGCAGCATGCCCACGATGGCGGTGAACACGATCAGCGCGACCACGCGCGGCTTGGTCAGTTGCCAGTACTGGCGGGCGGTCGAGGGCACGGGCACGGCTCCGCTCACGAGGGCACGCGCAGGCGCGTGAGCAGGGTGACCAGCACGAACAGCAGCAGCACCGCGCCGGCGTTGTGCGCCACGGCCACGGCCAGCGGCAGGCCGAAGTGCACGTTGCTGATGCCCAGCGCGACCTGCGCGATCAGCAGCACGCCGAGGGTCACGCCCCAGTGGCGCAGGCCGGTGGTGCGCCACAGGCGCAGGGCCACCGCGAGCAGGTGGCCGAAGACCACCACCGCCATCAGCCGGTGGGCCATCTGGATCGCCACCCGCGCCTCGCCGTCGAGCACGCCGCCTTCGTAGTCCACGCCGATGCCGCGCCAGAGCACGAAGCCCTCGCGCCAGTCCGCGGCGGGCCACCACTGGCCCAGGCAGGTCGGGAAGTCGGTGCCGCAGGCCAGCGCCGCGTAGTTCGCGCTGGTCCAGCCGCCGAGCGCGATCTGCACCACCAGCAGCACCAGGCCGATGCCCAGCAACCCGCGCAGGCGCGGCGCATCCGAATGCACCAGCGGCGCGTCCGGCGTCGCCCGCCACGCCAGGAAGGCCAGCAGCGAGAACGTGGCGAGCCCGCCCAGCAGGTGGGCCATGACCACCACGGGCTTCAGCAGCCAGGTGACCGTCCACATGCCGAGCAGGGCCTGGAAGATGATGACCGCCAGCAGGAGCGTGGCCACCCGCGAGAGATCCTGGTTGCTCCAGCGCCAGGCCGCGAGCAGCAGCAGGACCTCGGCCAGCGCCGCGAGCACGCTCGCGGCGACGTGCTGCCCCTGCATGTAGAGCGGGATCGCAACGGCGACCATCAGGCTCGCCCCGAGGATGGTGGCGATGCCGAAGCGGCGCCGGCGCGCGGCGAGCAGGGCCAGTGCGAGCACGCCCACGCCGAGCAGGGCAGCGAGGTGGCGGTGCACCTGCTCGCGCCAGGCCTTGTGCGACTCGACCGGCCGCGCGAAGTTCTGCTCGGCATGCGCGAAGTGCGCCTCCTGCGTCGGCCAGGTGGCGCGGCCGTAGCAGGTCGGCCAGTCGGGGCAGGACAGGCCTGCGTCCGACAGCCGCACGAAAGCGCCGAACACGATCACCACGAGGGCGAGCGCCAGCGCGAACCAGGCGATGCGGTGGGTGTGCTTGTACATGGTGCGGTCGATGTCCTTGCCGGCGCCGCGGCGCCGTTACTTCAGCTTGAGCAGGGTCGCCAGGTCGGCGCGCAGGCCGGCGATGTCGAAGCCGGTCGGGTAGTGGAGGACGACGAAGCCGCTCGGGTCGATCACGTAGGTCGGCATCGGATCGTCGGCGGCGGCAGGCGGCAGGCGCTCGCGCCAGGCATCGGGCGCCTCGACCTGCACGAAGGCGCGCGCCGGGGCGCCCGCGGCCGGCAGCGCGCCGGCCCAGAGCACCTCCACCTTGTCGGCGCGGTGGCCCATCAGTTCCCAGACCTTGCCCACGCCCGCGGCCAGGGTCTCGCATTCGCCGTCGCAGGGGCCCGGCGGGAGCAGCACCGCGACCCGCCAGACCCGCTCGGCCGGCGCCCAGGGATGGGGTTCGCCGTCGGCACCCTGCGCGGGCGCGTCGCGGAGGTCCACCGCCGGCTGCAGCAGCGTGCCGTGCGCCTTGCTGCCGCCCGGCTGCCAGCCGGAGAAGCGCAGCAGGCCGGCGACGAGCGCGCCACCGAAGAACAGCGCGAACAGGATCAGCATCACGCGGCGCGCGGCGCGGACGTTGCGGCCGTCCGGCGGGGCGGGCGCGACGGGGGGAGTACGGTTCATCGGGAAGCACCTCGACGCAGGCCGAGCACCAGCGCGACGACGAGGGTCGTCGCGGCCAGCGCGAACCACTGCAGCGCGTAGCCGCGGTGGCGTTCGGGGGGAAGGGTATTCGGCAGGAGCATGAGATCGCGCGTGCCGGTCGCCAGCCCCTCGATTGCACGCTCCGGGTCCGGGCGCAGCACGCGCGGGGCCAGCGGCACGTCGAGCGCCTCGGACAGGGCGGGCATGTCCATGCGCAGGGCCAGCAGCGCGCCGCCGGGCGCCTGCTCGAAGGGCGCGCCCATGGCGATGCCCGCGGACGGCGGCGGCGCGAGCAGGCCCTCCAGGTCCAGCGGGCGGTCGGGCGCCGGCACCTCGGGCAGCCGGCTGCGGTCCGGCAGGGCGAACCAGCCCAGGTCCACCAGCACGGCGGTGGCGCCGTCCTGCGGCTGGAAGGCCCGGTAGGCGCGGACGCCGCCGACGCCATCGCGGAGCTGGTTGTCCAGCAGCACCGGCGGCCGGTCGAGGAAGCGCCCGCGCCCGCGGGCCCAGGCGAGATCGCCTCCGGCTTCGCCCGCGGCGGCCGCGAGATCGACCGCGTCCCGTTCGGCCAGCACGCGCTCGCTCTGCGCCAGCAGGGCCTCCTTCTCCGCGCCCCGGCCGTACTGCCACAGCCCGAGCGTGGCGAAGCCCGCCGTCAGCGCGAGGGCGAACACCCACAACGCCAGATGCACGAGCCGCGGGCGTCGCATGGTCATGGCCGCGGGCGCTGGAGGATAATCGCGCTTTCCCACGGTGCGTCGGAGTTGCGCATGAAGACCTTGCTCATCGTTGCGTTTCTCGCGCTCATCCTGTGGAACCTGGGCGCGGGGCTCTACTACATGCTGGTGGACAAGGGCACCACCACCCGCACCGTGAAGGCGCTGACCCGCCGCATCGCGCTGTCGATCGCGCTCATCGTCCTGGTCGTGCTGGGCATCGCCACCGGCATCATCGAGCCGCACGGCATCGGCGGCTGAGCCTGCTGCGGGACGCCGTCCCGCAGTACGCGAAAACGCGGGCGGGGCAGGTGGTCCTGCCGCGCCCGCGTCGGATCCTGCGCCTTAGACGACGTAGACGAACAGGAACAGGCCGAGCCAGACCACGTCGACGAAGTGCCAGTACCAGGCCGTCGCCTCGAACCCGAAGTGGTTGTCCTTGGTGAAGTGGCCCTTGTAGCAGCGGAACCACATGACGATCAGCATGATCGTGCCCAGCAGCACGTGCAGGCCGTGGAAGCCGGTGAGCATGAAGAAGGTCGAGCCGTAGATGCCGGAACCCAGGGTGAGGTTCAGGTCGCGGTAGGCGTGGACGTACTCCTCGGCCTGGAAGAACAGGAACACCAGGCCGAGCAGGATCGTCGCGCCGAGGGTGACCAGCAGCTTGGTCCGCTGACCCGCCTTGAGGGCGTGGTGCGCCATGGTGATGGTCACGCCCGAGGTCAGCAGGATCAGGGTGTTGAGCAGCGGCAGGCCCCAGGCCGGGATGGTCTGGAACTCGCCACCGATCTGCTCCGGGCCGGCGGTCGGCCAGCCGGCGTCGAAAGCGCTCCACAGCAGCACGTTGGTCACCTCGCCGCTGCCGGCGCCGCCCAGCCACGGCACGCTCAGCGCGCGGGCGTAGAACAGGGCGCCGAAGAACGCCGCGAAGAACATGATCTCCGAGAAGATGAACCACAGCATGCCCATGCGGAACGAGACGTCCACCTGCTTGCTGTAGTTGCCGCCCACCGACTCGCGGATGACCGCGGCGAACCAGCCGAAGAACATCACGATCACCAGGGCCATGCCCGCGGCGAAGGTCAGCGGACCCCAGCTGTAGTCGTTCAGCCAGGCCGCCGCGCCGGCGAGCGCCACCATCACCGCGGCGGACCCGAACAGCGGCCAGATGCTCTTGGCGGGGACGTAGTAGGCGTTGGGGCCGGTGCTTGCGTGAGCCATGGTGGAAATCCGGATCGTTGTAACGTTTGAGGGTGGCGTCGCGTCAGGGCGCGGCGGGGTGCGGCAGCTCGGCCTGCAGTGCCGCCGTCATCCGCGCCGTGGCCGCATCGTTGGGATAGAAGGTGTAGGACAGCGTGAGCGTGCTCACGCCCTTCGGCAGCGCCGGGTCGACGATGAAGCGGACCGGCATGTCCTTGGCCTCGCCGGGCGCCAGGAGCTGCTCCGTGAAGCAGAAGCATTCGGTCTTGTTGAAGAAGGTCGACGAGTCCGACGGCGCCACCGACGGTACCGCGTTGCCCACGATCGGCGCGTTGGACACGTTGCGCGCAACGTAGTGCGTCTCGTAGATCTGCCCCGGATGCACCTGCATGCGCACCTCGGCCGGCCTGAACTCCCAGGGCAGCCGCGAGTTGACGCTGCCGTCGAACTCCACGGTGACGGTGCGGCTGACGTCGACCTGCATGCCGGCGATGTGCAGCTCGCCGGCGGGACCCTGCTCGAGCTTGATGCCGAACAGCTTCTCGCAGGCGATCCAGTAGAGCTTGCTCAGCCCGAAGGTGCCGAAGAAGGCCACCACCGCCACGATGAGGGAGGTCTTGAGGATGGAGCGGGCGCCGGTGCTCATGCCAGGAAGGTCCTCAGGATCGCCACGAGATAGATCGCCACCGCGACCGCGGCCACCACCAGCACGGTCCGGCGGACGCCGGAGCGGCGGGATGCGGGATCGAACTGGCGCGGGTCGCGGGTCATGGTCCGGTGGCGGCCGCGCCCTGGGGCACGGCCGGCTGCGTCACTCAGTGCACGTTGCCGTGGGCGAGATCACCGTCGCGGATGACCGGCGGCTTCTCGAAGGTATGGTGCGGCGCCGGGCTCGGGACCGTCCACTCCAGGCCGCGCGCGCCTTCCCAGGCGACGGCCGGGGCCGGCTTGCCGTACTTGAGCGAGTGCCAGAGCACCGCGAGCATGATGATCGGCGACAGCAGCATGCCGAAGGCGCCGATGGAGCTCACCAGGTTCCAGTCCGCGAAGGCCACGTTGTAGTCCGGGATGCGGCGCGGCATGCCGGCCAGGCCCAGGAAGTGCTGCGGGAAGAACAGGATGTTGACGAAGATCACGCTCCACCAGAAGTGGAACTTGCCCCAGAACTCGCTGTAGTAGCGACCGGTCCACTTCGGCCACCAGTAGTAGGCCGCGGCGATCAGCGAGAACACCGCGCCGGTCACCAGCACGTAGTGGAAGTGCGCCACCACGAAATAGGTGTCGTGGTACTGGAAGTCGGCCGGGACGATGGCGAGCATCAGGCCCGAGAAACCGCCGATGGTGAACAGGATCACGAAGCCGATCGCGAACAGCATCGGCGTCTCGAAACTGATCGAGCCCTTCCACATCGTCGAGACCCAGTTGAACACCTTCACGCCCGTTGGCACGGCGATCAGCATGGTCGCGTACATGAAGAACAGCTCGCCGCCCAGCGGCAGGCCCACCGTGAACATGTGGTGCGCCCAGACGATGAACGACAGGAAGGCGATCGCGGCGGTCGCGTAGACCATCGCCTGGTAGCCGAACAGCGGCTTGCGCGAGAAGGTCGGGATGATCTCGGAGACGATGCCGAAGGCAGGCAGGATCAGGATGTAGACCTCGGGGTGGCCGAAGAACCAGAAGATGTGCTGGTACATCACCGGGTCGCCGCCGCCCGCCGCGTTGAAGAACGACGTGCCGAAGAACTTGTCGGTGAGCAGCATCGTCACCGCGCCGGCGAGCACCGGCATCACCGCGATCACCAGGAACGCGGTGATCAGCCAGGTCCAGCAGAACAGCGGCATCTTGAGCAGGTCCATGCCCGGCGCACGCATGTTGAGGATGGTCGCGATCACGTTGATCGCGCCCATGATCGACGAGATGCCGAGGATGTGGATGCCGAAGATGGCGAACGCGACGTTGGCGCCGCCCTGCAGCGACAGCGGCGGATACAGCGTCCAGCCCGCGGCGGGGGCGCCGCCCGGCAGGAAGAAGGTGATCAGCAGCAGCGCGAAGCCGGCCGGCAGCAGCCAGAACGACATGTTGTTCATGCGCGGCAGCGCCATGTCGGGCGCGCCGATCTGCAGCGGGATCATCCAGTTGGCCAGGCCGGTGAAGGCCGGCATGACGCCGCCGAAGATCATGACCAGCGCGTGCATCGTGGTCATGGAGTTGAAGAACATCGGGTCGACGAACTGCAGACCCGGGTGCGTCAGCTCGGCGCGGATCACGCCCGACATCGCGCCGCCGATGCAGAACATCACGAAGGAGAAGATCAGGTACAGCGTACCGATGTCCTTGTGATTGGTGCTGAAGAACCAGCGCTCGACGAAGCCCTGCTTGTGATGGTGGTGCGCGTCGTGCACCTGCGCGGGGACCTGGGCGTTGGGTGCTGCGTGGTCGATGGCCATGATGTTCTTGTCCTGCGTTGTCTCGCTCGGATCGCGCAGCGCGTGGCGCGGCGCGATGCGTAAGGCTTAGAGGGCGGCGACGGGGGCCGCGGGCGCGGAAGCGTCCTGCGCGGCGGTCGCGGCCTTCTGCTCGTCGAGCCAGGCGCGGAATTCCTCCGGGCTCACGGCCTCGACCACGATCGGCATGAACGCGTGGTCCTTGCCGCAGAGTTCCGCGCACTGGCCGCGGTAGATGCCGGGCTCGCGGATCTCGGTCCAGTTCTCGTTGACGATGCCCGGGATCGCATCCTGCTTCCAGCCGAGCGAGGGCACCCACCAGGCGTGGATCACGTCGTCGGCGGTGATCACGAAGCGGATCTTGGTGTTGGTCGGCAGCACCAGGCGGCGGTCGACGTTGAGCAGATAGGCCTGGTCGTCGCCGTCGCGCACTTCCCACGGGTCGAGGCCGGAGCGCAGGCGGCGCGTACGGTCGCTGTCGCGGTCGATGCGGCTGACGAAGCCGTAGTCCTCGCCGAGGTAGTCGTACCGCCACATCCACTGATAGCCAGTGATCTTGACGGTCATCTCGGAGTCGCGGGTGTCGTAGATCGCGACGAGATGGGTGGTCGCCGGAATCGCCATGACGATGAGGATCAGGATCGGGATCACCGTCCAGATCACCTCCGCCAGCGTGTTGTGGCTCCACTTCGCCGGCACCGCGCCCTTCGACTTGCGGAACCGGACCATGGCCACCGCCATCGCGCCGAACACGATCAGCCCGATCACGCAGCAGATGATGAACATGATCATGTGGATGCTGTAGGCGTTCTCCGCGGTCGCGGTCACGCCCGTGCGCATGTTCAGCTGCCACCGGTGCGGCAGTGCGAACGCGCTGACGCTGTAGAACCCGGCCGCCAAGGCCGTCGCCAAGGCTGCGAAACGCGTCCAACGCCCTGATTTCATCGAATCAACCTCTTCATCGTCGCTGGCTCGGCCGCAGCCGCTCGCTAGCATGGTCATAAGCCGAACCGGCCCGTCCGGCAGCATCGCCCGGCCCGGCAGGAACCACAGTGTCTTACCCCGTGGGCTGCGCGAGCAGCCCGGCGCGCGACCCGCGGCACCCGCGTCACTGCATGCGGACCGGGGCCAGCAGGCTGCGATACATCCGCAAGATGGTACCGCCGCGGCGTCAGGCGCGGCAAGCAAGCACTGCCGCGATGCCACATGCGGACCGCTCCGACGCGCCGCTAGAATCGCGGATTCGGCGCGCCGCGCCTCCTGACGTGGTTTTCTTCGTGACCAGCATTCTCTCTCCCGAACTGCCCCCGCCGCCCGGCCCGCTGCGGCGGGCGATCACCGATGCGTGGCTCCGCGACGAGGCGGAGCACCTCGACATGCTGCTCGGCGAGGCGGCGCTGCCGCCCGACGAGCGCGCCGCCGTGCGCGCGCAGGCCGAGGACCTCGTCACCCGCGTGCGCCTGCGGGCGCAGGACCAGGGGGCGATCGAGGCCTTCATGCGCCAGTACGACCTCGGCAGCGAGGAGGGCGTGCTGCTGATGTGCGTCGCCGAGGCCCTGCTGCGCATCCCCGACCAGGCCACCGCCGACCGGCTGATCCGCGACAAGCTCGGGGAGGCCAACTGGGAGCGCCACCTGGGCGCCAGCGACTCGGTGCTGGTCAACGCCTCCACCTGGGGGCTGATGCTGACCGGGCGCTTCATCGAGCTGGCCGAGGAGACCAAGCGCGACTTCGGCGGCGCCCTGCGGCGGCTGGTCGGACGCGCCGGCGAGCCGGTGATCCGCCTGGCCGTGCGCCAGGCCATGCGCATCATGGGCCACCAGTTCGTGATGGGACGGACCATCGACGAGGCGCTGGGGCGCGCACGCAAGGGCCGCAACGCCGCCTACCGCTATTCCTTCGACATGCTCGGCGAGGCCGCCTTCACGGCGCGGGACGCCGCGCGCTACCTCGAGGCCTACCGCAAGGCGATCGACGCCATCGGCGCCGGCGGGCCCTACGGCGACGTCATCGCCGCCCCCAGCATCTCGGTCAAGCTCTCGGCGCTGCACCCGCGCTACGAGCACGCCAAGCGCGCACGGGTGCGCGCGGAGCTGACCCCGCGGGTGCTCGAGCTGGCCCAGCAGGCCAAGGCGCGCGGCATCGGCTTCACCATCGACGCGGAGGAGGCCGACCGGCTCGAACTCAGCCTCGACGTCATCGTCGGCGCCTTCGAGGATCCCTCGCTCGCGGGCTGGAACGGCTACGGCCTCGCGGTGCAGGCCTACCAGAAGCGCGCGCCCTTCGTGATCGACTACCTCGCCGACGTGGCGCGCCGCGCCGGGCGCACCATGCCGATGCGCCTGGTCAAGGGCGCCTACTGGGACGCGGAGATCAAGCGCGCGCAGGTGGAGGGGCTCGAGGGCTATCCGGTGTTCACGCGCAAGCCCAACACCGACGTCTCCTACCTGGCGTGCGCGCGGCGCATGCTCGACGCCGGCGACGCGCTCTACCCGATGTTCGCCACCCACAACGCGCAGACCATCGCGAGCATCCACCACATCGCCGCCGGCCGTCCGTTCGAGTTCCAGAAGCTGCACGGCATGGGCGACGACCTCTACGCCGAGGTCATCCCCGCCGACCGGCTGGGCGTGCCCTGCCGCGTCTACGCGCCGGTGGGCTCGCACGAGGACCTGCTGCCCTACCTGGTGCGGCGCCTGCTCGAGAACGGCGCGAACTCCAGCTTCGTCAACCGCATCACCGACGAGACCGTCAGCCCGGCCGAGCTGGTGGACGACCCGGTCGAGATCGTCACGGCCTACGACAGCAAACCGCATCCCCGCATCCCCCTGCCCCGCGCGCTCTACGCGAGCCAGGGCGAAGACAGGACCAACTCCATGGGCGTCAACCTCGCCAACGATTCCGACCTCGCCACCCTCGCCGAGAAGATCAACGCTGCAGTGAAGCCGTGGCAGGCCGCCCCGCTGGTGCCGGGCGCCGCGCCCGCCGGCGCCACCATGACTGTCACCTCGCCCGCCGATCGCCGCATCGAGGTCGGCCAGTGGCAGGCCGCCGACGCGGCCACCGTGGAGCGCGCGCTGGCCAACGCCGTCGCCGCGCAGGAGGGCTGGAACGCGGTGCCCGCCGCCGGCCGCGCCAGCATCCTGGAGCACGCCGCCGACCTGCTCGAGGCGCGCATGCCGGAATTCATGGCGCTGTGCACGCGCGAGGCCGGCAAGACCCTGGTCGACGGCGTGGCCGAGGTGCGCGAGGCGGTGGACTTCCTGCGCTACTACGCGCTGCAGGCGCGCCGCCAGTTCATCACCCTGCCCCTGCCCGGCCCGACCGGCGAGAGCAACCAGCTCCAGCTCGCCGGCCGCGGCGTGTTCGTGTGCATCTCGCCGTGGAACTTCCCGCTGGCGATCTTCGTCGGCCAGGTCGCGGCCGCCCTGGTCGCGGGCAACACCGTCATCGCCAAGCCGGCGGAGCAGACCACCCTGGTCGGCCATGCGGCGGTGAAGCTGCTGCACGAGGCGGGCATCCCGGCCGACGTGCTGCAGTTCGTGCCGGGCGACGGCGCGACGGTCGGTGCCGCGCTCACCGGCGACGCGCGCATCGCCGGCGTGGCCTTCACCGGCTCGACCGAGACGGCCCGCGCCATCAACCGCGCCATGGCCGCGCGCGATGCCGCCATCGGCGTACTGATCGCCGAGACCGGCGGCCAGAACGCGCTCATCGCCGACTCCTCCGCCCTGCCGGAGCAACTGGTCAAGGACGCCATCACCGGCGCCTTCGGCTCGGCCGGGCAGCGCTGCTCCGCGGCGCGCGTGCTGTTCGTGCAGGCGGACATCGCCGACAAGGTCATCGGCATGCTCGCCGGCGCGATGGACGAGCTCGTGGTGGGCGATCCGGGCCTGCTCTCGACCGACGTCGGCCCGGTGATCGACGCCGACGCGCTGAAGATCCTCGAGGACCACGCCGCGCGCATGGACCGCGAGGCCATCCTCATCAAGGCGGTGGCGCCCGGCGAGGCCGCCGCCCACGGCAGCTTCTTCGCGCCGCGCGCCTACGAGCTCCGGGACCTCTCCCAGCTCACCCGCGAGGTGTTCGGACCGATCCTGCACGTGATCCGCTTCCGCGGCGACCAGCTCGACGCGGTGATCGACCAGATCAACGCCACCGGCTACGGCCTGACCCTGGGCATCCACTCGCGCATCGACGAGACGGTCGAGAAGATCGCCACCCGCGTGAAGGTCGGCAACTGCTACGTCAACCGCAACCAGATCGGCGCGGTGGTCGGCGTGCAGCCCTTCGGCGGCGAGGCCAACTCCGGCACCGGGCCCAAGGCCGGCGGCCCGCACTACCTGCTGCGCTTCGCCACCGAGCGCACGCTGACGATCAACACCACGGCCGCGGGAGGCAATGCGTCGTTGCTGACGCTGGGGTGAGGTGAGGCGGGAAGGGTGGGGCGGGAATCGGGAAGCGGGACCTGGGGACTGAGCCGGCCGGGAGCGTGCGCGCCTCTCCATGCGCCCGATCACGACCTGCTTCTGGCAGCAGAAGCCCCTTCCGATTCCCGCTTCCCGATTCCCGCTTCCCGCTTCCCGCCCCACCCATCCCGTTCCACCCAAGAAAAAAGGCGCCCGGAGGCGCCTTTTTTCGTACCGCCGACCGCTTCGATCAGAAGCGGTAGGTCATCGACGCGGCGAGGATGTTCACCGTGGTGTCGTAGTGGCCGTTCACGAACGAACCGGTCGAGGAGTGCGACGCGATCTCGGGCTCGCCGGTGAACAGGTGGGTGTAGCCGACGTTGATGGTCGCCGCCGGCGACATCAGGTAGCTGAAGCCCAGCGACAGCCAGCGGCGGTCGGCGTCCGGCACGCGCGGGCTGCGGTGCTCGAGCGAGGTCGGGGTCTGGTCGTAGCCGATGCCGCCGCGCAGCACCCACTGGTCGTTCATCTGGTACTCGGCGCCGACCGAGCCGAACCAGGTGTCGCGCCAGCCGAAGACCTCGGTGGTGTTCGGCTGCGCCGGGTTGGCGAAGTCGATCGTCAGCGACTCGAACGAGCTCCACGCGGTGCGCGAGACCTCGCCCATCAGGGTCCACTGGTCGTTGACCCGGGTGGTGAGGCTCAGGGTCGCCACCGCCGGGGTCTCGAGGAAGGCGCTGCCGCCGGTGTCGGTGAACAGGTTGCCCGGCAGCTGCGCGAACACCGCGGCGGCCGGCGCCGGCACGGTGAAGGTCGCATTGCCGCTGATGTCGTGCTCGACCTTGGAGCGGTAGGTCACACCGATGTTGGTGCCGTCGACGATGGTGAACAGGGCGCCCAGCTTGAAGCCCCAGTCCTTGGTGTCGCCCTTGACGCGCGCGAGGCCGTCGGCCGACTGCGGCAGGAAGGCGCCCGGGGGCGTCGCGCCGGTGTTGGCGATGATCGCGCCGAAGTCCACGGCATTGGTCAGCTCGGCCTCGGCGTACTGGTAGAACACGCTGCCGCCGAAGGACACGTAGGGATTGACGTCGTAGGACAGGGACAGGCCCAGGTCGATGGTCCTGAGCTCGGACTTGACCCCGTTGTAGCGGCCCACCCAGTCGGCGTCGTATTCGGTCTTGAGGCCGAACGGCGCGTCGACATAGGCGCCGAGGTGGAACTGCTCGCCGATCGGCATGGCGAAGTAGGCGGCCGGGATCCAGTTCAGGTCGCCGGCATCGCCGCCGTTGCCACCGGTCAGCGGGCGGCCCAGGGCGTCGCGGTTGTAGGTGTTGTTGTACTCGGCCTCGAGGTTAAGCGCGGTCAGGTCCACCTGGACGGTGCGGCCGCCGAGCAGGCGCATGCCGGCCGGGTTGTTGGAGATGATGGCGGCATCGCCCGGCGCCGAGGCCGAGCCGGCGAACGCGCGGCCCAGGGCGACGGCGCTGTTCTCCTTGATCTGGAAGCCACCAGCGAAGGCGGGGGCGCTCGCGCAGGCGGCGAGGACGGCAAGCGCCAGGGCGCTGCGCAGCGGAAGGGTGCGGCTCTTCATTATTGGTCTCTCCGATAGCTCAGGGACGTCGCTGGGGGGTGCGACGCCGCATGGCCGTGGATGTCTCCCTCCCGGCCGCGCGGGCGGGCACCATACCTGAAAGCACGGTTAGCGAGGCTGAATTGTCTTAACGAAGCTCTAACGCGCCGGATCCATCCTCCGGCGCGCCGCACACCCGCCGGCGCCGAAGTGCGGCGGGCGCCCTGCTAGAGTCCACGCACCCCACGCCGCCCGACCGCATGTATCTCGAGTACTACGGCCTGCGCGAAGCGCCGTTCGCCATCACCCCCGACCCGCGCTTCGTCTTCCTCTCCGAACGCCACCGCGACGCGCTGGCGCACCTGCTCTACGGCATCGGCCAGGGCGGGTCCGGCGGCTTCGTGCAGCTGACCGGCGAGGTGGGCACCGGCAAGACCACGCTCTGCCGCCTGCTGCTCGAGCAGTTGCCTGAGAACGCGCGGGTGGCCCTGGTGCTCAACCCCAAGCTGTCCCCGGTCGAGCTGCTTGAGACCATCTGCGAGGAGCTGCGGGTCGACGTCACCGGCGTCCGCGGCAGCCTCAAGGGCCTGGTCGACGCGCTCAACCGCTATCTCCTGGATGCCTACGCCCAGGGACTGCGGGTGGTGCTGATCATCGACGAGGCGCAGGAACTCTCTCGCGAGGCGCTCGAGCAGGTGCGCCTGCTCACCAACCTCGAGACACCGACCCAGAAACTGCTGCAGATCATCCTGCTCGGCCAGCCCGAGCTGCGCGAAGTGCTCGCCCGCGAGGAACTGCGCCAGCTCGCGCAGCGGATCACCGCCCGCTACCACCTGACTCCGCTGGACGCGGCGGAGACCGAGTCCTACGTGCGCCACCGCCTCGCGGTCGCCGGCGCGCAGCGCTTCCCCTTCACCAAGCTGGCCCTGCGCCGCCTGCACCAGCACTCCGGCGGGGTGCCGCGCCTGATCAACGTGATCGCCGACCGCGCGCTGATGGCCGGCTACGCGCGCGACCAGGCGCAGATCGGCGAGGCCCTGCTCGACCGGGCCGCAGCGGAGACCCTGGCGCCGCGCGGCCTGCGCGCCCTGCGCCGGCTGCGGCTGCGCTCCGCGCACGTGGGCTGGATCGCGGCCATCGTGCTGGCGCTCCTGCTGTTCGCGCTGTGGACGCTGCCCCGCATGGACCGCGAGGAGCCGGCCGACGCCGCGCCCGAGGCAGCGGCGACCGCGCCCGACCCGGGCGAGGACGCGACCAGCGTGCGCCTCGCCGCCGACGCCCTGCCCGAGCGCATCCGCGCGGCCGGGCCCGACCCGCAGTCGGCCCTGCGGCGCCTGCTCGCGCTGTGGGTGGTGCGTGCGGACGAGGCCGACGTGCAGACCGCCGGGGCCTGCCCGCCGCAGCTCGCGCCGGGCCTGTACTGCCTGCGCACCCGCGGCACGCTCAGCACGCTTTCCGCCTTGGGCCGGCCGGCGC
Source organism: Coralloluteibacterium thermophilum (assembly GCF_042654365.1). Lineage (NCBI taxonomy): Bacteria > Pseudomonadati > Pseudomonadota > Gammaproteobacteria > Lysobacterales > Lysobacteraceae > Coralloluteibacterium > Coralloluteibacterium thermophilum. Next base: position 78,113 of record NZ_JBHSGG010000025.1, read on the forward strand.
TGGTGCGGCTCGAGGCCGAGGGCGCAACCGCCTGGGCCCTGCTGCTGGCCGCCGATGCGCGGCAGGTGCGCATGATGCTCGGCACCGAGACGGTCGACGTCGACCGCATCCCCTTCGAGCGCGTCTGGCGTGGCGACTACCTCACCCTCTGGCGCGCGCCGGCGCACGTGACCCTGCCGATGAGCCGCGGCGACAGCGGTCCCCAGGTCGACTGGCTGCACGACCGCCTGGTCGAGCTCGGCGACATCGGCACCGAACGCAGCGGCCCGTCGCGCTTCGACGCCGACATGGCCGCGGCGGTGCGCCGCCGCCAGCTCGCGATCGGGCTGCGTGCCGACGGCGTGGTCGGTCCGGAAACCCTGCTCGCCCTGGTCGCCGACGACGGCCTGGGCCCGCAGCTGCGCCGGAGCCTGGACTGATGTCGCTGATCCTGGAGGCACTGCGCCGCTCCGAACGCGACCGCCAGCTCGGCCGCGCACCCGGGCTGCACGTGCCGCCCGCGCCCGGCGTCCCCATGCGCGAGCGGAAGAGCCATCGGCTCTGGATCGTCCTGGTGCTGCTCCTCGCCGCGGCGCTCGGCTGGCTGCTGTACGAGCGCCACGCGACCCGGTCCGCCACCGTGGCCGCGGCCACCCCGCAGGCCCCGCCCACGCCACCGATGCCACGACCGGACCCGCCCGCGCAGCCCGTTCCCGCCCCCGCCGCGCCGGTACCGGCAGCATACGAAGCCACGCCTGCCCCCGCGCCCGAGGCGAGGCCGCCGGCCGCCGCGTTGCCGGCACCCGCCACGACGGCAGAGGCGACGCCCCGCGCTCCCGGGCGCCCGGCGGACGCCGACCCGGCGACGGCATCGCCGGCGGCGGAGGCGGACACGCCCGTTCCGGTCTGGAGCCTGCCGGGCGACCTGCTCCAGCGCCTGCCGCCGCTCCAGGTGAGCATGCACGTCTACAACAGCGACCCGTCGCGCCGCTTCATCGTCGTCGACGGGCGCCGGGCCGCCGAGGGCGACCGGCTTTCGCCGGCCGTCCGCGTGCTCGAGATCCGCCGCGACGGCAGCCTGCTGGACATCGAGGGGCGGCCGGCACTGCTGCCGCGGCCGTAGGGGAGAAGGCGATGGACATCGAGCTGTGTGCGATACGATGGGGCCTGCGTCCGGGCGCGGCGCGCGCCCTGCCGGAACGATCCTTCGGCGCGGGGCCGCGGGCCGTCGGTGCCGTCGTGCCGACATCCCGCCCCTGCGGGCGCGAGGCGCGCTGACGTGGTGTTCCTGGGCGATCCGTCGCGTCGGCGCCCCCAGCGACGCTGGGCGACGCCACTGCTGGTCCTGCTCCAGTCGGGCGTGTTCGTCTGGCTGGTGCTGCTGCCCGACCTGGGCGCGCGGCAGGCGGCGCTCTCGCGCTGGGGCGCGGTCTCGGGGGCGCTGCCGGACCGCCTCGTCGAATGGATGAGCGCGCCCCTCGACGGGCGCTTCATGGGCCTGTTCACCGCGCTGTTCATGCACGCCGACTGGAGCCACCTGCTCGGCAACCTGCTGTTCCTGCTGATCTTCGGGCTCTCGTCGGAGCGCGCGATGGGGGCACCGCGCTTCCTCGTGCTGTTCCTGCTCGGCGGCGCCTTCGCCAACGTCGTCGCGGCCCTGCTGATGGACAGCCCCAACCGGGTGATCGTCGGCTCCAGCGGCGCCGTCTCGGCCGTGATCGGCGCCTATCTCGCCCTGTTCCCGCGCGCGCGGCTCGGCATCGTGGTGCCGCTGGGGCTGTTCATGGAGTTCGTGCGCGCGCCGGCGAGCCTGCTGATCGGCATCTGGGCCCTGCTGCAGGTGATCTTCACCTTCGTCGGCCCGGCCTTCGGCGCGGTGGCCTGGTGGGCGCACCTGGCGGGCTTCGCCTTCGGCGTGGTCTTCGCCCTGCTGGCGCGCCCCGCCATCGCCCGGCGCCTGCGCAGAGGCTGAGCGTGGGGCGCCCGGTGCGCCTCGCTGCTCAGGGCGCCGCAGCCGGCGCCGAGGCCCCCTCGCGGGCCGCCACGAGGGTGCGCAGATGCTCCAGGGCCCGCTCGATGAAGGCATCGCCCTCCAGCACCTCGCCCTGGGCATAGCGGCCGTCCGCGACCTCCTCGTCGCCGACGAGGTGGTTGGGCAGGTCGGATTCGCGGATGCCGCCGACCGACCGGGCATCGCCATCGGCATGCAGGGCGATGTCGGGTGCGATGCCCGCCGCCTGGATCGAACGCCCGCTCGGCGTGTAGTAGCGCGCGGTGGTGAGCTTGATGGCGTCGCCGTTGTCGAGCGGCAGCACCGTCTGCACCGAGCCCTTGCCGAAGCTGCGGCTGCCCATCACCACCGCGCGGTCGTGGTCGCGCAGGGCGCCGGCCAGCACCTCCGCGGCGCTCGCGCTGCCCGCGTCGATCAGCACCACGATCGGCGCGCCTTCGAGGAGATCGCCGGGCGTGGCGTGGAATTCGCTGTCGGCGATCTGCAGGCGGCCGCGCGTGGACACGATCACGCCCTCCTCCAGGAAGGCGTCCGCCGCCTCGACCGCCGCGTTGAGCAGGCCGCCGGGGTTGCTGCGCAGATCGATCACCAGACCGCGCAGCATGCCGCCGGCCTCGGCGTTGAGGGTGTAGAGATGGCGGTTGAGCTCGCGCCCCGTGTCGGCCTGGAAGGCGCTGATGCGCACGTAGCCGTAACCGGGCTCCAGGCTGCGCGCGCGCACGCTGACGATGCGGATGGTCTCGCGGGTGATGGTGAGTTCGATCGGGCCGGGCTCGCCCTCGCGCAGGATGGTCAGCCGCACGCGGCTGCCGGGCGGCCCGCGCAGCTCGGTGGTCGCGCCGTCGACGCTGTCGGCCGAGATCGGCCGGCCGTCGATGGCGGTGATGACGTCGCCCGCCCGCACGCCGGCGCGGGCGGCGGGGGTGTCGTCGATGGGCGCGATCACCCGCAGGGTCCGGTCCGGCTGCTGCACGAGTTCGACCCCGACGCCGTCGTAGGCGCCGCTCGCAGCTTCGTCGAGCGCCGAGGACTCCTCGCTGTCGAGATAGGCGCTGTGCGGATCGAGGTCGAGCAACAGGCCGCGGATGGCGCCCTGCATCAGCTCGCGGTCGCCGACCGGGTCGACGTAGGCCTGCTTGACCGCGCGGAAGACCGCGACGTAGCGCTGGATCTCGGCCAGCGGCACGCTCGATTCGGGAACGCCGTGGTCGTGATCGTCGTGCGGGGTCGCCTCCTCCAGGGTGACGGTTTCGGGCGGCGGGGCGTCCTGCGCAAGGGCTGCGACGGCAGGCAGCAGCAGGAAGAGGCTCGCGGCGATCAGGCGCGTCATCGGCTCGACTCGTACGGTCACGCCACGATTATGGGGCAGGCGCATCAAGAGCACGCGATCCGCCCGGATCAGCGCGAGGCCATCCACGGCCGCGGGTCCACCGGCCTGCCGTTCTGGCGCAGCTCGAAGTACAGCGCAGCGCTGCCCTGGCCGCCGGACGAACCGACCGTGGCCACGGGCTCGCCGGTGCGGACCCAGTCGCCCGACTCCTTCAGCAGGCCGTCGTTGTTGGCGTAGAGCGTCATCCAGCCACCGCCGTGGTCGAGGATCACGAGCAGGCCGTAGCCGGTCAGCCATTCCGAGAACGCCACCCGGCCGGGCGCCACGGCCCGGACCGGCGTGCCCGCCGCGCCCGGCAGCAGCAGGCCGTTGCTGGTACGGCCATCGGGAAGCCGCCCGCCGAAGCCGACGCTGGCGCGGGCCTCGACCGGCCAGGGGAGCTGCCCCCGGCGACGCGCGAACGGCCGGCTGTCCTCCACCTCGGCCGGGATGTCGGCGAGCACGTCGCGGAGCTTCTCCAGCAGCTCGCCCAGCGCCTTCTCGTCGCGACCGAGGGCGGCGATGCGCGAACGCGCGTCGGCGAGATCGGCCTGCAGGCGCTCGACCGCGAGACGGCGCTCCTCGCGCTGGCGGTCCAGCGCCTCGAGGTCGCGCTGCTGGCGCGCCAGGGTTTCCGTGAGCCGCGTGCGCGCCTCCTCGACCGCCCGCGCCACGTCGGCCAGTTCGGCCAGCTGCTGCGAGAGGCCGTCGATGCGGCGCGTGCGGTCGGCCTGGATGTAGCGGTGGTACGCCATGGTCCGGGCCAGGTCGCTCATGCGGTCCTGGGCCAGCAGCAGCTTGAGCTGCTCGTGCCGGCCGAGCGCATAGGCCGACCGCACCAGCACGGCCAGCGTCTCGCGCTGGGCGCGCAGCTCGGCCTCGCGTTCCGCACGGCGGACTTCCAACCGTTCCAGTTCGCCTTCCTGGGTGGCGATCTCGGCCTCGGTGCCGGCCAGCGCACGGCCTGCGGCCGCCACCGCCTGGTCGGCCTCGCGCACCGACCGGCTGGCCGCGCCGCGCTCGGCGTCGATGCGCTGCTGGGCCTCGGTGAGGCGGCGGATCTCGGCGCGCACCGTCTCCAGGCGGCGTTCGGCCTCGGCCTCCTCCCGGGCCTGCGATGCCGTGCGTGCGGGCGCCTGCGCCTGCAGTCCCGGGGGCATCGCGGCGAGCAGGGCGAGCAGCACCGCGGCCGCGGCGCGCGGCGCGCGGATCTCGGGTGCCAGGCGACGGGAGGGAGGGATGGCGGACCTCGGCGCGGGACGGACAACCCGCCGGATTGTACGGGCGGCGCACAGGAACCTGGCCCGCCCGCCGGAACGGACGCCCGGGCAGTCGCGGCGCAACGGCTGCACCGCGGGGTCGCCGTGGACGACCCGTGCGGTTCGACGCGCGCCGGGCGCGTCGCACTCACCTCACGGCGCATGGCAGGCTCTAGACTTCGCGGCCCGATCCGCCACGCGCACCCGAACCCGCAAGGAGACGCCGCATGCCCCAGACCCGCCCCGGCACCCTCATCCTGCTCCGCCACGGCGAGAGCGAGTGGAACGCCAAGAACCTGTTCACCGGCTGGGTGGACGTCGCGCTGACCGAGAAGGGCGGCGCCGAGGCGCGACGCGCGGGCACGCTGCTGCGCGAGCATGGCCTGATGCCGGACGTGCTCTACACCTCGCTGCTGCGGCGCGCGATCACCACCGCGCACATCGCGCTCGACGAGGCCGACCGGCTGTGGATCCCGGTGGTGCGCGACTGGCGCCTCAACGAGCGCCACTACGGCGCGCTGCAGGGCAAGGACAAGGCGCAGACGATGGCGGAGTTCGGCGAGGAGCAGTTCATGCTCTGGCGCCGCAGCTACGACACGCCGCCGCCGCCGATCGACCGCGACGACCGCTACAGCCAGGCCAACGACGTGCGCTACGCCCCCATCGACGGCGGCCCGCTCACCGAGTGCCTGGCGGACGTGGTGGCGCGCCTGGTGCCCTACTACGAGTCCGAGATCGCGCGCGACCTGGCGGCAGGCCGGAACGTGCTCGTGACGGCGCACGGCAACTCGCTGCGTGCCCTGGTGAAGCACCTCGAGGGCATCTCCGACGCCGACATCGCCGGGCTCAACATCCCCACCGGAATCCCGCTGCGCTACGACTTCGAGCTCGTCGCGGGCGCGCTGGCCCCGGTCGGCAAGGGCGGCTACCTCGACCCGGACGCGGCCGCCGCCGGCGCCGCCGCGGTGAGCAGGCAGGGCAAGTAGTCCGGGCGGATGGAAATGGCGGCGCGGATGGTCATACTGGCTTTCGGCACGGGTCGACGCCCGCTCCGCACCGCGAAGATCGACCTCCCGGCCCCAGGCCACATGCACGGAGCACCGCCATGCGTCGCATCCTGATCGCGATCGTCATCGCAGGCGCCCTCACCGCACCCGCGGTGCCGGCGCAGGAAAGCCTCAGCAAGGTCAGCGGCAGCGTGACCGCCGAGGCGGGCAAGCAGTACGGCGAGGTCTCCACCGTCAACGGCAGCGTGCGCGTCGAACGCGGCGCGACCGTCGGCGGCGAGGCCTCCACGGTCAATGGCAGCATCACGGTGGAGGACGAGGCCCGGCTCGGCTCGGCGAGCACCGTCAACGGCGCGCTCCGCATCGGTGCGGGCGTCGTCGTCGAGGGCGAGGCCACCACGGTCAACGGCGCGCTGACCATCGGCGAGGGAAGCCGCGTGGCGCAGGACGCCCGCACCGTCAACGGCCGCATCGTGATCGCCGGTGCCGAGATCGGCGGCGACGTGCGCACCACCGCCGGCGACATCGAGCTCCAGCCCGGCACCGTCGTGCACGGCGACCTGGTGGTGGAGAAGCCCAGCTTCAGCCTCTTCAGCTGGGGCAATCGCTCCGAGCCGCCACGCGTGGTGGTGGGTCCGGATGCGGCGGTGCACGGGGAGCTGCGCTTCGAGCGCGAGGTCCGGCTGTTCGTCAGCGAGCGCGCCACCGTCGGGCGCATCTCCGGCGCGGAGCCGATCCGCTTCGCAGGCGATACACCGTAACGCGACCCCGATGGCGCCGCGCCCGCGCACGTAAAATCGGGAATTCGTCTCCACCAGAGGTTCCCGCACATGCAGCAACGCACCGGCCTGTTCTGCGCAGGCGCGCTGCTGACCGCCGTTCTCGTCCTTCCCGGCTGCGCGCAGGATGCGCCGACCGACGAGAACGCGGCCAGCACGCCTCCCGCATCGACCGCACCCGAGACCGCTCCGGCGTCCGCTGGCGAGGGCGCGCATGCCTTCTCGCCCGAGATCCGCGCCGAGGACTTCGCCGAGCACGTGCGCGTGCTGGCTTCCGACGAGTTCGAGGGCCGCGCGCCCGGCAGCGCGGGCGAGGAGAAGACGGTCGCCTACATCCAGGGGCAGTTCGAGCGCATCGGACTGGAGCCGGGCAACAACGGCAGCTGGGTCCAGACCGTGCCCATGGTGGAGACCACCACCGCGCAGAACACCACCCTCACCCTCACCCACGACGGCGAGACCCGGCGGCTGGTGTCGGGCACGGACATGGTCATCGGCACCCGCACCGGCCGCAACCTGGTCGAGATCGAGGGCAGCGAGCTGGTGTTCGTCGGCTACGGCGTGGTCGCACCCGAGCAGGACTGGAACGACTACGAAGGCCTCGACGTCAAGGGCAAGACCGTGGTCATCCTGGTCAACGACCCGGGCTTCCACGTGGACGACCCGGAGCTCTTTGGCGGCGAGCGCATGACCTACTACGGCCGCTGGACCTACAAGTTCGAGGAGGCCGCGCGCCAGGGCGCCGAGGCCGCCCTGATCGTGCACGACGACGCCGGCGCGGGCTATGGCTGGGACGTCGTGAAGAACAGCTGGTCCGGCGCCCAGTTCGACCTGCCGGCGGCGGACGACCCTGCGCCGCGCCTGCCCGCCCAGGGCTGGCTGAGCGCCGAGGCGGCCAACCGCCTGTTCGAGGAGAACGGCCTCGACTTCGAGGCGCAGCGGCGCGCCGCCAGCCAGCGCGACTTCCGGCCGGTGCCGCTGGCCACCACGCTGGACCTCTCGCTGCGCAGCGCGATCCGCGAGGCCAAGTCCGACAACGTGCTGGGCCTGCTCCGCGGCAGCACCCGCCCGGACGAGGTGGTCGTCTACATGGGCCACTGGGACCACCTCGGCAAGACCATGGTCGGCCGCAACGTGCCCGGCGGCGGGACCGCCGAGATCTACAACGGCGCGATCGACAACGCGTCTGGCATCGCCGGCATCCTGGAGATCGCCGAGGCCTTCAAGAACCAGGAGACGCCGCCGGAGCGCTCGATCCTGTTCCTGGCGGTGACGCTCGAGGAGTCCGGCCTGCTGGGCTCGGCCTACTACACCGCCAACCCGGTGTTCCCGCTGGCGAAGACGGTGGCGGCAATCAACCTCGACGCGATGCCGGTGATCGGCCGCACCACCGACATGACCGTGACCGGTATCGGCAGCTCGGAACTCGAGGACATCCTCAAGCCGATCGCGGCACTGCAGAACCGCGTCCTGCGCGGCGAGGCGGAGACCTCGAAGGGTTTCTACTTTCGCTCCGACCACTTCAACTTTGCCAAGGCCGGGGTACCGGCGCTGTATGCCAAGGGCGGGACGGAGCACGTCGAAGGCGGCGTGGAGCACGTCCGCCGCATCCAGGCCGAGTACGGCGCGAACCGCTACCACAAGCCCGGAGACGTCTACGAGGAGGACTGGGACCTGTCCGGAGTCGTGGAGGATCTGGAGGCGCTGTACGCAGTGGGCCGTGAGCTGACGGGGAGCGAGGCACTGTGGCCAAACTGGTACCCGGACAACCCGTTCCGGGCCGCGCGCGACGCGACGGCCGACCAGCGGCCGGCGCCCTGAGATCAGGCATGCAGCACGACCGGAAACGGCGCCTTCGGGCGCCGTTTCTTTTTGAGGTGCGGGGCGACAGCGGGGATCGGGCCGCGCCAGGGTGGGCGAGCCTCTTGATCGAATGCGAGGCCTCCGCGTACGCGGGACGCGGGCTCCGGGCTCCGGGCTCCGGGCTCCGGGCTCCGGGCTCGGGTCCAGGCTCAGCGACGGCCGCCCCGTCGCAAGCCCAGCTCGACCTGCTCCGCGCCATCACGTGCGGCCGTGTGCGTCGGGTGGGTGGGTGAGCCGATACGAGACAGTGCCCGCGCTTCTGGCGCCAGGGGTCACTGCCGGTCGAGACCCGCGCTCCACCGCATGCCCGCACCATGATCGGACGGCGCGCTGCGCGGCACCACCGCTGCAGCACTCTTGCGGTTGCAGGGGGATCGGAGCCGGCACCGATGCGCGGCGCGTGACCCGTCCCGGGGCACAACTCCCACAGCATCGCCGAACACTCCCCAAGTGGCACGGCGGTGTGCCGGCAGCCGCAGCCTCCGCGAGACACAGCAGAGGGATGGTGCTTCCGAGCTGGGGCGCGCCCGCCGCGTCGCCTGCCGCCCGGGCGGCAGCCCCAGCGCAGCAGACCAGAGCCCGGTCGGATAATGCGGAGGCGTCCTGTCCGCCCCACGGCCGGACTTTGAGAGCACGCAAAAGACAACGGCCCGGTCCTTGGAGGACCGGGCCGCTGCGGGATAAACCCCTGGCGA
>NZ_JBHSGG010000026.1:0-61419 GCF_042654365.1 Coralloluteibacterium thermophilum
ACGACCCCTCGGCGCCACAGGCCGCATGGCTGCTGGCTATGAGGGGTTCTTCAGGGCCGACCAGGTATGGAAAACCATCGTTCTTGTTGCACCCACTATACGCCGATAGATTGCCGCGCATCGCGGAAAACCCCTGTTCCACCGCGTTGAACCGCGCACTCTCTCTTCGGCGAACGACGATGCACATTCTCCATATCGACTCCTCCATCCAGGGCGAGCAATCCGTGAGCCGCCGGCTTTCGGCGGCCGTGGTGCGGCGCCTGCGCGACCTGCGGCCCGATGCGCGGATCGTCTACCGCGACCTCGCGGCGGCACCCTTGCCGCACCTGTCGCCGGCCATGATCGAGGCCGCGCACGGAAGCGAACCGGACGCCACGGCGCTGAGCTCGGCGCTCGACGAGGTACTGGCGGCGGACGTGATCGTCGTGGGCACGCCCATGTACAACTTCGGCGTCCCGAGCCAGCTCAAGTCCTGGCTGGACGCGCTGGCCGCGCCGGGCAGGACCTTCCGCTACGGCCCGCAGGGGCCGGAGGGCCTACTGGGCGACAAGCGCGTGATCGTCGCCTCGGCGCGCGGCGGCTTCTACGGTCCCGGCGCGCCCGGCGCAGGCAACGACCATCAGGAGAGCTACCTGCGCGCCTTCTTCGGCTTCCTCGGCGTCACCGACATCGAGGTGGTACGTGCCGAGGGCGTGCGTATCGCACCGGACGTGGCCGAACGCGCCGTGGCCGCGGCGCTGGAACAGGTGGCACGACTGCAGGCGGCCTGAGCAGACGCAGGACCGGTGCCCGGCTGAGGCGAATGCAGGCTTTCGGCCGGAAGCGGCGCAGGCGCTCCGTAGCCAAGGGACTCCGGCCGGTCAGGCCGAGTCCCGGTGGCCGGCCTTCAGCATCCGCAGCATGTCCTTGCCCAGGCGCATGGCAACACCTGCATTGCGGCCGGCCAGCGTGGCGATGCGCAGTTCTGCCGCGGTACCTATGACCAGCGACGCCTCGCGGTCGTCCAGACCGTAATCCTGGTGCAGCCACTGCACCATGCCTGCCGTCGCCAAGCGCACAGCCTCGTCGAGTGAGCCGGCCTGGCCCAGGGTTGCGATCGCGTCATCGGATTCAATGCGTGGCGTGGCCAGCGGTCTGGGAGGGAGGATCTCGACGCTGAATTCCACGTCCAGCGAGGTTTCCAGCGCCCACTGCGTCGTTTCGCCATCGCCCTGCACGGCGTGCCCGTCGCCGAGATAGAGCAGGGCGCCGGGTTGGAAGACGGGCAGATACACCGTGACGCCTTCCACCATGCCGTTGTAGTCCATGTTGCCGCCGAAATGGCCGGTGTCTCCCGTGGAGAACGGCGCGAACCCGAAGTCCGGGGCTACGCCGATGCCGCCCAGCATCGGGCGTACGGGAATTACGTAGTCCTCCAATGCGGCTGGCGCATCTTCCAGCGTTGCCGTCCCCGCATCGCGATCCAGTCTCCAGCGCACCCGCTTTCCCAGCGCGCCCATGCGTGCGGCCATGCCCTGGCTCGTTGCGCGCGGCGTGAATCCGTCCAGGCTGTCGGCGAAGTCGCGGTTGAGGCGGATCGTTCGCAGCTTGATTGCGAGGACATCTCCCGGCTGTGCGCCCCACACATGGAACGGACCCGTCTGCGGATTGCCGTAGAGGGCCCGGGTCGTTCCGTCGCGGTCCACGCCCCCGGAGTCGACCGTCGATGTGGCGATGATCTCTCCCGGGCGGATGATGAGCGCCGGCGGCGCGTCCGCAGTAAAGGCATTGGAAAAGGTCCGGGGCTCGAACCTGCGCACCCCGGCGCTGGCCGGCGGCGGCTCCAGCAGGCGGCCGCGCACGGCATGCCACACCCGTCGATGCGGATCGTTCGTGTCCGGATATTCGACGCGGCCATCCAGCACGCCATCGCGGATGCGGCCTTCGAAGCGGTGGCCATCCTCGGCGGGGTCGCCGGCGGTGAACAGCAGGGTTTCGCCCTCCAGCTGGCCGCTGACGGTGCGGCCGCGGAAGCTCCCGCTCAGATGGGTGCCGTCGCGAGACAGCGTCAGGGCGCGGTATTCGGAATTGCCCCAGCGATCGATGGAAAGCAGCCACACGGCCTCTTCGGCGCGCGCGGCAAACGTAGGCAGGAGCATGAGCAGACAGCTGATGAGCAGGCGCATGGAGAGTCCATCCGGCAAAAACCAGAGAGATGCGGAAAGGCACGATCTGGTCGCACGTCCCGGCCGGCATCCGTGCGGTGGTGCCGCAGCGCCGCTTCATACCGCCACGGGTGGAGGAACTGGCCCTGATCCCGTCATGGCGCGGCGGGGAACACGCACTCGAATTCCTGGAAGACGACGGGCATGTCCGGTCGGGGCTCCTGGCCCGTGCCCTCGCGCTCGCGACGGTAGTAGTTCCAGTGCGCTTCGCGCCACCAGCGGAGCGAACCGTCGCCCTCGCCTTCCGCTTCGGCGTGAGCGTCGGTGATCTCGTCGAACCGCAGGATCCTTACTCCGACGGTACGGATGACGCACACGGCCCTGCCGCCCCAGTCCGTCACGATGTTCAGATCGCCCGGGACGGGCAGCGCCCCGCCGCTGCTCTCGAAGGACCACAAGGACGGCGACGTCGCGCGCTTCACGCCCGCCAGGACCAGACGCGCGCACGTGTCGGCATCCGCCTCGTTGTCGCAGAAGTGCCACGCAGGAGGCGGGGCCGCAGCGAGCGCCGCGGGCTCGGGATGGCCAGCTGCGTAGTCGGCCCACATGCGTTCTACCGATGGATGCACTCGCGATCTCCGGGCAGGATCAGGCCGACCGGGCGCCGATGTCTCATGATTTCGCCCGACGCCGGGCGGGCTGCATCGTCAGGGCTCATGCCGGTCCACCGGATGGTTGACGCCGTCGTTGACCGGCACGTCGGGAATGGCAAACGGGTCGATGCCCTCGAGACAGCCGACGTTGAACCCGTACTGTTCCGGGTTGGAACGCCGCTGGTGATGCGTGTAGATGCCACAGATGCCGCAGAAGTAGTGCTTGGCGGTACGCGTATTGAACTGGTAGAGCCGCAGGTGCTCCGCGCCCTTCAGGATGCGGATGGCAGAAAGCGGCACGGACGCGACCACCGCTCCCTTGCGCCGACAGATGGAGCAGTCGCACCTGCGGGGATTCTCGATGCCATTCGGCAGGTGAAGTTCCAGCTCCACGGAACCGCAATGGCAAGACGCGCGGTGCTTCGCCCGGATGGGCACGCCGCCGACCTCCTTGAGCATCCGGACATTCTCCATTGAAGGCCAACATTTACGCCGACCCGCGAAGCGGCTTCGGCTTGAATGAGCTGTCAAGGAGCATCGCCGCTGACGGCGAGCTCCCCGCCTATACGAACATCTCGGCCGTACCTGAACACGCGGGCAGAGACGACGGAGCCGTTGCAGGCCAGTGTGATGCGGTGCCCCTGCCGAGACGGACCGATGATAAAGCGTTCACGGAAATCCCCAGAAACAGCACGTACCTCACCGCCTCGGCCGGAACCGGTCGCCGCAACGTCCAAGAGGCAGCTGGCATCAGACGGTGCCGAACCGACTGCGTAGAAAAAGCCATCCGCAGGACCGAGCGAAACACATCCAGCCACCGCGACAGGCAAGAAAAGAGAAGCTATGAGCCGCGGCATTGATTGGTAAGCCCACTGTCCGAGTTGACCGACGTGCTACCGGTAGGTGCTCGTGTCGAACGATCCGTTAGACGTCACCGCGCCTTCACCCTTCAAGGCACTGCCTTCATCTTCGTAACCTTATAGACCGCGCCTGCCTTGTCATAGGTCGTCCATTCACCCACCTGCTTTCCTGCCTCGAAGTAGCCGGAGCGCATCTTGGTCCCATCCGTCCTGAACCACTCCCAGTACCCGGTGACTTCACCGTTCAGGGTCTGGCCTCGCGCACGAACGGTTCCGCCCTTGTGATATTCCAGATGCTCCTTAGGCATCGTCATGGCGCCTGCTCATTCATTGACGAGAAATGAGATCGTCCCGGGAGGTCTAACACGTGAGTCAAGCCGCGCCGCCAAGCGGCGCCGGCTTGGACGAATTGTAGGCGTCTGCCTACAAGAGTCATTTCTGATAAGGACACACAAGCTCCCAAAGATGCCCGTCTGGATCAGTGACATATCCAATATATCCTCCGGACTCTGGGTCGATTGCCGCCGGCCCCGCGCTGGCGCCTCCGCACACTTCAGCCTTGCGTAGCGCTTGATCTACATCTTCTTTGGTCTCGACTGCGCAGCTTATGACCGCTGGCGCAGATGATCCAGGCATGAGAGCGTCACGGTTCGCCTTTTTGGTATACGACTCATAACTCCCCTTCGTCATAAGAAAGAGGGAGAGATTAGGAATCTCAAGCGCGACCATGCCGCCGTCAATCTGTGCATCACAGAGCCCAAAAGTACCTCTATAGAAGTCAAGTGTCTTGTGAAGATCAGCAACGGGAAGACAAAGTACGGTTGTTCTAACTTTCACGACACCTCCTCACTGGGTCACAACTTCGGATGAAGTGCGTGTTGACGCCTAACGCCTGAATTAAGCCGACCGACGAAGCCGGTTCGGCTTGAATGAACTGTCAGGCCGCACCCGCACGAGTCTACGACCGCCAACACTGAAGAGCATACAGGGCACTGGTCGCATCACGACCCCAGTGAATGCTGAAGGAGTCTCGCCACTCCCAAGCTGCGGCGGCATCGTTGCCCTTATGGTAGAGCGCTAATCCGCCCTTGAGATCTCGCCAAATGTCTGCAAGGTCGTCGGCCACATCCCCAATGCCCGGTGATGGGTCGTTTGTGTCATGTGGCTCCGAGTAGGACGCGTAATAGTTGAATGGAAGCATGTCGAGAAAACGCTTGTGCACGACCTGCCACTCCTCATGAGTTAGCTCGGGCGCATCCTCCTCATCGAATAGCTCCGGCAGCTCATGCACTAGCGCAAGCAGCTTAGAGAGCATCTTGATCGCCGTATCGACCTCATCATCTGGCACGCCTGGAGCGCTCTCCGCCCACGCGCAGAACGCGGTTGCCGCATCAAAGAAGTCGTCAAGTTGCTGCATACTTTCTGTGCCGCCTAACGGGATTAAGCCGACCAGCGAAGCAGGTTCGGCTTGAATGAATTGTTAGCCTTCAACTCCGTACCCCGAGCGCGCCGAGGAAATGAGGCTACAAAGGACGGCCGAGTTTGCGCTCAACCTGACGCCTCTCCCATGAGCCATCCAACAAGAACGTTCCCACGGCGTGTATCAGTAGACCGGCACCCCAGCCCAGCCATACTAGCAGCCCTGCCCACAGGTTTTCCGGAGACAGGATCCAAAGGACGATCATGATGACCGCGCATACGACGAGATAAATAGTGGCATGAATGTAGAATCCTCGCAGGTCATCGACCTGCTTCATGGCCAGCGCTTCCTGGGGTGAAACCTTATTTTCGGCAGAAGTCATTTCCGGCTCTCCTAAGTCTTCGATGGATACTTCAAAGACCGCAGCCAAGGACTTGATGGTTTCTAAGCTGGGCGTAGCGCCAGCCTCTATGCGCTGAATTGTGCGGAGGCTGGTGCCGCTGATCTCAGCCAACTGCTGCTGAGACCAGCCTCTCTTGAGTCGAAGCTTTTGAGTGATCATTCTCGTCGCCCTTGGATTTGGCGGGTGGATCGTGAGCGAGAAAGCGATCCGCGTATACGTCACTGACCCGTCGCGGAGGCGTCATTCTTATGCCACAGGCGCGTAAGTGCTTGATTGAAGACTAACACCTAAGTTAAGCCGCGCCGCGAAGCGGCATCGGCTTGAATGAAACTGTTAGGCAGCAAGCCCGTCATTGCCTGCCCCACCGCTCCTCTACATTGAATAGGACCTCGCAATCACAGAATCCGCCGTACTCTCCAAGCCAGGGAACTACCAATTCCGACTGGATCTTGCGAGAGCTCAAAAACTGCTCCGTGATCCGTAAAGAATGATCGCAACCGTCGGCGAGAGATTCATCCAAGTAGTCGAACAGTGCCCAAAGCGTCTCTTTTGAAACAGGCAGACCTGCCTCCTCGGATGCACGCTGCTTGGCCTCCGCTGCCCTGCGGAGTTCTTTACGACGCTGAACCTCCGTCTTATCTGCCATTGCTGCCCAACGCCTGAATTAAGCCGACCCGCGAAGCGGGTTCGGTTTGAATGAATTGTTAGGCCACAAGCCTACGCCATGAAATGGCCAATGGCGAGCGTGATGGCCAAACACACTAGAAGATACGCGAGATTGATTGCGGCCCTCGCGATCCAGGGCTGCCCTGAGAAATCCAGCCCAGTGGCACGGCCGACCAAGGCACCGGTGCCAAGTAGAAAGAACCACTGCGTGAACAGGAATTCTGGAGAGCCACGGACGGCCATAGTGACCAAGTCATGGATGGCGCCACAGAAAACGAAGGTCGCAACAAGCGCCAATGCGGAGGGCAGGAAGCTGCTTTAGCGGGGAAAATACGTAGCGGCCAAGTACGTAACCAAAAAATAGGATTCCAATGGCGCCAGAAGCCCGCGAAAGTTGGTGCGCCGAATGAGCGGTGCAGCATGTTGCGCATGCTGCGGGGAGCACCTGCGGGCACGCCATTGCGGTAAGTGATGTATTGGGAGCGCGAAAGATCATTCTGCCGCATACGTTCCGTCTGCTCTGATTGTGTCCATGTGGCCTAACTACCATTAGGCGCCGAATCGGCGCATAACCCGGCAGCCTAACGCAGCCGCAGCGCGCCAGGAGGTCTGCGGACTTTGCCCGCAGCAGAATGACTTTTACCACCGTATCCCGCTGCCAAACCCTACGCTCCAATTCCACAGTCCGGCGCTGGCACGACGGTGCTGCACCCTGCCGCATTCGGCACAACCGGCGCGCATGCCGCTCACCCGCGGCCCGACCGCTTGCGGCCCACCTGCTAGAATCCGGGACTTGCCCTTCGAAGCCCTGGCGCGCATCCGTGCGTGCCGCAGCCACGTGCCCATGACCTCGACTGCCGAACTCACCTCCCCCGCCACGGCCAGGACGCCGATCGACCGCGACTACTCGCTCGAACACAAGTACACGCGCGAGGCGGGGCGCATCTATCTCTCCGGCGTGCAGGCGCTGGTGCGGCTGCCGCTGATGCAGCGGCTGCGCGACCAGGCCGCGGGGCTGAACACCGCGGGCTTCATCTCCGGCTACCGCGGTTCGCCGCTGGGCGGCTTCGACCTGGAGCTGTGGCGTGCGCGCAAGCACCTCGCGGAGGCGAAGGTGGAATTCAAGCCGGGCCTCAACGAGGACCTCGGCGCCACCATGGTGTGGGGCTCGCAGCAGACCGGGCTGTTCCCGAAGTCGACCGTCCAGGGCGTGTTCGGCATGTGGTACGGCAAGGGCCCGGGCGTGGACCGCACCGGCGACGTGTTCAAGCACGCCAACGCGGCGGGGACCAACCCCTACGGCGGCGTGCTGGCGCTGGCCGCGGACGACCACGCCTGCCGCAGCTCGACCCTGCCGCACGGGTCCGAGCTGGAATTCGTCAGCGCGATGATGCCGGTGCTCAACCCGGCCGGCGTGCAGGACATCCTCGACATGGGCCTGCTCGGCTGGGCGATGAGCCGCTACACGGGCCGCTGGATCGGCTTCAAGACCATCGCCGAGACGGTCGAGTCGTCGGCCAGCGTGGACGTGGATCCGCACCGGCTGCAGATCGTCACGCCTGACGACTTCGAGATGCCGGAGGGCGGCCTGCACATCCGCTGGCCGGACCCGCCGCTGAACCAGGAGATGCGCCTGCACCGCTACGCGGTCGCCGCGGCGCAGGCCTTCGCGCGCGCCAACAACCTCGACCGCGTGGTGGTGGATTCGCCGCGTGCGCGGCTGGGCATCGTCACCACCGGCAAGAGCTACCTCGACGTGCTTCAGGCGCTCGAATACCTCGGGCTGGACGCGCGCGCCTGCGCCGACATCGGCATCCGCGTCTACAAGGTCGGCATGACCTGGCCGCTGGAGCCGATCCGCCTGCGTGCCTTCGCGGAGGGGCTGGAGGACATCCTGGTCGTCGAGGAGAAGCGCGCCTTCATCGAGTCGCAGATGAAGGAGTACATGTTCAACTGGGCGCACCGCCCCTCGGTGGTCGGCAAGTACGACGAGGCCGGCAACTGGATCCTGCCGTCGACGAACGAGCTGACCCCGGCGACGATCGCGCAGGTCATCGCCTCGCGACTCAAGCGCTTCCACACCTCGGAGCACATCGAGGCGCAGCTGCGCTTCATGGCCTCGAAGGAGAGCGAGCTGGCCCTGCCGCGCGCCGATTTCCCGCGCGTGCCGCACTACTGCTCGGGCTGCCCCCACAACACCTCGACCGCGGTGCCGGAGGGCTCGCGCGCGCTGGGCGGCATCGGCTGCCACTACATGGTCACCTGGATGGACCGGCGCACCGAGACCTTCACCCACATGGGCGGCGAGGGCGTGACCTGGGCCGGCCAGGCGCCGTTCTCGGAGGAGCAGCACGTCTTCTCCAACCTCGGCGACGGCACCTACTTCCACTCCGGCTCGCTGGCGATCCGCCAGTCCATCGCTGCCGGGGTGAACATCACCTACAAGATCCTCTACAACGACGCGGTCGCCATGACCGGCGGCCAGCCGGTGGACGGCACGCTCACCGTGCCCGACATCGCGCACCAGATGCGCGCCGAGGGCGTGCGCACCATCGTGGTGATGTCGGACGACATCGCGAAGTGGTCCAGGCCCGAGATCTTCCCCGAGGGCGTGGAGTTCGTGCACCGGGACGAGCTCGAGGCCGTGCAGAAGCGCCTGCGCGAGGTGAAGGGCGTCTCCGTCCTCATCTACGACCAGACCTGCGCCACCGAGAAGCGCCGCCGCCGCAAGCGCGGGAAGATGGAGGACCCCAAGAAGCGCGTGGTCGTCAACTCGCTGGTGTGCGAGGGCTGCGGCGACTGCGGCGAGAAGTCCTTCTGCGTGTCGGTGCTGCCGAAGGAGACCGAGTACGGCCGCAAGCGCGAGATCGACCAGTCCAACTGCAACAAGGACTACTCCTGCGTGAAGGGCTTCTGCCCGAGCTTCGTCACCGTGCACGGGGGCGAGCTGCGCAGGAAGAAGGGCACGGCCGCGGCCGACCGCCTGGCCGACCTGCCGAGCCCCACGTTCCGCACCGACCTCTCGCGGCCGTGGAACATCCTGGTCACCGGCGTCGGCGGCACCGGCGTCGTCACCATCGGCGCCCTGCTCGGCATGGCCGGCCACCTGGAGAACAAGGGCGCGACCGTGCTCGACCAGACCGGCCTCGCGCAGAAGGGCGGCGCGGTCACCACGCACATCCGCATCGCGGCCAGGCCGTCGGACATCCACGCCGTGCGCATCGCCGCGGGCGAGGCCGACCTGGTGCTCGGCTGCGACATGGTCGTGGTCAACGACTACTGGGCGCTGTCCAAGATCCGCCCGGAGCGCAGCGAGGTTGTGCTGAACACCTACGAGGCCATGCCGGGCAGCTTCACCATGAAGCCGGACCTGCAGTTCCCCAGCAGGGGCATCGTCGAGGCGGTGCGCGTGGCGCTGGGCGGGCGCGAGCCGGTCCAGGTCGATGCCACCAAGCTCGCGACGGCGCTGATGGGCGACGCCATCGCGTCCAACCTGTTCATGCTCGGCGTGGCGTGGCAGCGCGGCCTGGTGCCGCTGTCCTTCGAGTCGCTGATGCGCGCGATCGAGCTCAACGGCGCCGCGGTGGAGATGAACCAGCGCGCCTTTGCCTGGGGCCGGCTCGCGGCGATCGACCCGGAGGCGGTGCGCGAGGCCGCCGGGCTCGCCTCGCCCAAGGCGATCCCGGTCGCGACCAGCATCCATGCCGATCCGCTGGACGACGCGGCGCTGTCGCATTCGCTCGACGAGTCGATCGCGCGCCGCGAGCGCTTCCTCACCGACTACCAGAACGCGGGATACGCCAGGCGCTACACGGACCTCGTCGCGCGCGTGCGCGCGGCGGAGGCCGCGGCGTCGGCGGGCTCGACCGCGCTCACCGCGGCGGTGGCGCGCAGCGCCTTCAAGCTGATGGCCTACAAGGACGAGTACGAGGTCGCGCGCCTGTACACCCAGAGCGACTTCCGCAGGAAGATCGCCGAGCAGTTCGAGGGCGACGTCAAGCTCCGCTTCCACCTCGCCCCGCCGCTGCTGGCGAAGAAGGATGCGGAAGGCCGGCTCACCAAGAAGGAGTACGGCGGCTGGGTCTACGGCGCATTCGGCCTGCTGGCGAAGCTCAAGGGCCTGCGCGGCACGCCGTTCGACGTGTTCGGCTACACCCACGAGCGCCGCGAGGAGCGCCGGCTGGTGGCGGAGTACTTCGAGACCATCGACGAACTGCTGCGCACGCTCGACGCCGGCAACCTCGGCCTGGCGGTGGAGATCGCGGCGCTGCCGGAGCGCATCCGCGGCTTCGGCCACGTCAAGGAAGCCAACATGGCGAAGGCGGCGAAGCGCCGCGAGAGCCTGCTGGCGCAGTGGCGGGCGCCGAAGGCGGCGGCGGACGCGGCGGCCTGAGCGGCCTGACCGGGCTGTGCCCGCGTCCATCGCGGGCGCTCGCCGGCGCGGCCCCGGGTGCGCATGGAGGCAATGCCCGCCGCGCATCCGTAGGGGCGGCTTCGGCGGCGATCCACGCCCGTCGCGGCTGAAGCCGCTCCCACATCCGGTTCCCTCCGCGGGTCGCGGCTGAAACCGCTCCTCCGCCACGGCCGGTGCCGGCGCGGCGATCTTGACGCCGGCCACGGCCGGCGCAGACTCTGCGCAACCCCTGCGACCGCCGGGGCCTTGCACAGGGGACAAGCGATGCGCGTCACGTCTTTCCGCGGCGGCCTGGTGGCCGCCGCGCTCGTATGCGCCAGCACGCCGGCGCTGGCGGACTACGAGAACTTCACCATCGGCGCGGGCTTCACGCCCGACCCGATGACCGGCAGCGGCCAGACCGGCGGCAACTCGGACGCCGCGCGCTTCGGCAGCCGGTGCACGGGGCGGATCGACACCTCGCCCGACCACACCATCCGGGTCACCTCGACGGTGGACGTGCGCATCCGCACCGAGAGCACCACCGATTCGACCCTCGTGGTCGTCGGCCCGGCCGGCGTCTTCTGCGACGACGACGGTGCCGGCGCGCTCGACGCCCAGGTCGATGCGCGGCTCACGCCGGGCGACTACCAGGTCTACGTCGGCCACCTCGGCGAAGGCGGGCGCTACACGCTCAGCATCAGCGAGCGCATCGGCGGCGGGCCGGAGGACAACCGCTACGGCGACTTCACCCTGGGCGCCGGCTTCACCCCGGATCCGCAGACCGCCAGCGGCCGCACCGGCGGCGCGGTGGACGCCTCGACCCACGGCAGCCACTGCACCGGCATGATCGACAGCACGCCGGACCACCGCCTCACCATCACCTCGCCGGTGAACCTGCGCATCTCGGTGGACAGCACCACCGACTCCACCCTCGTCGTCGTCGGCCCGGGCAAGGTCGTCTGCGACGACGACAGCGCGGGCGCCCTCGATGCCCGCATCGTGGACCGCTTCCAGCCCGGCGAGTACGGCATCTACGTCGGTCACCTCGGCGACGGTGGCGAGTACACGCTGACCATCTCCGAGGAACTCTGACCCGGGCCGCGGGTCGCGGCGCTCAGCGCTCCGCGACCTCGTGCCGTGCGGGCAGCTGCTGCGGCCAGCCGCCGGCCAGGGTGCGGTAGAGCGCGACCACCGCGCTGGCGTTGCGGGTCCGGCCCTGCGCCAGCGCGTCCTCGGCGGCGAGGCGCACGCGCTCGGCGTCGAGCACGTCGAGCACGTTGCTGGCGCCGTTCTCGAAGCGCACCCGCGCGGTGCGAGCGGCGCTGCCGCTGGCTTCCGCGGCCGCTTCCAGGTGCACGCGCTCGCGCTCGGCGCGCGACAGCCGCACCAGCGCGTTCTCGGTCTCCTCCAGCGCCCGGAGCACGGTGCCCTCGTAGGCGGCGAGGTCGGCGGCGGCCGCCGCGTCCGCCGCCGCGATGCGCGCGCGCACCCGCCCGACGTCGAGGAAGCTGCCGTCGATGCCCAGCGTGATCGCGCGCGTCTCGCTGTCGCGCTCGAACAGGTCGGACACCGACAGCGCCTGACTGCCGATCAGCCCGCCCAGGGTGAAGCGCGGGAACAGGTCTGCGGTCGCCACGCCGATGCGCGCGGTGGCCGCGTGCAGGCGACGCTCGGCGGCGACCACGTCCGGCCGGCGGCGCAGCAGCTCGGCCGGCGTGGCGTCGAGCGCAACGTCCGGCAGCGGCGGCAGGGGCATGGCTTCCTCCAGCTCCAGCGCGAGCGCCTCCGGCGTGTTGCCGGTCAGGACCGCGATGCGGTGCGCGGTGACCGCGACCGCGGCCTCCAGCGCCGGGATGCGCGCACGGGTCGATTCCAGCTGGGCGCGCACGCGCGCCACGTCGAAGGGCGCGTCGCGTCCGGCGTCGGCCCGGGCCTCGACGAGGCGGAGCGTGTCGGCCTGGTTGCGGGCGTTGTCCTGGGCGACGCGCAGCTGCGCCTGGAAGCCGCGCAGCTGCATGTAGGCCTCGACGAGGTCGCCGACGACGGCCACCTGGACCGCGGCGAGGTCGGCGGCGCTCGCCTCGGCGTCGGCGTTGCGCGCCTCGATGCCGCGCCGGATGCGGCCGAAGAAGTCGAGCTCCCACAGCGCGCGCAGGCCCGCCTCGTACTGCTCGCCATCGCGGGCCGCGCGATCGAGCCCCGGCGCCTGCGCCGCGCTGGCGCGCACGTCGCCACCGCTGGCCGAGGCCGAGAGGGTCGGCAGGCGGTCCATGCGCGCGCCGCGCAGCAGGGCGTTGGCCTGGTCGTAGCGCGCGAGCGCGATGCGCAGGTCGTGGTTGGCCAGCAGCGCTTCGTCGACCAGCACTTCCAGCAGGGGATCGCCGAAGGCGCGCCAGAAGGCGGCCTGGCCGTCGGTGCGCCAGGCGGCGTCGAGGGTGCGCGCGTGTGCGCCGTGCGGCGTGTCGCGCAGGAAGCGCTCCGGCGCGGGCGGATCGGGACGCACATGGTCCGGGCCGACCGTGCAGGCGGCCAGCGCCAGCGGCAGCAAGGCCAGGAGGAGGCCGCGGCGCAGCGCCGGGCCGGGGAGGGTCGGAAGGATCATCGCAAGGGCTCCTCGGCGCCGCGCGCGAAACGCGCGGCGCAGGTCGGTGGCGCGACCGGCACGGTCGCGGGCGCGCTGCCTCACCACGGCAGCGCCTGATCCAGGTGGACGTAGCTGCCGCTCGGGCCGTCCGGCCCGATCAGCGCCATCCGCACGCTGGTGCGCGCGCCATCGGGCACCTCCAGCTCGCCCTGGCCGGCGTTCATGTCGGTCTTCACGTAGCCGGGGTGGATGGTGTTGACCTTGATCGGCGTGTCGCGCAGCTCGTAGGCGAGCTGCACCGTCCACGCGTTCACCGCGCTCTTGGAGACGTTGTAGGCCGGGACCTTGAAGTCGTAGATCGGCGAGCCCGGCTGGGCGTGCAGGGTCACCGAGCCGAGGATGCTGGAGACGTTGACGATGCGGCCTGCCGTCGCCTCGCGCAGCAGCGGCAGGAAGGCCTGGGTCACCGCGACCAGGCCGAACAGGTTGGTGTCGAAGGTGCGCCGCCAGGTCTCCAGGCTCTGCCGCGACGGCGGGAGGGCGACGTCGTCGATCATGATCCCGGCGTTGTTGACCAGGATGTCCAGGCGGCCGTGGCGCGCCTCGACCGTGCGCACGGCGGCGTCGATGCTGTCGGCGTCGGTCACGTCGAGCGCGATGGCCTCGACCGACAGGCCCTCGGCGCGGAGCGCGGCGGTGGCCGCGTCGGCGCGATCGCGGTCCCGCCCTGCGAGCAGCACGTGCACGCCGGCCTCGGCGAGCTGGCGGACGGTGTGCAGGCCGATGCCGCGGGTGGCGCCGGTGACGAGCGCGATCTTTCCGGTGTTGCTGTGCATGGTGGTGGTCCTTCTTTTTTCTTCTGGTCGATCAGTGGTGTGCGGGCACGACGGCGGGCGCGTCCGCGGCCGGGCCGCGGCGGCCGGCACGCTCGGCGAGCGTGCGCAGCACGACGTAGAACACGGGGGTGAGGAACAGGCCGAACAGGGTCACGCCGACCATGCCGGCGAACACGGTGACGCCGGTCGCGGCACGGACCTCGCTGCCGGCGCCGCTGGAGAGCATCAGCGGCACCACGCCGGCGCAGAAGGCGATCGAGGTCATGACGATCGGGCGCAGGCGCAGGCGGCAGGCCTCCAGCGCGGCCTCGACGATGGTCCGACCCTGGTGCTCCAGCTCGCGGGCGAACTCGACGATCAGGATCGCGTTCTTGCACGCCAGGCCCATCAGCACCACCAGGCCGACCTGCACGAACACGTTGTTGTCGCCGCCGGTCGCCCACACGCCGAGCAGCGCGGAGAGCAGGCACATCGGCACGATCAGGATGACCGCCAGCGGCAGGGTCCAGCTCTCGTACAGCGCGGCCAGCACCAGGAAGGCGAGCAGCACCGCCAGCGGGAACACGATGAACGCCGCGCCGCTCTGGTTGGCCTGCTGGTAGCTGAGGTCGCTCCAGTCGATGCCCATGCCGGCGGGCAGGACCTGCGCCGCGAGTTCCTCGACCTTGGCCATCGCCTGGCCGGAGGACAGCACGCGCGGGTCGGCGTCGCCCAGCACGTCGGCCGCGGGGAAGCCGTTGAAGCGGATCACCGGGTCGGGGCCATAGGTCTCGCGGATGTCGACCACCGAGCCGATGGGCACCATCTCGCCGCGCTCGTTGCGGGTGCGCAGGCGGCCGATGTCCTCGACGTTGCCGCGGAACTGGCCGTCGGCCTGGGCGATCACCTGCCAGGTCCGGCCGAACATGTTGAAGTCGTTGACGTAGGCCGAGCCGAGGTAGGTCTGCAGGGTGTCGAACAGCTCGGTCAGCGGCACGCCCTGGGCCTTGGCCTTCACCCGGTCCACGTCGGCGTCGAGCTGGGGCACGTTGGCCTGGTAGCTGCTCATCGGGAAGCCGAGACCCGGCGTCTGCGCCGCCGCGCCCTGGAAGGCCTGCACCGCGTTCTGCAGCTCGCCGTAGCCCAGCCGCGTGCGGTCCTGGATGAACAGCGACCAGCCCGAGCCGTTGCCCAGGCCCTGGATCGGCGGCGGCATGAAGGCGAAGGTGAAGCCCTCCTGGATGCCGGCGAACTTCTGGTTGAGCTCGGCGACGATCTCCTCCGCGCTGCGCGAGCGCTTCGAGAACGGATCGAGCACGAAGAACACCACGCCGTTGTTGGGCGTGTTGGTGAACTGCAGCGGGTTCAGGCCGGGGAAGGCCACCTCGTTGGACACGCCCTCCACGTCGCGCGCGATCTCGGCCATCCGCTTCAGCACCGCGTCGGTGCGCTCGATGGACGCGCCTTCGGGCATCTTCACGCCGGCGATGAGGTACTGCTTGTCCTGCACCGGGATGAAGCCCGGCGGCACCGTGCTGAACATGGTGCCGGTGGCCAGCAGCAGGCCCGCGTACACCAGGAACACCGCGCCGCGCCGGCCGAGCACGCGGCCGATGGCGCCCTGGTAGCGCTCCGAGCTGCGGTTGAAGACGCGGTTGAACGGCCGGAACACCCAGCCGAAGGCGCGGTCGATGCCCCGGGTCAGTGCGTCCTTGGGCGCGTCGTGCGGCCGGAGCAGGCGCGCGGCCAGGGCCGGCGACAGGGTCAGGGAGTTGATGCCGGAGATGGCTACGGAGATCGCGATGGCGACCGCGAACTGCTTGTAGAACTCGCCGGTCACGCCGTCCAGGAAGGCCATCGGCACGAACACGGCGCACAGCACCAGGGTGATCGCGATGATCGGCCCGGACACCTCGCGCATCGCCGCGTGCGCGGCCTCCAGCGGCGGCAGGCCGTTCTCGATGTGGCGCTCGACGTTCTCCACCACCACGATGGCGTCGTCGACCACGATGCCGATCGCCAGCACCAGGCCGAACAGGGTCAGCGTGTTGATCGAGAAGCCCAGCAGGTAGAGCACGCCGAACGCGCCGACGATGGACACCGGCACCGCCAGCAGCGGGATGATCGACGCGCGCCAGGTCTGCAGGAACAGGATCACCACCAGCACGACCAGCAGCACCGCCTCCAGCAGAGTGGTGATGACCGACTTGATCGAGTCGCGCACGAAGATCGTGGTGTCGTAGACCGACTGGATCTCCACGCCCGGGGGCAGGGTCGGACGGATCTCGTCCATGGTGGCGACGACGGCGTCGCGGATCTCCAGCGCGTTCGCGCCGGGCGCCTGGAAGATGCCGATGGCGGCGGCGTTCTTGCCATCCAGGCGGGCGCGCAGGGTGTAGTCGCCCGCCGCCAGCTCGACCCGGGCCACGTCGGCCAGGCGGACGATCTCGCCCGACGGGCCGCTCTTCAGCACGATGCCCTCGAACTCCTCGACGGTCTCCAGCCTGCCCTTGGCGTTGATCGGCAGCAGGAAGTCGCTGCCGTTGGGCATGGGCTCGGCGCCGAGCTGGCCGGCGGAGACCTGCACGTTCTGCTCGCGGACCGCGCGCAGCACGTCGCCGGCGGTCATCCCGCGCGCGGCCACGCGGTCGGGGTCCAGCCAGATCCGCATGGCGTAGTCGCCGCCGCCGAACTGCTGCGCGTCGCCCACGCCGGGGATGCGCGCCAGCGCGTCCTTCACGTGCAGGCGCATGTAGTTGCGCAGGTACAGCGAGTCGTAGCGGCCGTCCTCCGAGGTCAGATGCACGACCATCAGGAACACCGGCGACTGCTTCTGCACGGTCACGCCCTGGCGGCGCACGTCCTCAGGCAGGCGCGCCTGCGCCTGCGAGACCCGGTTCTGCACCTTCACCGCGGCGTCGTCGGGGTCTGTCCCCGGGCGGAAGGTGACGGTCATCTGCAGCACGCCGTCGGAACCGGCGACGGACTTGACGTACATCATGTCCTCGACGCCGTTGATCGCCTCCTCCAACGGCGTCGCCACGGTCTCGGCGATCACCTTGGGATTGGCGCCGGGATACACCGCGCGTACCAGCACGCTCGGCGGCACCACTTCGGGGTACTCGCTCACCGGCAGCATCGGGATGGCGATGGCGCCGCAGAGGAAGATGACGATCGACAGCACCGCCGCGAAGATCGGCCTGTCGATGAAGAAGCGTGAGAAGTCCATGGGTGGCGCCTCGAACGGGAGCAAAGGGAGGTCGGGCCCGGTCTGCGCCGGGCTTGCGGACATGAGGAGAGGGCGCGCCGCGCGCGGCGCGCGGGATCAGTCGACGCGGGCCACGGCGGGCGCCTCGTCGGTCGCGAGCGGCACCGGCTGCACCGGCATGCCGGGGAAGAACACCTTCTGCACGCCGCTGACGATCACCCGGTCGCCCGGTGCCAGCCCCGCCTCGACGATGCGCTGGCCGTCGACGATGCGGCCCAGCCGCACGTCGCGGCGCTGCGCGGTGCCCTCGGCGTCCACCACGTAGACGTACTTGCGGTCCTGGTCGGTGAGCACCGCCTTGTCGTCGATCAGCAGTGCCTGGAAGCGTCCGCTGCCCAGCACGCGGACGCGGGCGAACAGGCCGGGGGTGAGGCGGCCGTCGGCGTTGTCGAGCACGGCGCGGACGCGGATGGTGCCGGTGGCGGGATCCACGCGGTTGTCCAGGAAGTCGATCTCGCCGACGTGCGGGAAGCCCTCCTCGCCCACCAGCCCGACCTGCACCGGCACGCGGCCGTCGCGCTCGCTCGGCCGCTCGCCGCGACGGGCCATGGCGGCGTAGCGCAGGAAGGTCGCCTCGTCGGTGTCGAAGTGCACGTGCACCGGGTTCACCGAGACCACCGTCGTCAGCACCGCGCCGTTGTCGGCGCTGACCAGGTTGCCGGCGGTCACCAGCGCCCGGCCCGCACGGCCGGAGACCGGCGCGCGCACCTGGGTGAACTCGAGATCCAGGCGCGCGGCCTCGACCGCGGCCTGCGCCGCCTGCACGTTGGCGGTGGCCTGCGCGGCGGCGGCGCTGCGCTGCTCGAACTCCTCGCGCGAGATGGCCTGCAGGTCGACCAGGGTCTGCGCGCGCGCCGCCTCGCTGCGGCCCAGTTCGGCCTGGGTGCGCGCGCGGACCAGCTCGGCCTCGGCGCGCGCGAGCGCGGCGCGGTAGCTGCGCGCGTCGATGGTGAAGAGCACCTCGCCCTTCTCGACCAGCTGGCCCTCGGTGTAGTGCACGCGCTCGATGTAGCCGGAGACGCGCGGGCGCAGCTCGACGCTCTCGACCGCCTCGATGCGGCCGCTGACCTCGTCCCACTGGCTGACCTCGCGCGGGGCGACCTCCATCACGCCCACCTCGGGCGGCGGCGGCGCGGCCTCCTCGGCCTGGCCGGGGGCGCAGCCGGCGAGCGTGGCGAGACCGGCGGCGAGCGCCGTGGCGAGCAGCAGGCGCCGGAAGATCGCCGGGGCGGGGACGGAACGACGGGACGTGGGGAACATGACGGAACCTCGTGTACGAAAAGGGATGGCGACGGTCAGGCCGCAGCGCCGGGCGCGTGCGGGCCGGCGTGGACGCCGCCGGGCGGAGGAAAGGGAACGACCGGGCGCGGCGGCGCGTCCTCGGCCAGCAGGCCGGCGATGCGCAGGCCCACCGCGCGGGCGCTCGGCCACTGGGCGCAGGCGTAGCGCGCGTTGTCCTCGGTGCGCACCGGCTGGCTGATCGAGAGCAGTTGCACGCGCACGCCCAGGGGCTTGGCCTCGGCATGCAGCACCCGCACGAGCATGCGCATGGCGGAGGCGGCGATGGAGGCGTGGCCGTAGCTCGCCCACGGATGATCGGCGCCGGGCCCGCCGACCACGATGTAGTCGCTGCCTCGCCCGCCCTCGGCCAGCAGCGGCAGCAGGTGGCGGGCGGCCGCGAGGTGCGGGATCAGGTCCTCGTCCAGCCGGCGGCGCAGGAAGTCCGCGGGCCGCGAGAGCAGGCGGCCGCGCTCCAGCGGCCCGGCGAGGCTCGCCACCACCGCGCGCAGCGGGCGGCGGCGCTGGCGCAGCGCGGCCGCCAGGGCGGCGCCGTCGGTGTCGCTGGCGACCGAACCCGGCAGCAGCTCCAGTCCCTCGAAGGCCGCGCAGTGCGCCTTGAGCGCGGCGAGGCGCTCGCCATTGCGGCCCACTGCGAGGACCGGGTAATGCGCTTCGAGCAGGGCCGAGACGACCCCGCGGCCCACGGTGCCGGTCGCACCCAGGACCAGGATGTCGCCGCTCATTGTCCCGCCTCCGGGATTTTTTCTCCCTGAGCAGGGACAATCATCGGCTGCGACGCGGGCGACGTGCCGGCGGGGCGGGCGCGCAGGCCGGGGGCGGCTGCCGTCCCCGGACCGGGCGCGGCAGCCCCGCCGCCGAACACCGCGCGGAATGCGGCATCGGGCAGGAAGCGGCGCACTGCCGCCGTTTCGGCCGAAGAAGCCGACACGATCGTGGCGCGACGCGGGGTGCGATGCTGGGGCATGGGCGGACTCTCCTGATGCGGCAGAGCAGCGTCGGACCTCGAGCGCACTCGAGGTCAAGCCCGGCGCGAACCGCGTCGCGGTCGCTGCCCTGTCGGAACGGAGGCAAGCCTAGGCCCCGCCCCGGCACTTGATTAGCCGGTCATTCGGGGAATAAATATCCCGCCTGCGGTCCAATCCCCGGGCCGCTCCCCGGAGCCCGCCCATGAACCGCGATCTCAACGACACCCTGATCTTCGTCAAGGTGGTCGAACAAGGCAGCTTCATCGCTGCCGCCCGTGCGCTCGGCCTGCCCAAGACCACGGTCAGCCGCAAGGTGCAGGAACTCGAAACCCGCCTCGGCGCGCAGCTGCTGCACCGGACCACGCGGCGCCTCGGCCTGACCGAAGCCGGCGCCGTCTACCACGAGCACTGCCAGCGCATCGCGCTGGAGCTCGACGAGGCCGAGAGCGCGGTCGCGCAGCTGCAGGCAGGGCCGCGCGGCTGGCTGCGCTTCACCGCGCCCTACTCGATCGGCATCTCCTGGATCACGCCGCTGCTCGGCGAGTTCCACGCCGAGCATCCGGAGCTGCGGGTGGAGATGATCCTCGGCAACGACAGCCTCGACCTCATCACCGACGAGATCGACGTGGCGCTGCGCCTCGGCGAGCTGCCCGATTCCAGCCTCGTCGCGCGCAAGCTCGCCACGCTGCGCACGCAGGTGTTCGCGAGCCCGCACTACATCGAGCGCCACGGCGAGCCGCTGCATCCGGACGACCTGCTCCAGCACCGCACCATGGCGCTGGCGAAGAACCGCCACAACGGCCGCTTCGCCTGGACGCTCAGCGACGGCACCGAGACGCGCGACTTCCCGATCCAGCCGATCATGGTCACCAACGATCCCGCCGGACTGAAGGGCGCGCTGCTGTGCGGCGAGGGCCTGGTCCTGGGCACCGACATCTCGGCGCGCCCGCTGGTCGAGCAGGGCCTGGTGCAGCGCGTGCTGGCGGGCTGGGTGGGGCCGACCTACGACCTGAGCGTGGTGTTCCCGCGCGGACGGACGCTCTCGCCCAAGGTCCGCGCCTTCGTGGACTTCCTGGTCGACCGCTTCGCCTGCGACGTGGACTACATGCGCCGGCGCTGCCCGTGCCCGCTGGAATCGGTGGTGGAGAACACCGCCACCCGGGACGTGCGCGAGGCCGGCGCGCGCATCCTCGAACACGCCATGGCGTGAGGCGGCGGCGCCGCGGTCGTTCACCCCAGCGCAAGGCGCAAGGGAGACACTCGGGGCTCCCACACGCAGGAGCCCACCCATGACTGCCCGCCCGATCCTCGTTTCCGCCGCCGCCCTCGCCGCCTTCGCGCTCGCCGCCTGCTCGCCCGAGCCGCCGGCCCCGGAACAGCGCGCGTCCACCGACGCCGGCAACGTCGCCACCGCCCCCGCGGGCGGCACCGCCGGCACGCCCGCCGCCGACGCCCCGGGCCTGACCCAGGACTGCGACGCCGATGGCGCGCGGGACCTGGTCGGCCAGGCCTGGAACGACGGCATGCAGGAGCGCGCACGCACCGCCGCCAACGCCCGCACGGTGCGCGTGGTGCGTCCCGACGACGCGGTGACCATGGACTTCCGCGGCGACCGCCTGAACGTGCTGCTCGACGCGGACGACCGCGTCACCGAGGTGGCCTGCAACTAGCGCGGGTCGCCCTTCGGGGCGGGCCGTGGGCGCCGCGGCGCCCGCGGCCCACGCCTCCCACCGCGGACGGCCAGACCGGAGCCGCTCAGGCGACGTCGCCGTCCACGTAAAGCCAGCGCCCGTGCTCGCGTGCGAAGCGGCTGCGTTCCTGCATGCGCTGCACGCGTCCGCCACCGACCCGGAAGCGCGCCACGAACTCCACCACGGCGACGTCGCCCGCGGCCGGCGACGTCGCGGTGACGGCGGCGACCTGCGCACGCACGGCGGCGTCCGCCGGTTCGACGTGGCGCCGGACGTCGAGCCCGAGCCAGGCGGGCCCGTCGGAGAGATCGAGGTCCGCCGGGCAGGTCGCCGGGTGCCAGCTCGCGCGCAGATAGGCCGCGTCGCGCAGCACGTAGGCGCAGTAGCGGGCGCGCATCAGGGCCGCGGCATCCGGCGCGGCCGCGCCCTCGTGCAGCGGACGGCAGCAGGCCGCATGGCCGCGCCCGCTTCCGCAGGGACAGGCGGCGGCGCGCGCGCTCACGCCGTACGCCGCCAGATCAGCAGCGCGTTGTTGGCCGGCATCGGCAGGTCGGCCAGCGGCTGCATGCCGATGGCGCGCGCCAGGGCATCCACCTCGGCGGCATCGCGCAGCCCCTGCTCCGGGTCGCGCGCCCGCAGGGAGGCGTCGAAGGCGGCGTTGCTGTCGCTGGTGAAGCGGCCGTCGCGATTGAACGGGCCGTAGATCGCCAGCACCGCGTCCGCGGCCAGCGTCTGGTCGAGGCCGATGAACATCGCGCGCACCGCGCTCCAGCTCATGATGTGCAGGGTGTTGGCGCTGAAGCAGGCGTCGAACGGCCCGGCGGGCCAGTCGCCCTGGGTCACGTCGAGCACCAGCGGCGGCGGCGTGTTCGGCAGTGCGGCGCTGTCGATCCAGGCGCGGATGCCCGGCAGGTTGTCGGCGACGTCGGAGGCCTGCCACGCGAGGTGCGGCAGCGCTGCGGCGAAATGCACCGCGTGCTCGCCGGTGCCGCTGCCGATCTCGAGCACGCGGCGGCGGTCCGCGAAGGGTGCGCGCAGCCCGGCGAGGATGGGGTCGCGGTTGCGCGCGGTGGCGGGGGCGTGCGGGAGGGACTGGCTCATCGCGCGCAGCATAGCCCCTGCCGCGTTGGCCCCGCGTGCGGGGGGCTCACTACACTGTCCTGCCACCCGCCTTGCCGCCGCCCATGCCCGACGACCGCTACCGCCTCTACTCCACGGCCGACCTCGCGCCCGTGCTCGACCACATGGCGCGCCAGACCGTCGCCCTACTCGACGACACGCCGACCGTGCTGCTGGGCATGCTGCGGCGGGGCGCGCCGCTGGCCGACCGCCTGCTCGACCGCGTGCGCGCGCTCGCACCGGCCGCGCCGGTCGAGCGGCTCGACCTCGAGGTCAAGCGCTACGCGGACACCCTCGAACTGATGCATCCCGAGACCCATCTGAAGGCGCCGCAGGACGCCGCCGCCACCCTGGCCGGTCGCCGCGTCATCGTGGTGGACGACGTGCTCTACCAGGGGCATTCGCTGTTCCGCGTGTTCGCCTGGCTGGCGACGGTGAAGCCTGCCGCGGTGCACGCCGCCGTGCTGGTCGACCGCCAGCGCTACCAGTTGCCGGTGCGCGCGGACATCGTCGGCGTCACCCTCAAGATCGCCCCGGGCGACGTCATCGAGTGCAACGTTCCGCCCTACGAGGACGAGTTCGCGGTCGACCTCTGGCGCCCGGCGGCAGGCTGAGCCGCGCGTGGGCCGCATCCACGACGACGATCCCGCGACCCCGGGCGACCGCATCGCCGCCGCGGTCGGCTCCATCCCCTTCTCCGCCGCGACCGCGCTGCTGTTCGCATGGCTGCTGCCCGGCCTGCTGCCGGCCTGCGCGCTCTATGCCTTCGTCCTCGCCGTCTCCCTGCTCGGCCTGCTCCTGCCGCGCCTGGTCCCGGAACTGTTCGGCAACGTCTGGGACCTGCTCTGGGGAATGATGCGGCGCTGGTAGCCGCCGGCGTCGCGGCGCGTCCCACATCCCGCAGGGCCGATAGAAGCGCTGCCGCTCCGGCGACGCCAGGACAGCTCTCCTGACGTGTCCGGTCGCGACCGGACGCGCAACCGCGATGGCGCATCGCAGCAGGACCTTCCCGCAAGGCATTGATCCGCTTCGTATCCGCGGTGGCGCCCCGTCCCGGAACGCGCTCTTTTTGACAGCGCTGTCATGCATCCGTACAAGCGCTCCCGAACCGGCCGGCCTGTCCTGCCGACTCCGCATCACACGCTTGGAGAACACGATGAGCCAGCACCTCCCGCACCGCACGCTCGCGACCACGATCGCCGCCGCACTCGCCGCCTGGGTTCCTGCGACCCAGGCGCAACAGGCCGCGACCTCCGAAGGCGAGGCGC
Organism: Coralloluteibacterium thermophilum; assembly: GCF_042654365.1. Lineage (NCBI taxonomy): Bacteria > Pseudomonadati > Pseudomonadota > Gammaproteobacteria > Lysobacterales > Lysobacteraceae > Coralloluteibacterium > Coralloluteibacterium thermophilum. Next base: position 23,555 of record NZ_JBHSGG010000026.1, read on the forward strand.
AGGCGCGGACGCTCGATACGGTGATCGTCACCGTCGAGCGGCGCGAGCAGGACCTGCAGAAGTACGCGGGCACGGCGCAGGCCATCGAGCAGGACGAGATCCGCCAGCTCGGCATCAACAACGAACTGCGCAACCTTCAGGCACTGGTTCCGGGCATGAGCATGTCCAACCAGGAAGGCAACCTCGAGATCTTCATCCGCGGCGTGGGCTCCGCGAACAACACGGAGCTCGGCGATCCCGGCGCGGCACCGCACATCAACGGCGCCTACATCCCGCGTCCGCGCGGCCTCGGCGGCATGTTCTTCGACCTCGAGCGGGTCGAGATCAACAAGGGACCGCAGGGTACGCTGCGTGGCCGCAACGCGCTCGCGGGCACGCTCAACATCGTCACCCGCCGCCCCGACTTCCACGACTTCGGCGGCTACGCGCAGCTCGAGGTCGGCAACCGCGGCCACCAGGCCGGCGAGTTCGCGCTGAACCTCCCGATGGGCGGCGTCGCCGGCCTGCGCGTGGCCGGCTACAGCGTCGAGAAGGATTCCTCCTTCGAGAATGCCGGCGCCTCGCAGCACCTCGAGCCGGCGGGCATCCAGGACGAGCAGGGCGGACGCGTGTCGTTCCTGTACGACGCAGGCGAGGGCCTGACGGTCTTCGCGATGGCGGACATGGGCAAGGAAGGCGGCACCGGCTACCCGGGCGCCAACATCTACACTGCCGCGCGCGCCGGCTACACGCCCGACGACCTGGACCTGCGCAAGGTCATCTACCGCGGTCCGCAGGGCGTGCTCGACAGCACCAACTGGGGCGCGATGACCAGCATCGGCTACGACTTCGGCCCGGTCGCGCTCGAGTACAACGCCAGCTACCGCGACGTCGACTACCAGCAGACCAACGCCGCCAGCGACGGCATCTACTGGCCGGGCCGCAACATCGCGCCGGTCTCGCCGACCAATCCCGACGGCATCGACTACGACCTCTACTCCACCAACTACTGGCAGACCCAGTCGCAGTCGCAGGTGCACGAGCTGCGCCTGTCCTCCGCCGACGACACCCGCCTGCGCTGGACCACCGGCCTGTTCCACTTCGAGGAAGACCAGCAGGTGGGCTACCTGTCGCTGGTCGACAAGGGCCGCTGGTACTCGGGCACCGAGTTCACCATGCCCGAGGTCAAGGGCCGCTCCAGCGCGATCTTCGCCGACGGCACCTTCGACCTCGACGAGCGCACCCGCCTCAAGGGCGGCCTGCGCTACAGCCGCGAGTTCAAGTCGCGCTACGGCATCGGCGGCAACTGGGCGCTGGGCCTTCCGGGCGTGGGCGGCGACTTCGCCACCCGCCTGGGCACGCCGGGCTTCGAGCCGGCCCTGCTCAAGCGCCCGAACTTCGACGTGGGCGGCCTGACCTCGCAGGCCGATCTGGCGCGCTTCCTCCTGCAGGGCATCCTGCGCGAGGGCGGCAACGACACCATCGGCCAGCAGATCGGCGGCGTCGCCAACGGCGGCGACTTCGGCTGCGTCGACCGCCCCGACATCGGCGGCGACACCATCGACTGCCCCTACGAGTCGTGGGTCCAGGTCAGCGGGATTCCCGGCCAGCAATTCGGCGAGAGCCGCTTCAGCTTCACCGACTGGCGCGTGGGCGTGGAGCACGACCTCTCGCCCGACCACATGGTCTACGCGACCGTCTCCAGCGGACACAAGGCCGGCGGCTTCAACGACACCTTCGACCCCGAGGACATCCCCGAGACCTTCCGCCCGGAGTCCATCGTGGCCTGGGAGATCGGCAGCAAGTCGAGCCACCGCTGGTTCGGCCGGCCGTCGACGTTCAACATCAGCGCCTTCTACTACGACTACACCGACCAGGTCTTCCAGGACCTCGCAGTGATCGCGGTGAACCAAGACGGCGAGGCGACGGGCTTCTCGCTGGTCAACCGCAACGTCGGCGAGTCGGCCATCTGGGGTGTCGAGGCGGAAAGCGTGATGCGCTTCGGCGGCGGCTTCATGCTCAACCTCAACGCGCTCTACTTGAACAGCGAGATCAAGGAAGGCACGGTCGCCGACGTGCGCAGCCAGAACCACGATGCCGGCGGCATCACCTCGCTGATCGACCTGTCGGGCAACGAACTGCCGCTGGCCTCGAAGCTGACCTTCAACGTGCGCCTGCAGCAGACGATCGAGGTCGCCGCGGGCACGTTCGACTGGCAGCTGCTGGCCGCCTACCGCTCCGCGTACTACCTGACCCAGTACAACAACCGCGACGTGGTCTACATCTCCGATACCGCCGGCACCGTCGACCGGATCGAGGATGCGGCGACCGCCGGCTTCCCCGACCGCCAGCGCGGCGAGACCACGCTCAATGCCGGCATCGGCTTCACCACGCTCAGCGGCGCATGGCGGTTCGAGGCGTGGGGCAGCAACCTGCTCGACAACGACGTGTCGCAGAAGGCACTGGTGGGCTCCGGCATCAACGTGCGCTTCCTCAACGACGCCCGCAGCTACGGCCTGCGCGCACGCTACCAGTTCTGAGGAGGACCACGGCGTCGCGCCCCGGGCGTCCTGCCCGTGGCGCACGCCCGGACCACCGCGCCACGCCGCCGTGCGCATGACGGCTTCCGGCAGCGCTCTACGCCGTCGCCGTCTCCCTCACCCCCATCCCGGCCTTCCCCCGCAAACGGGGGAAGGAGCGCGCTCGGTGAGCAGCGAGAGATGAGACGTGGGAAGTGAGGGAACGCGCATCTGCCCCCCCCTCGTTCCTCACTCCTCCTCGTTCGCTTCTCCAGCGACAGGCACGACCCGCAGCACACGCCCGGCCTCCTCGTCGGTGAGCAGCCAGAGCGCGCCGTCCGGCGCCTGGCGGACGTCGCGGATGCGGGCGCCCAGCTCCGCGAACAGCACCTCCTGTCCTGCCTCGGCGCCGTCGCGCAGGCGGACGCGGCGCACGCTCTTCTCGGCCAGGGTCGGCAGGAAGAAGTCGCCCCGCCACTGCGGGAACAGGCCGCCCGTGTAGTGCAGCAGGCCGGCGGGCGCGATGGAGGGCGTCCACTGCACCACCGGCTGCTCCATCCCGGGCAGTTCGGTATAGGGCGAGATCCGCGCCCAGGTGTAGTCCACGCCGTGGGTGACCAGGGGCCAGCCGTAGTTGGCGCCCGGCACGATGCGGTTGAGTTCGTCGCCGCCGCGCGGGCCGTGCTCGCTCGCCCAGACCTGGCCGTCCACCACCGCTATGCCCTGCACGTTGCGATGGCCGAGGCTGTAGATCTCGCGCGCCGCGTCGCTGCGATCGGCGAAGGGGTTGTCGCCGGGCACGGCGCCGTCGCGGGTCAGCCGCACCAGCTTGCCGAGGTGGTTGGCGGGGTTCTGCGCTTCCTCGCGCAGCACGAAGGCGTCGCCCAGCGTCAGCACCAGGGTCTCGTCGGGCAGGAAGGCGATGCGGCCGCCGTAGTGCGAGTCCCCGGCCTTGGCCGGCAGGGCATCGAACAGCACGCGCGCGCCGTGCAGGCGCTCGCCGTCCCAGCGCGCGCGCACCAGCCGCGTGTTGTTGGCGGGCGTGGTGCCGTAGGCATGGGTCAGGTAGACGAAGCCGTTCTCCTCGAAGCGCGGATCGAGCGCGACCTCCATCAGCCCGGTCTGGCGGCCGACGTGGATGTCCCCGGGCACGCCCTCGACCGGGGCGGGCTGCAGCCGGCCGTCGCGGATCAGCCGCAGGCGCCCGACGCGCTCGGTGACCAGCACGTCGCCGCCGGGCAGGAAGGCGAGCGACCAGGGATACTCCAGCCCCTCGGCCACCGTTTCGATCCGGTAGGCATCGCGGGCCTGCGCGGGCGCGAAGGCCAGACATGCCATGCACAGCAACAGCGCGACGGTACGCGACGACATCGGTGCCTCCATGTTCGGGATGCGCGACCATAGCAGCCCGGCGCGTCGTGGCACCGCCAATGCAGGAGACCTCATGACCCGACCCGGCCGCATCCTCGTCGCCTTCGTCCTCGCCGTACTGACCGCGACCGTGCTCGGCTCGCTGGTGGAGACCCAGGTGAACCTGGCCGCCCTGGCGGCGCTGGGCCTGGACATCCCCGCCGGCGACCGCCTGCGCACGACGCTCGACGACCTCGCCGGCTTCACCCGCACGCTCGCGCCCATCGCGCTGGCGGTGCTGCTGCTCGCCCTGCCGGTGGCCACCTGGATCGCGCGCCGCGCCGGCCGCGGGCGCGTGCTGCTGTGCACGCTCGGCGCCGGGCTGGGCTTCCTCGTCGGGGTCCGGATCGTGGACGCGCTCGCGCCCATGCCGACGCTGATCGCGGCGACCCGCGGGCTCGGCGGGACCCTGCTGATGGCGCTCGCGCTGGCGCTCGGCGGCCTGGTGTTCGCCCTGGTCTCCCGCGCGCCGCGCGGCGCACGCGCCTGAGCGGCGCTCAGCCGCGCTCGGCGCGGCGGTTGCGGCGGTAGACGAGCTGGCCGGCGATGGCGACCAGCAGGATCGCCACGTTGCTGAAGAGGAAGACCCAGTTCTCCAGCAGCCAGCTGTAGACCACGAAGCCCGTGCTGGCCGCGAGCTGCCCCACGAACAGCCACGAGGACACCCCCGCCCCGGTCCGCTCGCGGTACTGCACCCAGACCTGGCGGCCGAGCGTGGCGAGCAGGATGGCGGTGGCGGCCCAGCCGATGGGTTCGGGGGAGAAGCTCATGGAGCGGCCTCGGGGCAATGGACTCGGGGCGGGAAACGCCCCGGCAGCTTGCGGGGCCGCGCATCAGCGGCGCGTTGAGCGATGCCCGATTTCCCTGCCCGCTCCACCTCGCCCGCTCCGTCCCCAGCTCACCTCCCGCGCAACGCCTCCAGGATCCTCCGCCCCGCGCGGCCGTCCTGCTCCATGCCGAGCCGCGCCTGTTCGGCGGCGATGGCGCGGCGGGTGTTGGTGCCGATCATGCCGTCCACCTCCCCGATGTCGTGGCCGCGGTCGAGCAGGAGCTGCTGGAGCGCGCGGCGTTCGACGCGGGACAGGCCGGGGTCGTCGGTCGGCCAGGGTGCCTGGGGGAGGGCCGGGCCGCCGCGCAGGCGCTCGGCGAGGAAGGCGATGGCGAGCGCGTAGCTCTCCGCGGCGTTGTAGGAGTAGATCGCGTCGTAGTTGCGGAACACCAGGAAGGCGGGGCCCTCGCGCCCGGCGGGGATGATCAGGCCGGCGCGGGCGTTCTCGCCGAGCGCGCCCTGCACCAGCGGGCTGCCGTCGAAGCGGACGATGCCGCGCTGCGCCCAGGCCGACAGCGGCTCCTTGTTGCGGCGCCCGTGGCCGGTGGTGTTCATCCCGGCCGGCAGGCGCACCTCGATGCCCCAGGGCTCGCCGCTGCGCCAGCCGGAGGTCCGGAGGTAGTTCGCGGTCGAGGCGAGCGCGTCGGGAATGCTGTTCACCAGGTCGCGGCGGCCGTCGCCGTCGAAGTCCACCGCGATGCGCTGGTAGGTCGAGGGCATGAACTGGGTGTGCCCGAAGGCGCCGGCCCAGGAGCCCGTGATGCCCGGGTCCGCGAGGTCGCCGTCCTGCAGCAGCTTCAGCGTGGCGAACAGCTCGCCGCGGAAGAACGGCTGGCGCCGTCCCTCGCAGGCCAGCGTCGAGAGCGACTGCAGCAGGGGACGCCTGCCGAAGGTGCGGCCGTAGTCGCTCTCCACGCCCCACACCGCCACCACCGTCGCGGGATCGACGCCGTACTCGCGCTCCACGCGCTGCAGCACCTCGCGGTGCTCGGCGAGCATGGCGCGGCCGTCGGCGACGCGCTGCTCGTCCACCAGGCCGGCGAGGTAGTCCCAGATCGGGGTGGTGAACTCGGGCTGCGCGTCCAGGAGGTCGAGCACGCTGCGGTCGGGCACGACGTCGGCCATGAAGCGGTCGAAGCTCTCGCCGCGCACGCCCCGGCCGCCCGCCTCGCCGCGCAGCGTGTCCAGGCACTGCACGAACCGCGGATCGCGCGCCGCGTCCTGCGCGGTGGCGGCGAGCGGGAGGAGGGCCAGGACGAGGGCGGCGGAGCGGGTCGCGGGCATGGCGGCATCGGTCGCGGAGAGGGACGCACACCTTCGCCCAGAACGGGTGAGCGCGTCCTGAGCGGATCTCCACGCGGCGCTGGCGCGAGAGCGGGGAGCATCGGCCGCTCCGCCCCGCCCGGCCGCTCCCGTGTCCGACACGCCCCTCGACTGCCTGATCATCGGCGCCGGCCCCGCGGGGCTGACCGCCGCCACCTACCTCGCGCGCTTCCGGCGCCGTGTCACCCTGGTGAGCGCGGGCGAGAGCCGCGCGCACTACATCCCGGTCAGCCACAACTGCCCCGGCTTCCCCTTCGGCATCTCCGGCACCGACCTCCTGCACAAGCTGCGCCGTCAGGCGGCGGAGTACGGGGTGGAGCCGGTGGACGCCCGCATCGGACGGCTCGCGCGCGACGAGGCCGGCTTCCTCGCCGAGGCGGGCGCGCGCCGCTGGCGGGCGCGCACGGTGCTGATGGCGACCGGCCTGGTCGACCGCATGCCGCCGATCCCGGACCTCGACCGCGGCATCGCCGCCGGGGTGGTGCGCATCTGCGCGATCTGCGACGGCTACGAGGCCAAGGACCACCGCATCGGCGTCTACGGCCCGCCGAAGGGCGTGGTGGGCCACGCGGCCTTCCTGCGCACCTATTCGCGGCGGGTCTCGGCGGTGCTGTCGGAGCCGGGCACGCTGTCCGACGCGGACGCCGGACGGGCGCAGGCGCTGGGCATCGCGGTGCTGCCGCCGCCGACGGCGATCCGCCTGCTCTACGGCGACGACGGCGCGCCGGTCGCCTGCCAGGTCCGCGGCCCGGGCAAGGCCGCGACCTTCGATTCGTTCTACCCGGTGCTCGGTGCGGACGCCAAGGCCGCGCTGGCGCGCTCGGTGGGCGCGGAGGCGGACGAGGCCGGCGAGCTGCTGGTCGACGCGCACCTGCAGACCTCGGTCGAGGGGCTGTACGCGGCCGGCGACGTCGTCAGCGCGCTCAACCAGATCAGCGTCGCGGTGGGCGCCGCGGCGATCGCCGCGACCGCCATCCACAACCGCCTGCCGGGCAACCCGCTGCCGGCGGAGTGAGCGGCCGCGGCGGCGCGCGCCGCGGGCCCTCCAGTACGATGGCGGGTTTCCGGCCGCCAGGATGTCGCGCATGCAGTTCGAAGGTACCGCCCGCTACGTCGCCACGCCCGAGCTGCGGCTCGCGGTGAACGCCGCGATCGCGCTGCAGCGACCGCTGCTGATCAAGGGCGAACCCGGCACCGGCAAGACCCTGCTGGCCGAGGAGGTCGCCGCCGCGCTCGACGCGCCGCTGATCACCTGGCACGTCAAGTCCACCACGCGCGCGCAGCAGGGCCTCTACGAGTACGACGCGGTGAGCCGCCTGCGCGACTCCCAGCTCGGCGACCCGCGCGTGCAGGACGTCGCCAACTACATCCGCCCCGGCAAGCTGTGGGAGGCCTTCGAGAGCGAACGCCGCGCGGTGCTGCTGATCGACGAGATCGACAAGGCCGACCTCGAGTTCCCCAACGACCTGCTGCACGAGCTCGACCGCATGCAGTTCGACGTGTACGAGACCGGGCAGACGGTGCGTGCCCGGCACCGGCCGATCATCCTCATCACCAGCAACAACGAGAAGGAGCTGCCCGACGCCTTCCTGCGCCGCTGCTTCTTCCACTACATCGCCTTCCCGGACGCGGCGACGCTCAAGGCCATCGTCGACGTGCACTTCCCGGACATCGACCAGCGCCTCGTGCACCGCGCGCTGGACGCCTTCTTCGAGCTGCGCGAGGTGCCCGGCCTCAAGAAGAAGCCCTCGACCTCGGAACTGATCGACTGGCTGCGCCTGCTGATGGCCGACCGCCTGAGCGCCGAGGCCCTCGCCGACAAGGACCCCGCCCGCGCCCTCCCACCCCTCGCCGGCGCCCTCATCAAGAACGAGCAGGACCAGCATCTTCTGGAGAGGCTGGCGTTTCTGCATCGGCGGGGAAGGTGAGGCGGGAAGTGGGAATCGGGAATCGGGACCTGGCGTCAGCTGCGGCTCCGGGGGGCCGCGCTTCGTACCGACCGCTGCGTGCAGGTATCGGCGCGGGCGCGGGAAACTGATGTTCCTCAACCTCTTCCACGCGCTGCGCGCCGAACGGGTTCCCGTCACGCCGCGGGAGTGGCTGGACCTGCTGGCGGCGCTGGAGGCCGACCTCGCGCTCGCCGAGCCCGAGGCGTTCTACCCGCTGGCGCGGGCGGTGCTGGTCAAGGACGAACGCCACTACGACCGCTTCGACCGCGCCTTCGGGCGCTGGATCGAGGGCGTGGCGGCGCACGCCGGACCGGAGGCCGCGATCCCCGAGGACTGGCTGCGCCAGGCGCTCGGGCGCGACCTCAGCGACGAGGAGAAGGCGCGCGTGCAGGCGCTCGGCGGGCTGGAGCGGCTGATGGAGGAGTTCCGCAGGCGCCTCGCCGAGCAGAGGGAGCGCCACGCCGGCGGCAGCAAGTGGATCGGCACCGGCGGCACCAGCCCCTTCGGCGCCGGCGGCTACCACCCCGAGGGCATGCGCGTCGGTCCGCAGGGCGGCGGGCGCAGCGCGGTGAAGGTGTGGGACCAGCGCCAGTTCCGCGCCCTCGACGGCGATGCCGCGCTCTCGCCGCGCAACATCAAGATGGCCCTGCGCCGGCTCCGCCGCTTCGCCCGCGAGGGCGCGGCCGAGGAGTTCGACCTCGACGCCACCGTCGCGGCGACCGCGCGCGGCGGCGGCCTGCTCGACGTGCGCATGCGCCCGGAACGGCACAACGCGGTGAGCGTGCTGCTGTTCCTCGACATCGGCGGCTCCATGGACGACCACGTGCACGCGGCCGAGGCGCTGTTCGGCGCGGCGAAGTCGGAGTTCAAGCGGCTGGAACACTTCTACTTCCACAACTTCGTCTACGACTTCGTGTGGAAGGACGAGCGCAGGGTCGACACCGGCCGCGTCGACACCTTCGAGGTGCTGCGCCGCTACCACCCGGAGCACAGGGTGGTGTTCGTGGGCGACGCCGCGATGAGTCCCTACGAGATCAGCCACGCCGGCGGCAGCAGCGAGTACTGGAACGAGGAGCCCGGCGCGACCTGGTTCGGCCGCATCCACGCGCACTTCCGCAAGGTGGCCTGGATCAATCCGGTGCCCCGCGAGCGCTGGGACCACACCCAGTCCACCGCCATGGTGCGCCAGCTCGTCGACGACCACATGTATCCCCTCACGCCCGACGGCCTCGCCGCGGCGATGCGCTTCCTGGCGAAGTAGCGGCTGCTGAGGAGTGAGTGGGGAGGAGTGAGAAACGAGAACGAGCATCCCGCACCGTCTCCCGCTTCCATTCCTCATCCCCCGCACCTCGCCGAGAGAACCTCCACGTCTGCGCGACCGACTCCTTCCCCGCCTGCGGGGGAAGGCTGGGATGGGGGTGAGCGCGCGCAGCGCGTGCCTGTCTTCATGCGGCGACCGGACACGCTCCCGCGGACAACGCTCGCCTGCTCTCCCGCGCGCCTGTGATGGCCGGCTGGTTTGAGGCCGGGAAGGACAACCGCACAAGGCAGAAGCGCCCCCTCCCCAACCCTCCCCCGCTTCGCAGGGGAGGGAGCTGCCGGCGCTTTGTAGGACGTGGCAAAGAACGATGGCCAAGGAGTTGATGGGTGAGGGTGACGCTTCCACCTCGTGTCCGGGCTGTACACGCAGGGGAGCGAGCGGTCAGGCGCCTGAGAAGTGTGCGGGGACGTGAGGAGCGGGCGCGGGCAGCGGCGCGGAGTGTGCGCAGAGACGCGAGGAACGAGCACAGGCAGCCGCGCGCTTCCCCTCGTTTCCCACTCCTCATGCCGCACTCCTCGCACGACGCTCCTTCCCCCGCCTGCGGGGGAAGGCTGGGATGGGGGTGAGCGCGCGCAGCGCGTGCCTGTCTTCATGCGGCGACCGAACACGCTCCCGCGGACAACGCTCGCCTGCTCTCCCGCGCGCCTGCAATGCCCGGCTTGTTCGAGGCCGGAAGGACAGCCGCACAAGGCAGAAGCGCCCCCTCCCCAACCCTCCCCCGCTTCGCAGGGGAGGGAGCGGTCAGGCGCCTGAGGAGCGTGCGGGGACGTGAGGAACGCGCGGAGGCGGCGGCGCAGAGTGAGCACAGAGACGCCAGGAACGAACGCAGGCAGTCGCGGCGAGTGAGTACAGACGTGAGGAACGAGCGCGGGCAGTCGCGCGTTTCCCTCGTTTCCCACTCCTCATGCCGCACTCCTCGCACGACGCGCTCCTTCCCCCGCCTGCGGGGGAAGGCTGGGATGGGGGTGAGCGCGCGCAGCGCGTGCTTGTCTTCGTTCGGCGACCGGACACGCTCCCGCGGACAACGCTCGCCTGCTCTCGCACTCACCTGCGATGCTGGCTGGTTCGAGGGCGGGAAGGACAGCCGCACAAGGCAGAAGCGCCCCCTCCCCAACCCTCCCCGCTTCGCAGGGGAGGGGGCGGTCAGGCGCCTGAGGAGTGTGCGGGGACGTGAGGAACGCGCGGAGGCGGCGGCGCAGAGTGAGTACTGAAACGCGAGGAACAGCGCAGGGCAGCCGCGCGTTTCCTCGTTTTTCACTCCCGACGCCTCACTCCTCCGACACGCGGCTCACGGCCGGAACACGCTCCGCATGCAGCCCTGGTCCTTGTGCTTGAACAGGGCGTAGCCGCGGGGGCCGTCCTCGAGACTCATGGGGTGGGTGAGCAGGCAGGAGGGGTCCAGCTCGCCCCTGCGGATGTGCTCGAACAGGCGCGGCGCATAGCGCTGGCCCGGCATCTGGCCCGACTTCACGGTCAGTGCCTTGTTGACGATGGCGCCGATCGGGAACTTGTCCATCAGCCCGCCGTAGACGCCCAGCACCGAGACGGTGCCGCGCTTGCGCACGGCGCGGATCGCCTGGCGCAGGGCGGTGCCGCGCTCGGTGTGCAGGCGCAGCTGCTGCTTCGTCCTGTCGTAGAGATCCTGGATGCCGGTACCGTGCGCCTCCATGCCGACGCAGTCGATGCAGCGGTCGGGGCCGCGCCCGCCGGTCAGCTCCAGCAGGGCCTCGTGCACGTCGAAGCGGGTGTAGTCGAGGGTGATGGCGCCGCCCTTCTCCTCGGCCATCCTCAGGCGCTCGGGAAAGCGGTCGATGGCGACGACGCGCTCGGCGCCCAGCAGGTAGGCGCTGCGGATGGCCATCTGGCCGACGCCGCCGCAGCCCCACACGGCCACGGTGTCGCCCGGTTCGATGTCGGCGATGTCGGCGCCGAAGTAGCCGGTGGGTGCCGCGTCCGACACGAACAGCGCCTTCTCGTCGGGGATGTCCTCGGGCACCTTGAAGGCGTTGACGTCGGCATACGGCACGCGCACGTAGGTGGCGTGGCTGCCGGCGTAGCCGCCGAAGGCGTGGCTGTAGCCGAAGATGCCCGTGCAGCCATGCCCGTAGGCGATCTCGGTCGCGCTCGGCTTGGGGTTGGAGTTGTCGCAGCAGTTGAACTCCTCGCGCCGGCAGTACTGGCACTCGCCGCAGCCGATGATGGAGATGGTGATGACGCGGTCGCCCTTCTTCAGGTTCCTGACCGCGCGGCCGACCTCGACCACCTCGCCGAGGAACTCGTGCCCGAGGATGTCGCCCGGCTTCATCGCCGGCACGTAGCCGTCGACCAGGTGCAGGTCCGACCCGCACACCGACGACAGGATGGTCCGCACGACCACGTCCCTGGGATTGACGATCCCGGGATCCGGGACCGTCTCGACGTTGAGCAGGTTCGGGCCGTTCCAGACGAGGGCGCGCATCAGGGTCCCTCCTTCCGGTCGGCCTCGGCGACGGCGTCGCCACTGGCCACCAGCGCCCGATCGTGCCCGGCCGGCCGCGGTGCGGCCTCCTCGCTGCGCATCTCCGACGTCGCGATCTCGCCGGTCTCCACCAGTTGCTTGAAGCGGCGCAGGTCGTCGCGCGCCAGCGTCTCGGGATCGGTGCGGAACAGCTTGGCCAGCAGGTGGCCGAAGGTGCCGCCCGGCGGTTCGTAGGCGATCACGCTCTGCACCTCGGTGCCGCGCCCGTTCGGCGCGTCGCGGAAGGCCACCCAGCCGCTGGTGCGGATCTCGGCCGCGTCGTCCGAGCGCCAGGCGATGCGCTCGTTCTCGACGTCCTCGGTGATCTCCGCGGTCCAGGACACGATGTGCCCCTCAGGGCCGCTGACCGTCCAGCGCGACCGGGTGTCGTCGATCACCTCGATGTCCTCGAGGTGCTCCATGAAGCGCGGCAGGTTGGAGAAGTCGCGCCACAGGGCGTACAGCTCGGCGCGTGGCCTGGCGATGGTGACGCTGCGCGTGGCGACCTTGGCCGAGGACCAGCCCTGCTCCTCGCGCACCTGCGCGGCGTAGGGGCGGCTCCCGCCCTCCAGCGCGCGCTTCAGGGCGCAGCGGCCGGTGACGCCACGGTGGATCAGCGCGGCGCCGGCCGCGAGGCGCAGCAGACCGCCCACGCCACCGCGACGCAGGCCGCCCAGGGCGGCGATGGTGCCGAGCGCGAGCGAGGCGGTGCGCTCCACGCCCTGGACGTTGATGGGGACGTCGCCGCTCGACGCGCGCGCGGCGACCAGCTCTTCGGTGCGGGGGGAAGCGGCCATGCAGGTTCTCCGTCGTGCGTGATGCGGTGCGCCCTGCGCACCGCCGGGGAACGCCGACCCTAGTCCCCGCGCGGCGAGCGCAACGTCAATGCCTTCGTCCGCAGTCGCGCGTCGGCGGAGCGCGTCGCGGGGGTCGAGGCGATGCGAAGGCACGCGCCGGTGCGCGCGGACCCTGCGCTGCCTTCCGGGGGACGCGATGGGTTCAGGCGGCGCGACCGGGCCGCGCGCCGCCCTCGCGCGAACGCGGCAGGTCGAACAGCACCGGGCCGGCCTCGCGCATGAAGATGCGCAGGGTCACCGGCCCCACGCCGCGGAAGGCGCGGATCCGGCGCTCGAAGTCGGCGCGCCCGTCGGAGGCCTCGTAGAGGCCGAGGATGCCGCCGTCGTAGTCCTCGACGAGGCGGGTGCAGATGTCGACGAGGCGGCGCGCCGTGGACTCGTCGTAGCGCGCGTAGCCGCCCTCGTCGAGGATGCGCACCAGCTCGGCGTGCGGCGTGGCGCGGATCTTCTCCGCGCTGTCGAGGCCGTGCGTCTCCACCAGCGCGCGCCAGCTCCGTGCCGCGATCTGCTGGCCGATGCGCTTGCCGAACAGGAAGCTGGCGACGAACCAGCGGAACAGCGCCGCCTCGCTGCCGCTCTCGATCGCGATGTCCAGGTCTGCCGCGGAAATCCTGCGTGCCATGCCCTACCTCCGGCGCGCGTCCGGCGCGCGCCCGATGCCGCCGATGCCCAGGACCGCAGGGCGCGGGTCCGCCGGCACGGCCCGGCCGCGCCGCGGCGTCTGCATTCCGGTGCGGGACGCGGACGCACCCATCGCTGCTCCTCCATGACCGCCGTCGCGCGCCGCGTGGCGACGCGCCATCCAGACCTTGCCGGTCGCCTGTTGTGCGACGGGTGAAGGGCGCGCCTTCCCGGTGTGATCGACCTGCACCGGCCACGTGCCGGCGGTGCGGCGGCGGCTGCGCTACCCCTCGCCCAGGGCTGCGACGATCCGGGGCCAGGCATGGTCCCAGGGGATCCGCTCCTGCTCCAGGCGCCGGCCCGGGCCCCAGCGGCCATGGAGAAGGTCGGCATGCAGCCGCGCTTCCTCCGGTCGGAGCGTCGGGTGCGCGGACACGCGGTCGGGCGCGACCTCCTCGCTCCAGAGGATGCGATGGGCCAGGAAGGTGTCCTCGTCCATCAGCACGGCACGGACGTCCGGCAGGCGGGCCCGCAGCCGCGCGAGGATGGCGAGTCCGTGCGTGTCGATGTCGCCCCAGTAGACGATCCGGGCCGCGGCCAGCCAGGGCAGTCGCTCCACCACGTCCACCGCATAGCCGCGCGACATCAGCACGGCGACGCCCTCGACATCCTCGAACGCCAGCCCGGTGTCCCGGTTCTCCACGACGACCACGCAGGCCGGGTCGATGGCGAGGGCGGCCAGTTCCGCCACCGGCGACTCGATGTCGCCGAGACCGCCGGCGGCGGCACGGAGGGCGGGATCGAGCAGGCGCAGGCGCATCCGGGCCGGCGGCGGGCGCAGCCCCGTGACGGCGTGGAAGTCGAGGCCGGGATCCAGGCCACGCACCGCGGCGACCCAGTCGCGGACGAGCCCGCGACGGCGGCCCAGCCACTTGCTGTCGATGCCCTCGACCGGGAGCTGCCGCTCGAACAGGCCCGACTGCGGATGCCGGCAAAGCCAGTCCACCACGTCCGCAAGCCGGGCGAAGTCGTCGTCGGCGTACTCCGCGAGGGCGGCACTGCTGCGCCGCAGGGCAGCGTCGAGCCGGGCCGGGTCCGGCGCCAGCCCCGACCAGCGCGCACGCAGCATGCGGAAGCGGACGTCGGCACGCGCCCACGCCTGCGCCTCGCCCACCGCCGCGGCGACAGCGCAGGCATCGGCGAAATGCCAACGCATCGGGACCCGCTGCGGGCCGACCCGCCGCGGCGTGACGACATCCCACTCGACCTCACCGATGCCGGCGTCGTCGATCGCCTGCCACGCCCGCAGCCAGGCGTCGAAGCCTGCCCAGTCGCGCAGGATCGCCTCGCCGCTCGGCCTCGGGACGGGCAGATCGTGCGGCCAGACACCGCCCCCGCCCAGCCACGACCGGTGGCGGCTGCGCCAGGTCGCGCGCAGGCGCGCGCGCAGGGCCTCAGGCGAGCGCATCGTCCCGGCGGGCACGCTCGGGCAGCTTGAGCCGGCGGCCGGCGTCGTCGTACTCGATCAGGAGGGTGCCCGAGTCGTGGCGGCCGCTGATCTCGACGAAGCAGGCGCCGCCGATGAAGGGCTCCAGCGTCATCACCGACTTCAGCGGCGTGGCGACGATCATCTGGAAGCCGAAGTTCTCGAAGATGTTCATCGCCAGTGCGGTGAACTCGTTGTCGGCCTTGTCGAAGGCCTCGTCGAGCACCACGGCGGCGTAGCGCGGCAGGCCGCCGTCCTCGCCGCCGAGCTGGTAGCGCAGGGCGGCGGCGAGGCAGGTGGTGGCCAGCTTCTGGCGCTGGCCGCCGGACTTGCCGGCGCCGCTGCGGTAGACCTCGACCTGGGCGTGGGTCTGGGCGTCGATCTCCACGCCGTGGAACTCCACGTGCAGGCGCACGTCGAGCACCTGCTCGCGCCAGCGCCGGGCCTCGGGATCGTCCGCGCCCAGGCGCGCCACCAGGGCACGCAGCACGCCGAACTGCGCCTCGGCCAGCGCGCGGTCCTCGGTCTGGTGGTGGGCGAGCACCTCGCGCAGCCGCTGCTGGAATTCCAGCACCTCGGGCAGGCGGCGGTCGGTCAGCTCGATGGTGAGCACGGTGCCACGGTTGAAGGGCACCTGCTCCAGGCTGGCGTTGACCTCGTCCAGGCGCTGGCCGATGGCCTTGCGCGCCTCGCCGAGGTGGCGCTGCAGCACGGTGAGGTTCTGCTTGCTGCGGGTCTGCAGGAGCTCGAAGAAGCGCGCCTCGTGGCGCGGCAGGCCGTCGAGTTCGAGCCGGCGCAGGCGCGCGAGGTAGTCGTCCGCCGCCGAGAGGTCGGGGGTGAAGTCGCCCGCGTCCTCCGGCCAGCGCCGACGGAACTCGCGGAAGGCGGTCTCGATGCGCTGCGCCAGCCGGCTGTCCTCCTGCGCGCGCTCGCCGATCTCGGCGACCAGGGCGCGGTCGATCTCGCGGAAGCGGCTCTCGATGTTGTTCAGGGTCAGCGGCAGCGCGGTGAGGTCGCCCAGGCGCGCGGCCAGGCCCTCGGCCTGCAGCGGGGTCGGCGCCACGGTCGCGGCCTCCGCGCACCGGGCGCGCTGCGTCGCGGCCTCGCTGCGCTCGCGCGCCAGGGCCACGCGCTCGCCCTGGATCTCCAGCAGGCCGCGGCGCGCCGCCTCGCGCGCGGCGCGCTCGGCCTCGATGCGCTCGCCCAGGGCGCGCAGGGTGGCGTCGCCCGAGCGCAGCGCGTCGAGCTGCCCGCGGATGTCGGCGATGCGCTGCAGGCGCGGGGCGACGTCGATGTCGTCCCAGGCGAGATCGGCCAGGGTCTGCGCCGCGCGCACCTGCAGCAGGTCGCGCTGGCGCTCGGCGCCGATCGCCGCGACCTCGCTCTCGCAGGCGCCGATGCGGCGGGCGAGTTCGCGCGCCTCCTTCTCGAACAGCGCGCGCTTCTCGCGGTTGTCGAAGCCCAGCACCCAGCGGCTGCGGTCGCCGATGGCGTGGCGGTCGTCCTTCTCGTAGCGGCTGCCGCCGTGCTTGACCTGTCCCTCGCGGGTGACCGCGCGCTCGGCCTGGGCCAGCGCGCGCGGCGAATCGACGCAGGCGTAGTCGAAGCGGCGCGCCAGCTCGCCCTGCAGCCACTCGCGGTGCGGGTGGTCGGCCAGTTCGAGCTTGTGCACCAGCGAGCGCTCGCCCGGCCGGCGCGGCATCAGCGCGTCGTCGCGGCCGATGCGGTGGTAGACCAGGCGCGTGCCCAGGTGGGTCTCGTCCACCCAGCGCGCGACCGCCGCATGGTGGCGCTCGTCCACCAGCAGCGAGAGCGCGAAGCCGTGCAGCAGGCGCTCGGCGGCACCGCGCCACTTCGCCTCGTCCTCGCGCACCTGCATCAGCTCGCCGGCGAAGGGCAGCGCCTGGGGCTGGAGGCCGAGCGCCTCGCACAGCCGCGCGCGCAGCGCCTGCATCCGCGAGGGAATGTTGGACGGCGACTGTTCGAGCGCGGCGATCTCGGCGCGCACCTCGGCGAAGCGGCGTTCGTCGTCGCGCTTGGCGATGCGCCGCTCGGCGATGCGTTCGTCGAGCGCCTCGGTGCGGGCGCGGGCGGTCTCCAGCAGGTCGCGCGCGCGGGCGGCCGCCTCGGCGAAGGATTGCGCGCTGCCAGGCAGGTCCCAGTCGAGTTCGCGGCAGGCGTCCTCGGCCTTGCGCCGGCGCGCGGTGCGCACGTCGCGCTCGGCCTCGACCCGGGCCAGCTCCTGCTCCAGGCGCACGATGCGGTCGCCGCCCTGCTCCAGGTGCTGGCGTTCGAGGTCGGCGAGCAGGGCCTCGTGGTTGGCGAGCGTGGCCGCGCGCTGGCCTTCCTCGGCCTCCAGCGCGGCGTCGCGCGTGGCCAGGTCCTGCAGCCGCGCGTCGAGCAGGGCGAGGCGGCGCTGCTCGCGGACGGCGTCGATGCCGGCGCGCAGCTCGAGCAGTTCGCCGCTGGCGCGGCGCAGTGCCAGCAGGGCCTGGTGGTCCTCGCGCGCGGGCGCGAGCACGTCCACCTGCTCGCGCGCGGCGACCACGGCGCGGTGCGCGGCGTCGAGGTCGGCGAAGTCGGCCACGAGGCGGTCCGCCGCCGCGAAGGAGTCCGGCACCTCCAGCATGAAGCTGCGCAGGAAATGGTTGAGGTCGCCGAGGTTCTTGGCGGACTGGGTCTTGTGCAGCAGCTTCAGCGCCATCTCGCTGCCGATGCCGAGCACGCGGCGGAAGCGCTCGGCGTAGCCGGCGAAGTTCTCGAAGTGGTGCACGTCCTCGCCCAGCCGCGCCTTGAGGCGGCGCAGGTCGAGGTCGAAGCCCTCCAGCTCCCCGGCGATGTCGAAGCGCCGCTCGCACACCATGTAGTGCTTGCGCACGTCGGCGGCGGCGGAGCCCGCGCCGGCGATCCAGAACAGCCGCACCAGGCTGACCGTGCGGCCGAGCGCGTTGCGGTACTCCAGCACCAGCGCGCTCCAGGTCGCACCGCGGCGCAGGTACTGGGTGGCGATCTCGCCGGAGTCGGCGTCGGTGCGGTCGGCCCAGGCGCCGCGGACGTAGGACACGAGGTTGCGGTCGCGGCCGCTGCGCTCGGCCTCGCGCGCGGCCGCGTTGAAGTCCACCAGGGCCGGCGGCACCAGCAGGGCGGACATCGCATCCAGCAGGGTGGACTTGCCGGAACCCGAGCGGCCGACGAACAGGAAGCCGCGCTCGGCGATCGGCACCGTGTGCAGGCCGCTGAAGGTGCCCCAGTTGTGCACCTGCAGGCGGCGCATGCGGAACTGCTCGGCGCGCGGATCGGGCAGGTCGTCGAGGAACAGCGCCTCGACCGGCGCGGCGGGCGTGCGCGTCTTCTTCATGCGTCGGGGTCCTGTCCGGCGGCCGTGCCGGATTCGCGCAAGGTCCGGTACACCGCGGTCAGTGCCTGCACGTCCTCGGCCGGGAACAGCAGCTTCAGGGCGGGCGAGACCTCGTAGCGGTCCTCGCTGCCGCGCAGCCGGGTGAGCACGTGGCTCTCCTTCATCTTGACGATGGCGGCGCCGACGCGGCGCTCGAAGCCGGCCCGGTCGGTGGAGAGGTTCTTCTCGTACACGGTCAGCGCCTCGACCAGCCCGGCCTCGGCGACCACCGCGCGGTGCCCCTGCGCGTCGGCCTCCGCGAGCTGCTGGCGCAGGTGCAGCAGGAGCACCGAGTCGATGAAGGTCAGCGGCGCGGTGCGCAGCAGGATGGGCGTGTCGAGTTCGCCGGTGTCGGCCTGGCGGGTGAAGGCCACGCCGGTGTCGCGGTCGATCACCAGTTCCAGGAACAGCTCCGACAGGCGCGCGCGCAGCGCGTCCTCGTGGCCCAGCAGCGCCGGCCAGAGCTGCGGGTGGCGCTGCGCATCGACGCTGGGCCCGGCCAGCAGCTGGCACAGGGCGCGGCGCGCGTCGAGGGCGAGGTCGCCGCGGTCGCCGGGGTAGAGCGCGCGCGCGGCCTCCGCCGGCGACGCGTCCTGCGGCGCGGAGGCCGGTTCGGCGTCTTCGAGGTCAGACCAGTTCATGACGTTTTTCCCGGGTGAACCACAGGAGGGGAATGCGCGCCTGCCGCCAGGTGCCGTCGGCGCCCTCCCAGGCCACCGTCTCGGTGGCGTCGGGCGCGACCTCGCCATGGCGGACGCCGAGCGAGAGGCAGCCGATCACGCTGCCCAGGCCCTGGGCCGGCGGGCGCTGCCGGAACACCTCGGCGATGGAGAGCCGGTCGTGGCGTTCGAGCAGGCCGGCGATGTCGGCCTTCAGGCTGCGGAAGTCGATCTCGGAGGCGGCGACCAGTTCCCCGACGCTGTCCAGGGAGATCGCGGCGCCGGCGCCGGCCTGCACGCTGCCGTCCACGGCGGCGGCGCGCGGATCGTGCAGGCGCCACTGCGACAGCGAGCGCAGGCGGCTGGTGGTCAGGGCGAGGGTGTGGCCGGTGGCGCGGGTCGGCGGCAGGACCTCGCGCAGTTGCAGGGCCTCGGCCTGGGCCTGGCGCAGGAGCTGGTTGAGGCGG
Source organism: Coralloluteibacterium thermophilum (assembly GCF_042654365.1). NCBI lineage: Bacteria > Pseudomonadati > Pseudomonadota > Gammaproteobacteria > Lysobacterales > Lysobacteraceae > Coralloluteibacterium > Coralloluteibacterium thermophilum. The sequence goes on from NZ_JBHSGG010000026.1 coordinate 42,869, forward strand.
CGCTGCTCCAGGTAGCCGCGGTGCTGCACGAAGCCGCGCAGGCTGCGCGCGACGTGCTGCAGCACGTCGTGGACGTGGCCGCCGCGTTCGAGCATCACCCGCGTCAGCCCGCGCAGGAAGGCGCGCTCCTCGCGGGTCAGGCGGCGCGCGAAGCCGCGCGAGAGCACCGCGTCGAGCGCGGCGTCCAGGCGCGCGCTGCGCTCCGGGTCGTTGAGCAGGCGCCAGAACGCGTCGAAGCTGCGCCCGGCGTCGCTCTCGGCGATCACGTCGATGCCGGCGAAGAGGCGTTCGAGCACGTCGCCGCGCTCGCCCTCGTCGTCGATGATGCGTTCGCGGAACTCGCGGTTGAGCCGCTCGAAGTCGTCGCGCACGCGGCGGAAGTCCTCGGTCAGCTCGTCGGCCAGGGCGATGACCTGGCGGGCGCGCTCCAGCGCGCGCTTGCCGTCGAGCGGCGCGACCCGGCCTTCGCCGGCGCGCGCGATCTCCGCCTCGATGCGGTCGCGCTCGGCGTAGAGCGCCGACAGCCGCGCGGCGGGATCGCTCTCGGTCTGCTCGGCGAGCTGGACCAGCTCGTCGATCACCAGCGACAGGCGGCTCTCGGTCGCGGCCGCGCGCGGTGCGTCCATGCCGGCGACGAAGCGCAGCGCCTGCACCGCCTGGGTGGAAAGCTCGTACTCCTCCTCCGCCGCACCGTCCGGCAGGCGCCGTTCGAGGAAGCCCTGCGCCAGCCAGTCGGCGACGTAGGCCTGGGCGGTGCGCGCCAGCTCGCGCGGGAGATCGGCGCCCGCCAGCGCGTCCAGCTCGTGCTGCAGGCGCTCGTGCAGGGCCGAGGCCGGCAGGCGGCGTTCGCCCTCGAACAGCAGGCTCTGCAGCAGGCCGAGGATCTCCGGCGCGTGGTCGGCCGCGAGCAGGCGCCAGAGCGGCTGCTCGCGCAGGCGGCGGTAGGTCGCGATGCGGGCGTGGGACTTCAAGCGGGCGCGGTCCGCAGCGGGCCGGTCAGGCCTTCTTGAGGAACTCGGTGCGCAGCACCAGGCCCTTGACCTTCTCGACGTTGCACTCGATCTCGTCGGGATCGTCGGTGAGGCGGATGTTCTTCACCAAGGTGCCGCGCTTGAGCGTGACCGAGGTGCCCTTCACCTTCAGGTCCTTGATGAGCGTGACCGCGTCGCCGTCGCCCAGGGTGTTGCCGTTGCTGTCGCGGACGACGATGTCGCTGTCGCTCATGCCGGACCTCCATTCGCTGCGCGCGCCGGAGCGCGGGGCGCGCAGTCTGCCAGCCGCGACGCGCCGGCGCGAGGCCGGTGCGGGAAAGGCGGACGCGACGGCGTCCTGCCTCGTGTCCCGCTCCCGATGTCCCGCGCCGCGCCCTTCACGCCGCGGAGGACGCCCCCGGCGCCGCGTGGGCGAGGAGGAAGCCCAGCGCGGCCGCGCAGTCGTCCTCGACCTTGAGCGACAGCAGCGGGTCGGCGCGGGTGCGGCCGCGGTTGACCGCGGCCACCGGCAGGCCGAGGTCGACGGCCTTCTTCACGAAGCGGAAGCCGGAATAGACCATCAGCGACGAGCCGACCACGAGCACGGCGTCGCTGCGGCCCAGGCCGGCGAAGGCGCGCTCGACGTCCGCGCGCGGCACGTTCTCGCCGAAGAACACCACGTCGGGCTTGAGCAGGCCGCCGCAGTGCGGGCAGTCCGGCACCCGGAAGCCGTCGAAGTCCACGCCCTCGAGGTCGGCATCGCCGTCGGGCGCGTCCGCGGCATCGAGCGCCGCCCAGGCCGGGTTGCGCGCCTCCAGCTCCACCTGGAACGCCGCGCGCGGCAGACGCGCCTCGCAGGCCATGCAGCGCACCCGGTCGAGCCGACCGTGCAAGTCGACCGCGTCGACGCTCCCGGCCGCCTGGTGCAGGCGGTCGACGTTCTGGGTGACGAGCAGCGCGCAGCGACCGTCGGCCTCCAGCCGCGCCAGCGCGTGGTGCACGGCGTTCGGCTGCGCGCGCCCGAAGCGGCGCCAGCCGACCAGGCTCCGTGCCCAGTAGCGCCTGCGGGTGTGCGCTTCGGCCATGAAGGCCTGGAAGGTCACCGGCGGGGTGCGCTTCCAGCTCCCGTCGGCGGCGCGGTAGTCGGGAATGCCCGAGGCGGTGCTGCACCCCGCCCCGGTCAGCACGAACAGGCGGCGATGGCGCTCGACGAAGGTCTGGAGGACGGCGTCGGACATCATGGCAAGGATACCCGTGGGAGCGGCTTCAGCCGCGACCCGTTTCGTTCCGGAAGGGGAAGCATCGCGGCTGAAGCCGCTCCCACAGAGACGGATTCCGCAGCTCAGCGCGCGATCTCGCGGGCGAAGGGCGGCAGCGCGCGCAGCATCTGCGCGCCGTAGCGCTTGGCGACGATGCGGCGGTCGAGGATGACGATGCGCCCGGCATCGTCCTCGCTGCGGATCAGGCGCCCGCAGTACTGGGTGAGGGTGCGGATCGCATTGGGCACGCTGACCTCGACGAAGGCGTTGCGTCCGTTGGACTCCAGCCACTCGGCATAGGTGGCGTCCACCGGGTCGGTGGGCACCGCGAACGGCAGCTGGGTCACCACCACGGTCTCGCAGAGCCTGCCGGGCAGGTCCAGGCCCTCGCCGAAGCTCGCCAGTCCGAACAGGGTGCTGCCCTCGCCCGCCGCCACGGCCTCGGCATGCTCGTCGAGCAGGGCCTGCTTGGCCTTGGCGCCCTGCGCGCGCACCGTGGCGCGCCGCGCCGCCGGGAGCAGGTCGAGGACGCTCTCCAGCTTGCGCCGCGAGGTGAACAGCACCAGGTTGCCGGCGCGCCAGTCGAGCCCGTCCTCGAGCCAGGCGGCGACCTCGCGCGCGTGGCCCTCGCGGTCGTCCGGCATCGTCTTGAGGCGCGGCACCACCAGGCGGGCCTGCGCCTCGAGATCGAAGGGCGAGGCCAGGCTCAGCGTCTCGGCGTGGTCGGGCAGGCCCACCTGCGCGGCGAAGGCGCGGAAGTCGCCGCCGGCGGAGAGGGTGGCCGACGTCAGCACCACGCCCGCGGCCTGCGGCCACAGCGCGCGCTTGAGCACGGGCGCCGCCGAGACCGCCGAGGCGTGGCAGACCAGGCCGCCGTCGCGCCCGCGGGTGACCCAGCGCGCGGTCGGCGCGTAGTCCGGGTTGTCCTCCAGCGACCACAGCCACCAGGCCGCGTGCTGGCGCTCGACGCGCTCGCGCGCCAGGCCCAGCTCGCGTGCGACGGCCTCGCTGCCGGTCGATTCGTGCCGGCTCTCGGCGACGGTCCGGGCGGCGGCCGACACCCAGCGCACGACCCTGGCGGTGAGTTCGCGCAGATGCTCCGCGGCCCGGCGCCAGTCGTCGGGCAGCACCCCGAGCGGCGCGCGCCAGCTCGGCGGGTCCTCGTCCATCGAGGGCGTCCACGAGGTGTCGATGGTCAGGTCGAGGTCGTCCAGGGCGACGTCGAGTTCGGCGAGGGTGCGGTCGATCTCGTCGAGCGCCAGCTTGCCGATGCGGTCCTTGTCCACCAGCGCGTAGGTCGGCGAGAGCTGCGCGCGCAGCCGCGCCAGCCGGCGGCGCGCATCGGCGATGTGGACCTCCGCCGCGCCGCGGTCGATGGCCTTGCCGGCGAGGTGATGGGCCTCGTCGAAGACGTAGAAGGCCTCCTGCGGCGCCGGCAGCAGCACGCCGCCGGATTCCTCCTCGTCGCCGGCGATCATCAGGTCGGCCAGCACCAGGTCCTGGTTGGCGACGACGATGTCCGCCTCGCGCAGTGCGTTGCGCGCGAGCACGAAGGGGCAGTGGGCGAGGTAGGCGCAGCGGCGCCCGGCGCAGCCGCCGGCAGTGGTCGTGATGAGCGGCCGGGTCTCGTCCTCGACGGGCAGCGGCGTGCGGTCGATGTCGCCGTCCCAGCTGCCCTTGACCAGGGCGTCGAGCAGGGCGGCGACGGTGGCCGGTTCGCCCGGCCGCGGCGGACGGCTCCAGGCCGCGACCTCGCCGTAGGCGCCGAGGTCCAGCCCGCCCTGCGGGGCGTCCGCGCCGGAGGCCAGTTCCTGCAGGTTGCGCACGCAGGCGTAGCGCTGGCGGCCCTTGGCGAGCACCACCCTGGCGTCGTTGCCGGTGACCCGCAGGAACTGCGGGATGTCGCGCTGCACGAGCTGCTCCTGCAGGGCGACGGTCGCGGTGGCGACGATGAGCTTCTTCTTCGCCGCCCGCGCCAGCGGCAGGCCGGCGAGCAGGTAGGCCATGGACTTGCCGGTGCCGGTCGGCGCCTCGATCGCGGCCACCCCGCCCTCGCGGCCGAGGGCGCGCGCCACCGCAGCGATCATCTGGCCCTGCGAGGCGCGCACGCGGTAGCCGGGCAGCGATTCGCGCAGGCGCGCGTAGGACGCGCGGATGGCGTCCTTGTCGGCGTCGGTCAGGGCACGCGGCGGCGCGGGCGGCGCCGGCGTCGGGGAATCGGCCACGGGCGTAGGGCGGGAGACGGTCGCAGCGACCTGCGGCCGCGCATTGTCCCATGCCCGGGCGCCGGGCGCCGGGCGCCCCAGTGTGCAGGGCCGGTGTGGACGGGGTGCGAGGCCGGAGCGGCGCCACTCCGGCTGCGGGCGCAGCCGCGGGACTAGCCTGCGCGCAGCGCGTCCCGCGGCAACGTCAGTCGCGCCAGCAGGCCGCCCCCTGCACGGTCGTGCAGGTCCAGGCGGCCACCGTGGCGCTGCGCGGTCGAGCGGGCCACGGCCAAGCCGAGCCCGGTGCCGCCGGTGTCGCGGCTGCGCGAGCGCTCCAGGCGCTGGAACGGCTGCACCAGGCGCGCGCGCGCGTCGGCGGGAATGCCGGGCCCGCGGTCGGCCACGTCGATGCGCACGTGGCTCTCGTCCCCGTGGATGACGATCTCGGCCGCACCGGCGTACCGCACGGCGTTGTCGATCAGGTTGGACACCGCGCGCCGCAGGGCCAGCGCGTCGCCCTGCACGATGGCGGGCGCGTCGGCCTGCACCTGGACCGCCTGGCCGAGCGCGGTGGCGGAGGCGGCCAGCTCCTGCGCCAGTGCGGCCACGTCGACGGTCTCGCGCTGCAGCGGGGCGAGTTCGCCGCGGGCGTAGGCCAGCACCTGGGCGATCATCGCCTGCATGCGCTCGATGTCGGCGACCATGCGTTCGCGCTCGGGCGGCGGCGCGGACTCCGCGCGCAGGCGCAGGCCGGTCAGCGGCGTGCGCAGGTCGTGCGCGACCGCGGCGAGCATCGCGGTGACGTCGTCGGCCTGCGCGCGCAGGCGCTGCCGCGCATCGGCGATCGCCCGGCCCAGCACACGCACCTCGGCGGCGCCTTCCACCGGGACCGCCGGCGCGTCGGCGCCCAGGTCCATGCGGGCGCTGGCCTCGGCCAGGCGCCGCAGGGGCCCGGTGAGCCTGCGCGCCATCCACCAGGCCAGCGGCGCGATCAGCAGTGCGCCCAGCGCCAGCGCCAGCAGCACCTGCCGGCGCCACTGCCCGCGCCCGGCGTCCACGCTGCCGACCACCCGCCAGGTTCCGTCGGGCTGCACGGCCGCGAGCTGGAACGCCGGCACCTGCAGCCCGGCCGCCAGCAGGGCCGCGCGCACCTGCGTCTGGCGCTGGGCGTCGATCCGCCCGGCGGGCGTCAGCTGGCCGCTGTCGATCACCTGCAGGCCCACCTCCGGCGTCCGCTGCCACACCGCGCGCACCTGCGGCGCGGGCCGCTGCAGGCGGTCGGCGGCAAGGTCCGCCAGCCACGGCACCGGCGTGCCGCTGGGGGCGTCGGCCTGCGTCCATACCCGCAGCCCCGGCGCCGGGGGCGCGGTGCCGGCCAGGGCCGCGACCGCCTCGGCCGGGACCATGGTCGGTGCCGGGGGAGCCGGCCACCAGCCGACCACCGCCAGGGCCACCGCCTGTGCCAGCACCAGGGTGGCCAGCGCCAGGCCGCCGACCAAGGCCAGGATGCCGCGCGGCCGGCTCACAGGCGCCGCACCGTGGCGGCGAAGCGATAGCCTTCGCCGCGCAGGGTCTGGATCAGGGCGTCCGCCCCGGGATGGGCCTGGGAGAGCTTGCGACGCAGGCGGCTGATCGCGAGGTCGACGGCGCGGTCGAAGGACTCCGCCGTGTCGCCGTGCGTCAGCGCCATCAGGCGCTCGCGGTCGAGCACGCGGCCGGCGCGCTCCACGAAGGCGCGCAGCAGTGCGAACTCGCCGGCGGTCAGGGTCACCTCGGCGCCATCCGGCGCGCGCAGTGCGCGTGCCTCGATCTGCAGGGTCCATCCGGCGAAGGCGTAGCCCTCGGCCGGCGCCGCCGCCTGCCTGCGCAGCTGCGCGCCGCGCCGCAGCAGTGCACGCACGCGAGCCAGCAACTCGCGCGGCTCGAACGGCTTGGCCAGGTAGTCGTCGGCGCCCACCTCCAGCCCGATCACGCGGTCCGGCGGGGTATCCAGTGCGCTGAGCATCAGCACCGCGACGTCGGCCTCGGCCAGACGCCGGCACACCGACAGGCCGTCCTCGCCCGGCATCATCCAGTCCAGCACCACCAGGTCTGCCGGCGCCTGCGCCAGCAGACGGTCGAGCGCGGCCGCGCCATCGGCGGCGCGCACCGCATAGCCGTGGCGGGCCAGGTAGTCGCACAGCGCGTCGCGGATGCTGGCGTCGTCGTCGACGACGACGATGCGGGCGGTCTCGGGAGCCATGCCGCCATTGTCGCCCGCGGATGTATCGCGCTTGTATCAGCGCCGCAACCAACGGCGCGTGCGCCGACATCGTGCCGATACCGGACTGCGATGGAGTGGCGGCCCCTTTCACGAGGTTCCGCCATGTCGCTCCGTCTCGCGCTGCCCATCTGCCTGTTGTCGCTGTCGAAGGCCGCCGTCTGCGCTGCCGCGCCGTCGCCATCGACGCCGGCGCCGGAAGGCCACCGCATCCCGATGCACCTGGTGGGCAAGCATCCGCGCGTACAGGTGCGCATCGACGGCGTCGACCGCCCGCTGAGTTTCGTGGTCGACACCGCCGCCGGCGCCAGCGTCGTCGATGCCGCGCTGGCCGAGCGCCTGGGCCTGCTCGATGCCACGCCGCGCCGGATGCAGGTGCAGGGCGCCGGCGGCAGCACGGCGGCCACCCACGTCACCGCGCTGCAGGCGCTGTCGTCCGGCGATCTCCGGTGGCAGGCGCAACTGCTGGCGATGGACCTGTCGAAGGTCGCCGAAGGCGACGCGCCGCCGGTCGAAGGCATCCTGGGCAACGACCTGATGGCCCGGTTCGACCTGCGCTTCGACCTGCCGGCCGGGCACGTGCTGTTGGCGCCGCCGGGCAGCCTGCCGCGCACGGACTGCCTGGACAACGCGCTGCCGCAGCGCGCGGCGGGCCTGCAGCGCTTCGCGTTCGTGCCGGCGCAGCTGCGCGATGGCGGAGACCGCGTGCCGGTGATCGGCGTGGTCGACACCGGAGCCGCGCAGACTGTCCTCAACCCGCCGGCGGCGCGCGCGCTGGGCGTCGCCGAGGACGATGGGCGCCTGCGCCGTCGCGAGGCCGGCACCCGCGGCATCGCCGAACAGGTGATCGAGACCTGGCTCTACACCCTGCCCACGCTGGCCATCGGCGACTGGCAGCTGCCGCCGACCGAGGTGCGGATCAGCGCGCTGCCGGTGTTCGCGGTGCTGGGCCTGGCCGACCGGCCGGCGGCGATCCTGGGCATCGACGCCTTGCGGCAGCGGCGGGTGGACGTGCTGGCGAACGCCACGGCCGTATGCCTGGGGCCATCCGACGCGGCGCTTCCGGCCGGCGGAGCGCGCGACGCGGTCCGCTGATCGCACCTGCGGGCGCATCGGGCACGCCTGACGATCCGCGAGCAGCGACGTGCCGTGTCCGCCGTTCCTGCAGCTTGTGCGACGCCTCCCCATGTCCGCGATGCCCCGCCACCCGCTGACCGCGTTGTCCGCGCGCGATGCACGCCGGGTGGACATGGCTGGAGCGCGTCCGTCCCCGCACCGCCGTCCGACGCCAATGTGTGGACGGGTGCCGGGCCCGCCCGCCCCCGAAACGGCGGGCGGGCCCTTCCGCTGGCCGTGCGCGGCACGGCCGGTATTTGGTGCGCCGGCTACCGCCCCGACGCGTTGGCGTGTTCTGTGCGGTGGCGATGACCTCCCCGTCGCCCACCCCTCTCCGGGGTGCCGGGCCCGCCCGCCCCGAAACGGCGGGCGGGCCCCTTCCGCTGGCCGTGTGGATGGCACGGCCGGTATTGGTGCGCCGGCTACCGCCCCGACGCCTTGGCGTGTCCTGTGCGGTGGCGATGGTCTCCCCGTCGCCCACCCTCTCCGGGGTGCCGGGCCCGCCCGCCCCCGAAACGGCGGGCGGGCCCTTCCGCTGGCCGTGCGTGGCACGGCCGGTATTTGGTGCGCCGGCTACCGCCCCGGCGCGTTGGCGTGTGTGTTCCTAGCGGCGCGGATCGAAGTTGCCGCCGACCCTGAGCGGATCGCGCACCGTGCCTTCGTCGCCCGCCCGGTAGTCGCTCTGCTTGCTGTAGTCGGGCGAGGAATAGGAGTTGTAGTTCTCGCGCGAGCTGAAGGCGTCGCGGACCGCCGCCCTGGCCTTGTCCCAGGTCAGCCGCGACTTGCCGCGGCGCGACTCCCAGTTCTGCGCCAGCTCGCGCTCGAGATCGTCGTCCCACTGGCGGTCGCCGTAGCGGCCGCCCGCCTCCGCGCCGTAGCGATAGGCGGGGCGGTAGTCGTCGTAGTCGTAGGCGCTGTCGTAGTAGTCGCTCTCGGCGTAGCGGCTCTCGTGGTAGCGGTCGACGAGGTCGTAGGTCCGGTAGGTGCGGTCGCTGCGCTCCCAGGAGTCGCGCACCGCCGGCCGCGCCTCGTCCCAGGACAGCCGCGACTCGCCCCGCTCGGCCTCCCAGCGGCGGCCGAGGTCGCCTTCGAGGCTCTCGTCCCAGCTGCGGTCGAGATCCGCCTCGCGCGCCTGCAGGCCGAGCCCGTAGGCCGCGGCGTAGTCGCGGTCGTAGTCGTAGTCGCCGTCCTTGCGCTCGACCACGTAGGGCCGGTCGCGATGGGCCTCGCGCCAGTATTCCTTCTCCGCGGTGGGGTCGAGGCGCTCTGCGACGCCCTTGCCCGCCGCGGCGCCGGCAAGACCGCCTGCGACCACGCCGACCAGTGCGCCGATCGGTCCGAAGAACGCACCTGCCGCAGCGCCCGCCGCGGCACCGCCCGCGGCCGTGCCCACGCCGACGCCGACGGGATGGGCGCCGGGCGCCTTGGTGATGGGGTCCCGGTTCATGTCCCGGGCCTCCTGCCTGCGCTCTTCCCTGGAAAGATCGTCGCGGGATGCGGTCATGAGAGGTGGCTCCGTAAGAGGGATCGGGGCGCGCCCCGAAGTGGACGTCAGGCTACGGATCGGCGGTGAATCCGCCGTGCGCGACCGGTTGCGGTCGCGTGACGCCCTTGGGGAGGAGCGAGGGCGGGAGTGGGAGGTGAGAAGTGAGAAGTGAGAAGTGAGAAGTGAGAAGTGAGGAGTGAGGAGTGAGAAGTGAGGAGTGAGGAGTGAGGAGTGAGGAGTGAGGAGTGAGGAGTGAGGAGTGAGGAGTGAGAAACGAGGATGAGCCGGTGGCGCGTCCTCGGACCGCACTCCCTGTCCGCCCGGAACAGCAGGACGGCCGTCCGCCTCGTTTCTCACTCCTCTCCACGCACTCCTCGACGAAGCCGTCTCACGCCCTGAGACGGCCATGCCCTACAACGGCGCGCCGTTCCCGCCGCGCCGCCGCCGATGTCCGCACTCACCGCCCCACCCCACCGCGACGCGGCGCTGGCCCGTCGCGACGCCCGTCTCGATGGCCGGGCCCTGGCGCACCGGCTGCAGGGCAAGTACGCCGACCGCATCACCGGCGTCATCTCGACGCCGGGGCGGGAGGGCCGCTACGCGCCGCTGCCGGAGGCCCTGCCGCCGGCGCTGGCCGCCGCGCTCGCGGCGCGCGGCATCACCCGGCTCTACAGCCACCAGGCCGAGGCCTGGGACGCGGTGCAGGCCGGCCGCAACGTGGTGGTGGTGACGCCGACCGCCTCCGGCAAGTCGCTCTGCTACACGCTGCCGGTGGTGGCCGCGACCATGCGCGGCGAGGGCAAGGCGCTCTACCTGTTCCCGACCAAGGCGCTGTCGCAGGACCAGGTGGCCGAGCTGCTCGACCTCAACCGCGCCGGCGACCTGGGCGTGAAGGCCTTCACCTTCGACGGCGACACGCCCGGCGACGCGCGCGCGGCGATCCGCCTGCACGGCGACATCGTGGTCAGCAATCCCGACATGCTGCACCAGGCGATCCTGCCGCATCACACCAAGTGGGCGCAGTTCTTCGAGAACCTCCGGTACGTGGTGATCGACGAGGTCCACACCTACCGCGGCGTGTTCGGCTCGCACGTGGCCAACGTGATCCGCCGGCTCAAGCGGGTGTGCGCGTTCTACGGCGCGGACCCGCAGTTCATCCTGTGCTCGGCCACCATCGGCAATCCGCAGGCGCACGCGGAGGCGCTGATCGAGGCCGAGTGCGCGGCGGTCACCGAAAGCGGCGCGCCCAGCGGCGACCGGCACGTGCTGCTGTGGAACCCGCCGGTGGTGAATCCCGATCTCGGCCTGCGCGCCTCGGCGCGCTCCCAGTCCAACCGCATCGCGCGGCTGGCGATCCGCGCGGGCCTCAAGACCCTGGTGTTCGCCCAGACCCGGCTGATGGTCGAGGTGCTGACCAAGTACCTCAAGGACGTGTTCGACCACGACCCGCGGCGCCCGCCGCGCATCCGCGCCTATCGCGGCGGCTATCTCCCGACCGAGCGCCGCGCGGCGGAGCGCGAGATGCGCGCCGGCAACATCGACGGCATCGTCAGCACCTCCGCGCTGGAGCTGGGCGTGGACATCGGCAGCCTGGACGTGGTCGTGCTCAACGGCTATCCGGGCTCCATCGCCGCGACCTGGCAGCGCTTCGGTCGCGCCGGCCGCCGCCAGCAGCCCTCCCTGGGCGTGCTGGTCGCGTCCAGCGACCCGATGGACCAGTACCTCGTGCGCCACCCGGAGTTCTTCCAGGGCGCGCCGCCGGAGCACGCGCGCATCCACGCCGACCAGGCGCTGATCCTGCTCGACCACATCCGCTGCGCGGCCTTCGAACTGCCCTTCCTCGCCGGCGAGCGCTTCGGTCCGCTGGACCCGCAGGACTTCCTCGAAGTGCTGGGCGAGTCCGGCGTGCTGCACCAGGAGGGCGACCGCTGGGAGTGGATCGCCGACAGCTACCCGGCGCAGGCGGTCAGCCTGCGCTCGGTGGCGGACGGCAACTTCGTCGTCGTCGACCGCACCGAGGGGCGGCAGACCATCATCGCCGAGGTGGACTACTCCGCTGCCGCGCTGACCCTCTACGAGGGCGCCATCCACATGGTGCAGAGCGCGCCGTTCCAGGTGGAGCGGCTGGACTGGGAGGGTCGCAAGGCCTACGTCACCCGCACCAACGTCGACTACTACACCGACGCCATCGACTACACCCGGCTCAAGGTGCTCGAGCAGTTCGACGGTGCGAAGTCCGGCCGCGGCACCACCCACCACGGCGAGGTGCACGTGGTGCGGCGCGTGTCGGGCTACAAGAAGATCCGCTACTACACCCACGAGAACATCGGCTACGGACCGGTCAACCTGCCCGACCAGGAGCTGCACACCACGGCGGTGTGGTGGGCGCTGCCGCAGGACGTGCTCGAGGCGGCCTTCGCCTCCAGGCAGCGCGCGCTCGACGGCTTCCTCGGCGCCGCCTACGCGCTGCACGTGGTCGCCACGGTGTCGGTGATGGCCGAGGCGCGCGACCTGCAGAAGGCGGTCGGCAGCGGCGACGGCGCCTGGTTCGCCGACCGCGACGGCCAGGGCCGCGGCACGCTGCGGGACGCCGACGGCCAGGCGCTGGCGATGGACGACGACGCGCGCTTCGTGCCGACCGCCTACCTGTACGACAACTTCCCCGGCGGCGTCGGCCTGTCCGAACCGCTGTTCCTGCGCCGCGACGAGATCCTCGCCCGCGCGCGCGAACTGGTCGCGCGCTGCGACTGCCGCGCCGGCTGCCCGGGCTGCGTGGGGCCGGTGCTCGCGGCCGACGAGGACGGCGCCGATCCCGCGGCCACGCCCAAGGCGCTGGCCGGCCAGGTGCTGGCGCTGCTGGCGGCCTGAGGGGAAGGATCCCGTGAGCGAACTCGCACGACGGCTGCGGGCCTTGCGGCAGCAGGCGGGCGGCGGCGCGCTGGGCGAACGGGCGGCGACGCCGGCACCGCGCGTCGCCGCGACCGTGCCGTCCGGCGCGGACCTCCAGGCCGCGGACGTCCCGCGCCCGCAGGCCGTGCCGCCGCCGCGCCCGCCTGCACCGGCACGACGCCCGCCCGTGCCCGAGGAACTGCGCCGCCTGCTCGTCCAGCGCGACCGCCTGCTCGCGCCGGCGAAACGGCCGCAGCGGGCAGCGGACCGCACCCTGCACGGCGAGGAGATCGCGCCCGGGCTGCGCTATCTCGAACAGCGCTTCGCCTGGGCTCCGCCGCCGCCCCACATCGACGCCTGCCGCGTGCGCGGCACGCCGCGGCCGCCGCCGCCCGGCGCCAACAGCGCTCCGCACCCGGTCGGGCCGGTGGACTGCGCGCGCTTCCTGTCCTTCGACACCGAGACCACCGGCCTCGCCGGCGGCACCGGGACGCGCGCCTTCATGATCGGCGCCGCCGACTGGCACGAGGGCATGCTGCGCCTGCGCCAGCTCACCATCACCACCCTGGCCGCCGAGACCGCGATGCTGCGCGCCTTCGCGGACTGGCTGCGTCCCGACACGGTGGTGGTGAGCTACAACGGCCGCAGCTACGACGCCCCCCTGCTGGCGACCCGCTACCGGCTCGCGCGCCTGCCCAATCCGCTCGCCGGCCTCGCCCATCTCGACCTGCTGCACCCGGTGCGCCGGCGCTGGCGCGGCGTGTGGCCCAACTGCCGGCTGGCGACCGCCGAACGCAGCCTGCTCGGCGTGGTGCGCGAGGACGACCTGCCCGGCGCCGAGGCGCCGCGCGCCTGGCTCGACTACCTCCGCGGCGGCAGCGCCCGCGACCTCCGCCGCGTCGGGGAGCACAACGCACAGGACCTGCGCAGCCTGTTCGGGCTGCTCTGCCGGCTGTCCGAGGAGTGAGTGGAGAGGCGTGGAACGCGGCGACGGGAACCCGCCTCGACGCTCACTCCTGCGGCACCAGCACGTCGCGGACCTCCACCGGGGACGACACCGGCGTGACGCCGGGAATGGCGTCGCCGCGCAGCACGGTCAGCTCCGTGCCGGCCACGCGCGCGCGGGCGGGGGCGTCGGTGACCAGCAGCGTCGCGCCGGGCGACAGCGCGTCGTAGACCTCCTGCGAGAACACCGGCGGCGCGCGGATGCGCGCGATGGCATCCGGGTCGATCCCCTCGCCGAGGTGCGTCTCGCCCGGCAGCGGCACCGTGAGCCAGCGCAGGGCGTCGCGTCCCGGCACGATGCGGCTGGCGCCGGACGGCGGCTCGTCCAGCAGGACGTAGGCATGGCTGCCGAAGGGCGCGTCGCCCTCGATGGCGATGGGCGCGTTGCCGATCACCTGGCCCTCGCGCAGCACCACCACGCGCCGCTCGTGGGTGCTGACGACGATGGTGAGCGGCCCCTCGGCGGCGAGTTCCGGCGTCCAGGTGACGTCCGCATCGGCGGGCACCGCCGGATCCGGGCGCGCGGTCCCGTCGGCATCGGCCGGCGAGAACAGCCCCGGATGCGCGACCTGCGGCGCGAAGCCGATGTCGTCGGACACCACCACCGTCATGCCGGTGCGGGTCACGTCGAACAGCCTGCGCGCGAAGTCCAGCGGCATGCGCACGCAGCCGTGCGAGGCCGGATAGCCCGGGAGGTTGCCCGCGTGCAGCGCGATGCCGTCCCAGGTCAGCCGCTGCATGTAGGGCATCGGCGCGTTGTTGTAGAGGTTGGAGTAGTGCTCCTTCCTGCGCTGCAGGATGGAGAAGATGCCCGTCGGCGTGACGTGCCCCGGCTTGCCCGAGCTGACCGTGCTCGCCCCGATGCGCACTCCGTTGCGGTAGACGAAGGCGAGCTGCTCCGGAAGGCTGACCACCACCAGCACCGGCCCGGACGGCGCCAGCTCCGGCGACCAGATGTACTCGCCCGGCCGCAGCGCGGTGACCTCGGTGTCGAACGGCATCTCGCGGCCGTGCTCGATGGCCGCGGCAGGCGCGGCGAGCAGGACGAGGGCGAGCACCAGGCTGCGGAACGCGTGCGCTGCGGACATGACGCGGTGGATCGGTGGGCGGAACCCTACGGTACCAGCCCGCGCCCAGGATGACCGGGCACGCAGCCTCGTCGCGGACGCGGCGAGTGGATCGTGCGCATCGACGCCTGCGACGCAGCCGCATGCACCGGAGGAGGGAGCGGCTTCAGCCGCGAGTGCACACGGCCCGCGCGACAGCGGAACCGTCAGCGCTGCGCGGTGGTGCGCGCGGCCGTCTCGGCGCGCGCCTGCAGCACCGCGGCCTTGGCGCGCGCCGCGAGGCCGGAGGTGCGGTGCCTGCAGTTGAGGAAGGGCGAGGCCGCGAGCCAGTCGTCCTCCGGGTAGTAGGCGAACAGCATCTGCCCGTCCTTGAGGCTGTCGATGACCTGGCGCGCAACCGCGCTGCGGACGGCCGGGCAGCCGAAGCTGCGGCCGAGCCGGCCCATCGCCGGCGCGGCCTCCGGGTTCACGTAGGGCGCGCCGTGCATGACGATCGCGCGCCGCCGCGCGGCGTCGTTGATGCCCGGCTCCAGCCCGTCCATGCGCAGCGAGTAGCCGTTGCCGCCGTGGTAGGTCTCGGCCATGGCGAACAGGCCGAGGCTGCTCTGGTGGCTGCCTTCGCGGTTGGAGAAGCGCGTGGCCATGTTCCCGCCGGTGCCCTGCCCGTGCGCGACGTGCTCGGCGAAGAGCAGCGCGCGCGCTTCGATGTCGAACACCCACAGGCGCTTCTCGGTCGAGGGCAGGGAGAAGTCGATCACCGCGAGGCGCGAGACCTCCTCGGCATCGCCCGCGGCGACGGCGCACTCGCGCGCGCCCAGAGCCATGCCGAGCACGTTGCGGTCGAGGTCCGGCGCCAGCGGCGCGAGCGCGTCGAGCAGGACCTCCTCGGGATGGAGTTCCACCATCTCCGGCAGCACCGGCTCGGGGATCGGACGCTCCGGCGTGGCGGCCGGCAGCGGCGCGGCGTCGGCTCGGGAGGAGGAAGGCGGCGCGCCGGCATGGGATGCGGCGACGCAGAGGGAGGCGGCCACCGCGAGGGCGGCCGCGGAGCGGGACAGGATGCTCATCGCGACAGGAGGATACGGAAGCCCGCCGGCCGATCTACACGCGACGCACACATCGGCCGGTTCCGTTCAAGGCCGATGCAGCGAGGTGATCGTGGTCGTTGCGGTCATGGAACCGCGACGCGGGCGCGCGGCGCGGCGTCCCGGCGACGTGCCCCAACCTTCTGGAGAATCAGGACTCCGCCTGCGGCCGCGCCGGCCCCTCGCGCGCGTCGCCGTCCTCGCGCGTGGCGGCCTCGTTGGGGCCGTCGAGCGGCAGCGCCGTGACCAGGATGCGCGCGTCGTCGCCGAGCAGCTCGCGGATCTCGTCGGGCGTAGACGGAGGCGGCGCATCGGCAACGAGGAAGACGTTCTCGGCCTCCTGCGGCGGCTGGCCTCCGTCGCCGTCCTCGGCATGCGCCTCGGCGATCGCCGGCACGCGGTTGCCGAGCCGGTCCATCAGCCCCACCAGTCCCTCGCGCACCAGCGGCGCGCGCGCGATCTCGATGCCGTCGCGGAACACGCTGACGCGGCGGTCGGCCTCGCTGAACACCGCCACCATCGGCCCTTCCGGCACACGCTCGGGCGCCCACAGCGCCTGCGCATCGTCGAGCCCGGTGCCGACGCGCATGAAAGCCGTGCGCGGCTCGATCGGCGCGAGCAGGCCGGGATGCACCACGCCCATGGGATGCGAATGCACGTCGGCGACCACCACGGCCGTGGTGAAGTCGGTGACCTCGTAGAGCTTCGCGGCGAAGTCCTCGGGCAGGCGCACGCAGCCGTGCGAGGCCGGATGCCCCGGCAGGGCGCCGGCGTGGAGGGCGATGCCGCTCCAGGTCAGCCGCTGCATGAAGGGCATGGGCGCATCGTCGTAGAGGTTGGAGTGATGCATGCGCCGCTTCTGGAGAATCACGAACTCGCCGGTCGGCGTCTCGTAGCCGTCCTCGCCGGTGCTCACCGTCGACACGCCGATGCGCACGCCGTTGCGATAGACGTAGATGCGCTGCTCGGGGAGGCTCACGACCAGGGTGACCGGGCCGTCCGGCGAGAGCTGCGGCTCCCAGATGAAGTCGCCGGGCTCGAAGTTCACCTCGCCGTGCAGGGGCGCGCCGGGGACGAAATCGGCGGGTGGACCCATGTCGCGCTCGCGCGGATCGCGCTCCGCGGTCAGCCGCGGCAGCGCGCCGCTCTCCTCGCCGAGGGCACGCGCGGGGATGGCGTCGGCGGGTGCCGCCACGAGGGCCGACACGAGGGCGAGGCCGAGGACGAAGGACGGGATGCGGGTGCACGGACTCATGCCGCCGACGCTAGCCGCGCAGGCGTCGGAGACGCATGAACGCCGGATCCCGACGCGCCGGCACCCGCGCCCGGACGCGGTTCAGCGCGCGGTGGGCGGGCTCGGCCCGAGGGGTCCACAGTTGGAGTAATATTCCATCCACTCCCTTGTTGGAGAGGAAGCCGTGCCCCTTTCGCACCTTCGTCCTGCGCTGCCCGCGACGCCCGCGCCCGAACTCGCCGCACCGGCGCTGCGGGCCTTCTTCGCGATCGCCGAGCGCTGGAAGCTCAAGAACGCACAGGCGCGCCGGCTGCTCGGCGACCCGCCGGAATCGACCTTCTTCAAGTGGAAGAAATCGCAGGAGGGCAGCCTGGGCCGCGACACCCTGGAGCGCATCAGCTACGTGCTCGGCATCTTCAAGGCGCTGGAGATCCTCTTCCCCGATCCGACCCGCGCCGACGCCTGGATACACAGGCCGAACGCCGCGCCGCCCTTCGGTGGCGCCTCCGCCCTCGACCGCATGCTGTCCGGCAACGTGGCCGACCTGTACGTCGTCCGCAGCTACCTGGACGCGCAGCGCGGCTGGTAGCCGGCATCGCAGCGCCTGCGACGGCGCCGGTCGAGACTCGCGACTTCCGCTCCTGTCCCCCCGCCATGGACGCGACCCCACCGCTCACCGACCTCGACTGGCCCGAAGCCTGGCGCATCGTCGCCAGCCGCTTCCCGCCGGTGGGCCCGTTCGACCGGATCGCCGATCCGGCCGACATGGAGGCGCTGTTCGCGGTCGAGGCCATGACCAACCCGCGCCTGCGCCAGGAGATCGGCCAGCTCGACCTGGTGCCGCGCGAGCGCCGCGTCGCCGGCCCCGGCACCACGCCGATCATGGCGGCCTTCACCCATCCCAATCCCGCGGGCAGCCGCTTCGCCGGCGGCGAGGTCGGCGTGTTCTACGCCGCGCGCAGCCTGGAGACGGCGGTGCGCGAGACCATGTATCACCGCGCGCGCTTCATGACGGCCACCCGCGAACCCGCCATGAAGATCGAGATGCGCGCCTACCGCACCGGCATCCGCGGCCGCCTGCACGACCTGCGCGGCGGCGGGTTCGAAGCCGCGCTCGCGCCGGACGACTACGGCCCCTCGCAGGCCCTCGCCCGCCGACTGCGCGACGCAGGCTCGGACGGGCTCGTCTATCCCAGCGTGCGCGACCCCGGCGGCGAATGCGTGGCCGCCTTCTACCCCGACATCGTCGCCCGCTGCCGCCAAGGCCGGCACCTCATCTACAGCTGGGACGGCACGCGCATGGCGGTGGAGTACGCGGTGGCGGCGCTGAAGAGGGTGTAGGGGGGGCGGGAAAAGCGGGAATCGGGACCAGGGGTTCGGATTTCGGGACTGCGTTTCCGCCCGTACTCGTTCCTCACTCCTCCCCACTCACTCCTCAAGCCCCCGCAGCCCCCTCCCCCGCGGACAGCGGGGAGGGTTGGGGGGCGCTTCGGCTGCGAGAAGTGAGACATGAGGAGTGAGAAACGAGGCGGAGATGCGACTGCGCGTTCTCTCCACTCACTTCTCAAGCAGCGCGCTGCGCGCGCTCACCCCCATCCCCGCCTTCCCCCGCAGGCGGGGGAAGGAGCGGCCCTTGGCGAGGGAAGCTGCGCCTGAAGATGGACCTGCCCGACGCCCAGGCCCGCATCAAGTGCGCCCGCGCGCTGATGGTGGTCTTGAACGCCCGCGGGCCGTAGGAGCGGCTTCAGCCGCGATCGGTCTTCCGCACCGAGGTCCCCAGGTCGCGGCTGAAGCCGCTCCTACGGGGTTGCAGGTAGGTCGCCGTGTCCGGACGCGTGGACTACGTCGGCGCTACGCCTCCACCTTGCACCCCCACACAGCCCATGCACGCTGCACGCGCTCACCCTCATCCCGGCCTTCCCCCGCAGGCGGGGGAAGGAGCTGGTCGCGCAGGCATGGAGGTTCTCTCGGCGAA
>NZ_JBHSGG010000027.1:0-3324 GCF_042654365.1 Coralloluteibacterium thermophilum
AGCCAACCTCCTGGCTGTCTGTGCCTTCCCACATCGTTCACCACTGAGCGATAAATTGGGGACCTTAGCTGTGGGTCTGGGTTGTTTCCCTTTTCACGACGGACGTTAGCACCCGCCGTGTGTCTCCCGGATAGTACGTGCTGGTATTCGGAGTTTGCCATGGTTTGGTAAGTCGCAATGACCCCCTAGCCATAACAGTGCTCTACCCCCAGCAGTATTCGTCCGAGGCGCTACCTAAATAGCTTTCGAGGAGAACCAGCTATCTCCGGGTTCGATTAGCTTTTCACTCCTAGCCACACCTCATCCCCTACCTTTGCAACGGGAGTGGGTTCGGGCCTCCAGTCCGTGTTACCGGACCTTCACCCTGGGCATGGCTAGATCACCCGGTTTCGGGTCTACTGCCCGCGACTATGCGCCCTTATCAGACTCGGTTTCCCTTCGCCTCCCCTATACGGTTAAGCTCGCCACGAACAGTAAGTCGCTGACCCATTATACAAAAGGTACGCAGTCACTCCGAAGAGCTCCTACTGCTTGTACGCACACGGTTTCAGGGTCTATTTCACTCCCCTCGCCGGGGTTCTTTTCGCCTTTCCCTCACGGTACTGGTTCACTATCGGTCGGTCAGGAGTATTTAGCCTTGGAGGATGGTCCCCCCATGTTCAGACAGGGTTTCACGTGCCCCGCCCTACTCAATTTCATCGATCGTGCCCTTTCGCATACCGGGCTATCACCGTCTATGGCCGGCCTTTCCAGACCGTTTTGCTAAAACATGATCGACTTTTGGGCTGATCCCCGTTCGCTCGTCACTACTGAGGGAATCTCGGTTGATTTCTTTTCCTACGGTTACTTAGATATTTCAGTTCACCGCGTTCGCCCTGCATGGCTATGTATTCACCATGCAGTACCTCATAAGAGGTGGGTTTCCCCATTCGGACATCACCGGGTCATAGTCTGCTGCCGACTCACCGATGCTTTTCGCAGGCTGCCACGTCCTTCATCGCCTCTGACCGCCAAGGCATCCACCGTGTGCGCTTATTCGCTTGATCCTATAACCCCAAGTCGCCTCGGGGTCATCGATGACGCGAACATCAACGACAACTTCAAATGTTAGGGCCTCTATGGGCCCCGCCTTAGCCTCAACGACACGTTTGGTGGACATTCGTCTCAAACGCTCGCTACGTCCCAAATTTTCAAAGAACATCACACGGGCCTCGATGCCCGCATGCTTCTAATCTTCGTGTGCGCTACATCCAGAGTGGTGGGTCTGGGAGGACTCGAACCACCGACCTCACCCTTATCAGGGGTGCGCTCTAACCACCTGAGCTACAGACCCAAATCGTGTCTCGCCGTGGTGGAGCCAGTCGGGATCGAACCGACGACCCCCTGCTTGCAAAGCAGGTGCTCTCCCAGCTGAGCTATGGCCCCGTCATTCGACGGTGAACCGACATCCGCAGCCTCGGCCGCGCCTGTCTTTCTCTGGATGCAGGTGTCTTGTGCGAGCGCCCTACGGTACGAGGACCGCCTTGCTCAAAAGGAGGTGATCCAGCCGCACCTTCCGATACGGCTACCTTGTTACGACTTCACCCCAGTCATGAATCACTCCGTGGTAACCGTCCTCCCGAAGGTTAGACTAGCTACTTCTGGAGCAACCCACTCCCATGGTGTGACGGGCGGTGTGTACAAGGCCCGGGAACGTATTCACCGCAGCAATGCTGATCTGCGATTACTAGCGATTCCGACTTCATGGAGTCGAGTTGCAGACTCCAATCCGGACTGAGATCGGTTTTCTGGGATTGGCTCCGGCTCGCGCCTTGGCAACCCTCTGTACCGACCATTGTAGTACGTGTGTAGCCCTGGCCGTAAGGGCCATGAGGACTTGA
Organism: Coralloluteibacterium thermophilum; assembly: GCF_042654365.1. Classification (NCBI taxonomy): domain Bacteria; kingdom Pseudomonadati; phylum Pseudomonadota; class Gammaproteobacteria; order Lysobacterales; family Lysobacteraceae; genus Coralloluteibacterium; species Coralloluteibacterium thermophilum. The sequence continues at coordinate 1,881 of NZ_JBHSGG010000027.1, forward strand.
CGTCATCCCCACCTTCCTCCGGTTTGTCACCGGCAGTCTCCCTAGAGTTCCCACCATTACGTGCTGGCAACTAGGGACAAGGGTTGCGCTCGTTGCGGGACTTAACCCAACATCTCACGACACGAGCTGACGACAGCCATGCAGCACCTGTCTCACGGTTCCCGAAGGCACCAATCCATCTCTGGAAAGTTCCGTGGATGTCAAGGCCAGGTAAGGTTCTGCGCGTTGCATCGAATTAAACCACATACTCCACCGCTTGTGCGGGCCCCCGTCAATTCCTTTGAGTTTCAGTCTTGCGACCGTACTCCCCAGGCGGCGAACTTAACGCGTTAGCTTCGACACTGAGTACCAAGTTGTACCCAACGTCCAGTTCGCATCGTTTAGGGCGTGGACTACCAGGGTATCTAATCCTGTTTGCTCCCCACGCTTTCGTGCCTCAGCGTCAGTGTTGGTCCAGGTGGCCGCCTTCGCCACGGATGTTCCTCCCGATCTCTACGCATTTCACCGCTACACCGGGAATTCCACCACCCTCTACCACACTCTAGCCTGCCAGTATCAAATGCAATTCCCAGGTTGAGCCCGGGGCTTTCACATCTGACTTAACAAACCGCCTACGCACGCTTTACGCCCAGTAATTCCGAGTAACGCTTGCACCCTTCGTATTACCGCGGCTGCTGGCACGAAGTTAGCCGGTGCTTATTCTTACGGTACCGTCATGACCACGGGGTATTAACCCGCGGCTTTTCTTCCCGTACAAAAGTGCTTTACAACCCGAAGGCCTTCTTCACACACGCGGCATGGCTGGATCAGGCTTGCGCCCATTGTCCAATATTCCCCACTGCTGCCTCCCGTAGGAGTCTGGGCCGTGTCTCAGTCCCAGTGTGGCTGATCATCCTCTCAGACCAGCTACGGATCGTCGCCTTGGTGGGCCTTTACCCCGCCAACTAGCTAATCCGGCATCGGCTCATCCAATCGCGTGAGGTCTTGCGAGCCCCCACTTTCACCCTCAGGTCGTATGCGGTATTAGCGTAAGTTTCCCTACGTTATCCCCCACGACTGGGCAGATTCCGATGCATTCCTCACCCGTCCGCCACTCGCCACCCAGGGAGCAAGCTCCCCTGTGCTGCCGTTCGACTTGCATGTGTTAGGCCTGCCGCCAGCGTTCACTCTGAGCCAGGATCAAACTCTTCAGTTAAAGCTTAAAGCTCTACGCTGCAGAATCCGTCCGTCGACTCACTCGGTCAAAACTGAAAGTATTGACGTTGCTGTTTCGACTTGAACAGGCTCTGCAAGATGGACGTGTCTCCCATCCCGCAAGGCGCCCGCACAAGTCACCTGCGCACACTGTCAAAGATCCTTCCGGAACAACCACATGGGAGCCTCTCGCTTCCCTCTTCCGGCCCCGCGACTCTCGCCCCGGGGAGCCGCTCATCATACATGAGAT
>NZ_JBHSGG010000028.1:0-44131 GCF_042654365.1 Coralloluteibacterium thermophilum
GCCGTGCTTTCTCTCGTTCCTCATTCCTCATCCCCCACTTCTCGCTGTAAACCCCTTCCCCCGCTTGCGGGGGAAGGCGGGGATGGGGGTGAGCGCGCGTAGCGCGCTGTTCGAGGAGCGCCGGAGGAGCGGGGGGGAGTGGCTGGAGGAGTGGGTGGAGAGGAACGAGGAGCGAGGGAGCGGTGCACTTCGCGCGCGTCACGCTGCTGGCTCGAAAAGCGCCCCCTCCCCAACCCTCCCCCGCTGCGCAGGGGAGGGAGCTGGTGGCGCTGCGCAGGAGGCGTGCGCTTCAAGGGCGGGGGACGTCAGCCCCTTCCCCCGCTTGCGGGGGAAGGCGGGGATGGGGGTGAGCGCGCGCAGCGCGCTGCTCTAGGAGCGGTTGGAGAGGAGGAGTGGTTGCGCTTCCTTCTCGCTCCTCACTTCTCATGCCTCACTTCTCGCTCCCCGGCACCGCCAGCACCGCATCCAGCGCCGGCTTGGGCTGGCGGTCGCGGTCGAACAGAAGGGGGTGGTTGGTGCGGTTGGGGACGGGATAGTCGTTCTTCCAGCTCATGCCGTCGTGCACGCCCCACACCGCGACGCGGTGGATGACGTCGCGCTTGCGGTGGAAGAGGCGGAACAGCTCGGCGTAGCGTTCGGCGAGCTGGCGCTGGACGCCGGCGGGCAGGCCGTTCTTGTAGGGGTCGAGGTAGCGCTCGAACTCGGGCAGCTGGAACTGCGGGTGGGCCATGCCGGTGCCGATGATCTGCCCCTCGCGGGTGAGCGGCAGCACGTCGATGTCGAGCTCGGTGATCATCACCTTCAGGCCGAGCGCGGCGTAGGCGTCGATGGCGGCCTCGATGTCCTCCAGCGAGGGGTAGTTGAGGCCCCAGTGCCCCTGGATGCCGATGCCGTCGATGCGGATGCCGTGCGCCTGCAGCATGCGCGCCATGCGCACGATGCCGTCGCGCTTCTCCGGCCGCCATGCGTTGAAGTCGTTGTAGTAGAGCTCGGCGTCGGGCGCGTAGCGGCTGGCGAATTCGAAGGCGCGGCGTACCACCTCGTCGCCGTCGCCGACGCTGCGGGTCCAGACGGTGTCGCGGTAGGCGCCGTCCTCGCCGACGATCTCGTTGACCACGTCCCAGGCCTGTACGCGGCCGGCGTAGCGCCCGGCGACGGTCTCGATGTACTGGCGCATGCGCTCGATCTGCGCCTCCGGCGTGTTGGGGTGGCCCTGCGCGTCCTCGAAGAACCACGCCGGCGTCTGGTTGTGCCAGACCAGGGTGTGGCCGACCAGGAACAGGCCGTGGCGTTCGCCGAAGTCGACGAAGGCGTCGGCGTCGGCGAAGTCCCACACGCCCGGCTCCGGGTGCAGGACTTCCGCCTTCATGACGTTCTCGGCGGTGATGGCGTTGAAGTGCCGGGTCACCAGTGCCTGCGAGGCCGCGTCCTCGCCCGAGACGATCTCCGCGTTGACCGCGGTGCCGAACAGGAAGGCGTCGGCGTAGGCGTCCTTGAGCGTGGCCGGCGCGCCGGCCGCGTGCAGCGGCGCGGCGACGGCGGCGAGGAAGGCGAGCAGGGCGGGCCAGCGGGCGGATCGTGTCATCGGTCGGATTCCGGTGGGGCGGGCTGTGCCTGTGCGGGCGGCTTCAGCCGCGACGGGTGTGGCGGACGGGTCGCGACTGAAGTCGCTCCTACAGGGGGCTTCGTCGATGGGTGGGGCTTAGCGACGCACGCTCTCCGGCGGGCCGAGGTAGGTGGGGCGGAGGCCGTCGCGGACGATCTCGATGCGCTGGAACACCACGCCCGGATCCATGTGCCACAGCGTCAGCGTCTGCGGGCCGGCCTCCACGCGGTGGCGGGAGGTGGCGACGTGCACGCTGTCGCTGACGGCGCGCTCCCACGCACGGAAGTCGCGGTGGCCGGGCGTCGGGTCGAGCGACATGGTCACGACCTGCGGCGGTGCGTCGCCGATCGAGACGCCGAAGCGCAGCCCGCCGCGGGCCTGGTAGTCCAGCGTCGGCGAGAGCACCACGCGCACCTCGACCTCCCCGGCCTCGTGCAGGTGGACGGGATACTCCAGCCGGGTGCCGTGCTCGCCCGGCGCGTGCGGCGGCAGGGTCGCGGGCCAGGCGGTGACGCCCGACAGGGTGCGGCCGAGGTTCGGGATCGTCTGCCATTCGACGCCCCCGCCGGCGACGGCGCGGGCGTGATGCGCGGCCTCGATGGCGACGTGGCCCTCGCTCTCGACGAAGCCGGCGATGCGCGCGCCGCGCGGCGGCACGCGCACCGGCACGCTCACGCGCACCTCGGTGCGGTCGCTGCCGAGCAGGTCGATCCGCGCGACGTGCTCGCCTTCGGGCACCGCGTCCCAGTCCACCTCGACGCGCACCGCCTGTTCGTCGGCGACCTCGGCCGCGTCGGGCAGCACGCGCAGCCACGGCGTGTCGCTGCGTGCGGTGTAGCGGAAGGGGGCGGTGCCGCGGTTGAACACGACCAGCCCGCGCGTGGTGGCGCCGATCGGGTCCATCGCCGGCAGGCTGGCGCTCAGCGTCGGCACCGGCCAGCCGCGGGCGTCGCCCTCGACGGCGACGCCCATGGTGCCGCGCTCGCGGACGTCCACCCGGGCGAGGGCGGGCATCACGTTGCGGTCGGGCTGCTGCCAGTGGGTGTAGCCGATCCGCGGCTGCGACATCATGTGGATCCACTTGCCGCCGGCGATGTCCTGCTCGTACACCCGGGCCAGCTCGGCGTCGCGCGCGAACAGGCGCTCGGCCTCCTCGGCCCAGGCGTTGGCGCTGGCGCGGCCCTGCTCGGTGTACAGCCGGTTGCGGGCGACCGCGACGTAGAGGCGGTTGATGTTGGCGCTGGCCAGCACCGGGTACTCGACGAGCTGGTACCAGGCGTCGCGCAGCGTCGCGGGCAGCGCGGCGCCGATGCGGAGCGTGCGCTCGACCAGCGCATCCCAGTCGGCGAGCATGCGCTCGGCCTCGCCGAAATTCAGCAGGCTCCAGGTCTCCGCGGTCAGCAGCTCAGGCTTGCGGCGCGCGTTGTACTGCGTGTAGCGGGTGAGGATGTCGCCGATGTCCCCGGCATGCTCCGGCCCGAACTGCTCCGCCGCCCAGGCCGCCGGATAGGCGGCCATGCGCTCCAGGGTCATGCCGTCCGGGTCCCACGCCTGGTCGAGGAAGAAGCTGATCGGCAGCTCCATCGGCTTGATGTCGCCGACGTTGACGATCCACAGCCGGTCCACGCCGTGCGCCCAGGTCAGGCGCATCTGCTCCCAGGCGCGCTCGATCTGGGTGGTGTTGATCCACTTGTAGTTGCGCGGGCCGCCGACGTAGTCGAAGTGGTAGTACATGCCGTAGCCGCCGCGCCGCGTCTCCCCGGGCTTCGGCAGCCGCCGCACGTTGCCCCAGTTGTCGTCGGCGAAGAGCAGGGTGACGTCGTCGGGCACGTCCATGCCGGCGTCGAAGTAGTCCTGCACCTCCTTGTAGAGCGCCCACACCTGCGGGGTCTCCTCGGCGGGGCGGCCGGTGACCTCGGCGATGATCCGCCGCTGGTCGGCGACGATGCCCTGGAGCAGGTCGATGGCGGTGTCCTCGCTCATCGGCTCGTCGCCGTCGCCGCGCATGCCCAGGGTCACCACGCTCTCGTGCGCGCCCATGCGCTCCACGCCCTCGCGCCAGAAGGCCTGCAGCCGCTCGCGGTTGCGGGTGTAGTCCCACGGGCCTTCGCCGTGGCGCGACCATTCGACGTGCGCGCGCATCATCGGCTCATGGTGGGTGGTGCCGATGACCACGCCCATCTCGTCGGCCAGCTCGGCGTTGCGCGGGTCGTCGTCGTGGAAGGCGCGGCCCCACATCGCCGGCCACAGGTAGTTGGCCTTGTGGCGCAGGATCAGCTCGAACACGCGTTCGTAGAAGCGGTGGTTGGGGCCGCCGTAGGTGGCGTTCATCCAGCCGCCGAGGGCGGGATCCTCGTCGTTGATGAAGATGCCGCGGTAGCGCACCGCCGGCGCATCGACGAAGCGCCCGGGTGCGGCGTGCAGCGTCCCGCGGCGCGGGGGCGGCACGTCGGCCCACCAGGTCCACGGCGACACGCCGATGCGGCGCGAGAGTTCGTAGAGGCCGAAGACGGTGCCGCGCCTGTCGCTGCCGACGACCAGCAGGGCGCGTTCGATGCCCGGCTCGGGCGCCTCGACCACCTGGAGCAGGTAGGCCTCCCAGCGTCCCGCGACGTCGCCGGTGTCGATGCCCTGCTCGCGCACGATGCGGTCGATGCGCGGGCTGTGGCCGAGGGTGCCGGCGATGATGGCCGTGCGCGGCAGGAAGCCGCCGGTCGCGTCGGACGCCGCGCCGGCGACGGCGGCGAGGTCCGCGCGCAGGTCGCCCGCGGCGCGCGCCACGCCGGGAAGGTCGTCGTCGTCGACGAGGACGGCCAGCGGGCGGCCGTCCTCGATGAGCGGCAGCGCGCCGGGAACAGGGCGCTCGCAGACCGCGGCCGGTGCGGCGCAGTCGTTGGCGTGGACGGGCGCGGCGGCGAGGAAAAGGGTTGCGAGAAGAGTGGCGATACGCATGCGGTCGGTGCTCCGGATGTCCGGGGATCGAGCCATGCAGGAGCGACGTCAGTCGCGACTGCCCGGGCTGGGCCCGCCAGCCGGTCGCGGCTGAAGCCGCTCCTGCACGGGGCGGGTCAGTCGGCCTCGCCGCGCACGTAGGCGCGCAGCCATTCGAGCGCCGGCCGCTCGCTGCCGTCGGCGCGCACGAGGTTGGCGCCCTGTTCCTCGCGCCACAGCCCCGGCCGGAACCCCCACATCGTGATGCCCTTGACGCCGGGGTGTTCCCAGAACACCGGGAACACGCGCTGGTAGTTGCGGAGCTGTTCCTCGTCCTCCACGCCGTCCACGTCCAGCTCGGTCACGTAGATGGGCAGGCCGGTGGTCGCGAGGCGGTCGAGGTTCTCGCGGTGCAGGGACATCGGTGTCTCCTCCGTGGTGGAGAAGGAATGCCCCTGCACGCCGATCGCGTCGATGAGGCCCTCGCGCTGCAGCAGTTCGATGATGCCGAGGTACTTCGTCGTGGCCTCCGCGTCGTTGGTGACGCTGTACTCGTTGATCATCAGCGTCGAGTCGGGGAAGTGCTGGCGCGCTAGCCGGAAGGACTCGAGGATCCAGTCCCAGCCGCTCTCGCCGTCGCCGCCCAGCGCCTCGATGTAGTTGCCGCCGCCCTCGTCGTCCTGGCTCGGCGGGTCGTTCAGCGGTTCGTTGACCACCTCCACGAAATCGAGGTCGGGGTAGCGCTCGGCGACGGCCGCGAACCACTCCTCGATCTCGGCGCGCTGCTCCTCGGGCGGCAGGGTCTTGATCCACTCCGGCTGCTGGTTGCCCCACACCATGACGTGCATCTGGAAGGGGAAGCCGTTGTCCTTGGCCATCCGGTAGGCGGCGTCGAGTTCCTCCCAGTCCATGACGTCGCGCTCGGCCTCGACCTCGCCCCACTTGCCGCCGTTCTCCGGCGTCACCTTGTTCCAGTAGCGGGCGAAGTCCTCCGCCTGCGACGGGCTGTGCGCGCTGCCGAGGAACTTGTCGAGGCCGTCGGCCAGCGGCCTGTCGGCGGCCGCGGGCGCGTCCGCGGCGGGCCTGGCGTCCTGCGTGGGGGCCTGCGCCTCGGTTCCGGGCTGCCCGCCGCAGGCGGCGAGGGCCAGCGGCAGGGCCGCGAGCGCGGCGAGGAGCGTCTTCGGTGCAAGGTTCTTCATCGTTTCCCTCCCTAGGATGTGTCTCGTCATGTCGCGGCCTTGTCCTCCAGGCGCGCGGGCTCCAGCCGTGGTGCGAGCAGGTGCACCACGAGCAGGGCGATCAGGTAGGCGGAGCCCGCCATCAGGAACACCGGCAGGTAGCTGCCGGTCGTATGCAGCAGGAAGCCGGTGAAGGTGGCGATCATCATGCCGCCGATCGCCCCGGCGAAGCCGCCGATGCCGACCACCGACGCCACCGCGTGGCGCGGGAACATGTCGGAGGTCAGCGTGAACACGTTCGCCGCCCAGCCCTGGTGGCCGGCGGTGGCCAGGCCGATCAGCGCGACCGCGACCCACAGGTTGTCGGCCTGCGCCGCGAACACGATGGGCACCACGCACAGCGCGCACACCAGCATCGCGCTCTTGCGCGCGCGGTTGACGCTCCAGCCCATGCGGATGAAGCGTCCGGCCAGCCAGCCGCCCATGATGCTGCCCACGTCCGCGAGCACGAAGATGGCGACCAGCGGCAGGCCGAGGCCGAGCAGGCTGAGGCCGTGCTCCGAATGCAGGAACTTCGGCAGCCAGAACAGGAAGAACCACCAGATCGGGTCGGTGATGAACTTCGCCGCGATGAAGGTCCACGCCTGGCGGTGGCGCAGGATGTGCGCCCACGGCACCCGCACGGTGGGCTCGGGCGGATCGCTGCGGATGTGCGCGAGCTCGGCCTGCGACAGCCGCGGGTGCTGCTCGGGCGCGCGGTACATGAGCAGCCAGGTGACCAGCCACGCCGCGCTCAGCGCGCCGGTGAACAGGAACGCGGCCTGCCAGCCCAGGCTCACCGCGATCAGCGGGACCAGCAGCGGCGCGACGATGGCGCCGATGTTGGAGCCGGAATTGAAGATGCCGGTGGCGAGCGCGCGCTCGCGTCGCGGGAACCACTCGGCGACGGTCTTGATCGCGGCCGGGAAGTTGCCGGCCTCGCCCAGGCCCAGCACGAAGCGCGCGAGCATGAAGCCGACCACGGTGGCCGCGAGCGAATGGCTCATCGCCGCGAGGCTCCACACGCTGATCGCCAGCGCGTAGCCGACGCGCGTGCCGAAGCGGTCGATGATGGCGCCGGTGCACAGCAGGCCGATCGCGTAGGCCGCCTGGAAGGCGGTGACGATGTAGCCGTACTCGATCTCGCTCCAGCCGATCTCGTCCTGCAGGAAGGGCGCGAGCACGCCCAGCACCTGGCGGTCGATGTAGTTGATGGTGGTGGCCGCCAGCAGCATCGCGCAGATGCGCCAGCGGTACATGCCGACGCGCTCCGGCGCCGCGCCCGCCACGGGGACCGCGCTCATCGCCGCGTCGTCCGGAGGATGCGCGCCGCACGGGCGCCGGAGGGCAGGGTGGCCTGGCCGCGCGGCGGCTGCCGCCTCGTTCGTGTCGCACGCATCGATCGCTCTCCCTGGGTGCATGCCGGCGATGCGGCATGTGATAGCGCTACCACCATCGCGACGCGGTGCGCCCGCGGGGTGGCATGGCCGATGGGGTGGGAGGCTACCTCGGTGTTCGCCGCAAAGCCTTGTGCGGTGCGGCATTGCGCGATACGTCGCGCCTTCGGAGGCATGTTGCGAAGCAGCGTGCAGCGCCGGAAATGATAGCGCTACCATCGAAACGTCCGGCGTTGCGGCCGATCGCGCCGGGGAGGCGGGGCCGCCGCGACCGCTGCGGACCGCGACCAAACGCACGGCCCGCGCTACGACGGGTCGAAAAAAACGAGTACCAGAAACGGGAGGGGAGTACGGTGCAGATCAAGATCGCAAGAACGGCCCTGGCGCGCGGCCTCAAGCTGGCGCTGCTGGGCATGGCCGGCGTGCCTGCCTTCGTGCAGGCGCAGGCCGCGGCGGAAGCCCAGGCGCAGACCCAGGTTCCGGCGCCCGCGCCGGCCGCCCAGGAACAGCAGCCCGTCGCCACGGCGACCGAGCTCGACCGCATCAACGTGGTGGGCTACCGCCGCAGCCTGCAGTTCTCGACCGAGACCAAGCGCGAGTCGACCGGCTTCACCGACTCGATCTTCGCCGAGGATCTGGGCAAGTTCCCGGACCTCAACATCGCCGAGTCGCTGACCCGCATCCCGGGCATCCAGCTCTCGCGCGACGTCAACGGCGAGGGCCTCAACGTCGGCATCCGCGGCCTGCCGAACAGCTTCACCAAGACGGTGATCAACGGCGCGCAGGTCGCCACCGCCTCGATCGGCCTGGACGCGACCAACCAGAACCGCGAGGTCGACCTCAATCTGTTCCCGACCGAGTTCTTCACCCAGCTGACGGTGCACAAGACGCCGCTGGCGCGCCTGCCGGAAGGCGGCGCCGCGGGCGTCGTGGACATGCGCAGCGCGCGTCCGTTCGACAACCCCGGCAGCCACGTCACCTACCAGCTGCAGGCCGACTACAACGACAACAGCGAGAAGATCAGCCCGCGCGGCACCGTCACCGGAAGCTGGACCAACGAGGAGGGCACCTTTGGTGCCCTGGTCGGCGTGTCCTCGGTACGCGGCAAGCTCGGCGTCGAGGGCTTCGAGACCATCGGCTGGACCAATCCCGGCCTGAACTACGTGCAGTGCGGCCTGGCCGCGCCGGAGGGCGTGGACCCGTTCACCAACCGCCCGGCGGAGTGCAACCGCGGCGGTGGCGGCGGCTGGCTGATCCCCGACCGCGTGCCGAACAACCCGGCGACCATCGCGGCGGGCCTGACGCCCGGGCAGGTGATCGACCGCGACCTGCTGCTGTCGCTCAACCCCGGCCTCACCATCGACCAGATCAGCGAGGCGCTGATGCCGCGCCTGGGCCGTCCCGTGCACATGTCGGGCGACCGCGACCGCGACGCCTTCCTGGCCTCGTTCGAGTGGCTGCCGAGCGAGGACATGCGCTTCTACGTCGACCTGCTGTACTCCGAGGCGCACCGCACCAACGAACGCCTGGACGTCAACCTCGTCGGTCGCGTGTTCGGGCCCACAGGCCTGCTGCCGATGGACATGCAGGTCGACGCCAACGGCGTGGTCACCGATGCGACCTTCACCAACGCGCAGTTCTTCCTGGAGGCGCGGCCCTACATCGAGGACGTGAAGTACTGGAGCATCAACCCGGGCGGTACGTTCTGGTTCGGCGGCGACGACCAGGTCAAGCTCGACGTGCAGGCCAACGCCAGCCGCAGCTGGATGTTCCGCGAGTCGCCCACCATCCTGGTCAACACGCCGTTCACCACCATCGACTACGTCAACGACGGCGGCCTGCCCACCTGGGACACCGACCTCGACCTCAACGACCCCGCCCTGGGCTGGACCTGGGCCGGCGGCCGCGTCAACGTGCAGAACGAGAAGCGCGTGGTCGAGACCTCGGGCGCGCGCGCCGACCTGCAGTTCGGGGACGAGGTGAACAACGTGCGCTTCGGCGTGGCCTACGACAGGTTCACCCGCCGCATCCAGGGCTTCGACAACAGCCCTGCGTGGCAGGAGCACGTACTGGCGACCATCCCCGACGATGCGCTGGCCTCCTACCTGCGGCCGGGCCCGCACGGCTTCATCACGGTCGACTTCGACCGCTTCATGCGCGACACCGACTACGCCCGCTACCGCGACGAGGCGCCCGAGTCGGCCGGCCCGAACACCGGCGGCTCCACCGGCGGCATCAGCGAGAAGACCCTCGGCGCCTACATCGAGCTCAACGGCACCACCGACATCCTCGACCGCCAGCTGCGCTTCAACGCCGGCATGCGCTACGTGACCACCGACCAGGAGCTGAGCGGCCCGGTGACCATCGGCGGCGTGCGCCAGTGGCAGAACCTCACCGGCGACTACGACGAGTGGCTGCCGTCCTTCAGCGCGGCCTGGGACGTCGCCGACAGCGTGGTCCTGCGCATGTCGGGCTCGCGCACCATGACGCGCCCGAACCCCAGCTCGATGCTGCCCAACACCACGTTCACCGACCAGTCGGGCCTGAACGCCAACCAGGGCAACCCGAACCTCACGCCCTACCTGTCGACCAACTTCGACATCGGCGGCGAGTGGTACACGGGCGAGGAGGGCTTCGTCGGCGTGACCCTGTTCAACAAGCGGGTCACCGGCTACACCTACCAGGGCATCAACACGATCCCGTTCTCGCAGCTCGGCATCCCGTTCGAGGACCTCACCGAGGGCCAGCAGGGCGCGATCATGTCCCGCGGCGGCCCGAACGTGGCGACCGTCAACGTGCAGCAGCAGGTCAACGCCGACGGCTCGCTCGACATCCGCGGCTACGAGCTGATCTGGGTGCAGCCGCTGACCTTCGTGCTCGACGGCCTGGGCTTCATGGCCAACTACACGGACATCAAGCTCGACCCGAAGGGCCAGGACGCCGACCGCCTGGCGGGCAACGTGTTCGGCATCGCGCCGAAGCTGTGGAACGCCACCGCCTACTGGGAGAACGACCGCGCCTCCATCCGCCTGTCCTACACCTGGACCGACGAACTGGTGGCCACCGGGCCGAACCAGCAGGGCATCCCGTACGCCCAGCTCTTCGGCGAGGAGCGCGGCCAGCTCGATCTGTCGGCCAGCTACACCTTCCCGGACCTGTGGTCGTCGCCGCAGATCACGCTCAACGTGATCAATCTCACCGGCGAGGAGCGCCGCTCCAACTTCCACTGGCCCAACGCGGTGAACGACCTGTACGACCCGGGTCGCACCGTGCTGCTCGGCGTGCGGGGCTCGTTCTGACCCCCGCGCCGGTCCGCTTCCCTCCCGGCCCGTCCCGGCGCTCCGGCGCCGGGTGGGCCGTTTTTTGCCGAGGGTGAGGGCGGGCCGGGCCCATTCCCCGGGCGCGATGCGCCCGGGCCGGTGCGGCGTGCGGCCCGCGCGCGCCGCGCGGCCGGCATGCATCCTTCCCGCCTTCCCGCAACGAGAGACCCGCCGTCCCCATGCATAGCGCACCGCAAACGCTCTCGGTCACGGAGAAGGTCGGCTACAGCCTGGGCGACCTGGCGGCCAACCTGATCTTCCAGACGCTGATCACCTTTCTGGCGTTCTTCTACACCGACGTCTACCGGATCCCCGCGGGCACCGCGGCGACCATCATCTTCGTGGTCGGCCTGCTCGGCGCCTTCGTGTTCACGCCGCTGGTGGGCCTGGTCGCCGACCGCACGCACACCCGCTGGGGCAAGTTCCGGCCGTGGATCCTGTGGACCGCGGTGCCGTTCGGCGTGCTCTCGCTGCTCGCCTTCAGCACGCCCGACCTCGGGCCGCAGGGCAAGGTGATCTACGCCCTGGTCACCTACACGCTGCTGGTCCTGGTGTACGCGGCGAACAACCTGCCGTACGCGGCGCTGAGCGGCGTGCTGACCGGCAACATGGACCAGCGCAACAGCCTTTCGGCCTACCGCTTCGTGGCGGTGATGGTCGCGCAGTTCATCATCCAGGTGCTGCTGCTGCCGCTGGTGCTGATCCTGGGCGACGGGGACCGGGTGCAGGGCTTCCAGAACACCATGGCGCTGTTCGCCATCGTCGGCACGGCGTTCTTCCTGATCACCTTCTTCACCACGAAGGAGCGCATCGTCCCGGCCCCCGAGCAGCGCTCCAGCATCCGCGAGGACGTCGGCGACCTCGTGCGCAACCGGCCCTGGCTGGTGATGCTGGCGCTGACCATCCTGGTCTTCGTCGCCCTGGCGCTGAAGGGCGGCATGTACATCTACTACTTCCAGTACTACCTGAGCGAGGCGCACCTCGCCGGTTTCCTCGACGGCATCGGCTTCAACGCCCTCGTCGCCGGCCTCAACGCCACGCTCTCGGGCATGGGCCTGGCCGGCTTCCAGTGGCCGGAGGACGCGCCGACCTCGGCCTTCAGCCTGTTCAACGCCGGCGGCATCGTCTTCATGATCGTCGGCATCGGTTTCTCGCGCCGGCTCGCCGAGCGCTTCGGCAAGCGCGACGTGTTCGGCGGGGCGCTGTTCCTGGCGACGGTGTTCCTGCTGGCGTTCTACGCCTACCCGCCGGACGCCATCGGCCTGGTGTTCGTCTCGCAGATCCTGCACGGCTTCTTCTACGGCATCACCATCCCGCTGCTGTGGGCGATGATCGCGGACGTCGCCGACTACTCGGAGTGGAAGAACAACCGACGGGCCACGGCGATCATCTTCTCCGCGATGCTGTGCGGCCTGAAGATCGGCCTCAGCGTGGGCGGCGCCCTGGTGGCCGGCATCCTCGCCTTCTACGGCTACGCGGCCGGCGCCGAGACCCAGGCCGAGCCCGCGGTGCACGGCATCCGCCTTGCGATCAGCGTGTACAGCGCGCTGCCCTTCCTGCTGTGCGTGGGCCTGCTGTTCCTCTACGAGATCGACAAGTCGATGGAGACCCGCATCGAGCGGGACCTGGATGCGCGCCGCCTCCGCACCGCGGGCGCGCGCTGAAGCACACGAAAATCAGGAGCAGGAACCGTCCATGGCCGACGCACCGGAAGTCACCGAGCTGGAGGCGCTGGCCGCCCGCGCGATCTCGCAGCCGCTGGTGAGCCACATCTACACCGCCGACCCCTCCGCCCACGTGTTCGAGGGGAAGGTCTACGTCTATCCCTCGCACGACATCGATGCCGGCATCCCGTTCAACGACAACGGCGATCACTTCGGCATGGAGGACTACCACGTCCTGCGCATGGACACGCCGGAGAGCGAGGCCGTCGACTGCGGCGTGGCGCTGCACGTCCGCGACGTGCCGTGGGCGGCGAAGCAGATGTGGGCCCCCGACGCGGCCTGCCGCGACGGGCGCTACTACCTCTACTTCCCGGCCAAGGACGCCGCCGGCCGCTTCCGCATCGGCGTCGCGGTGGGCGAGCGCCCGGAGGGGCCGTTCGTTCCCGACTCAGAGCCCATCGCGGGCAGCTACTCCATCGACCCGGCGGTCTACGGCGACGCCGACGGCGCCTTCTACATGTACTTCGGCGGGCTCTGGGGCGGGCAGCTCGAGAAGTACCGCGACAACGTCTACGACGCGCGCAACGGCGAGCCCGCGGACGACGCGCCGGCCCTCGGCCCGCGGGTGGCGCGGCTGCGCGAGGACATGCGCGGCTTCGCCGAGGCGCCGCGCGAGGTGCTCATCCTGGACGGGGAAGGCCGGCCGCTGCGCGCGGGCGACCATGCGCGACGCTACTTCGAGGGCCCGTGGCTCCACCGCTACCGCGGCACCTACTACCTCTCGTACTCGACCGGCGACACCCACCTGCTGTGCTACGCGACCGGCGACAACCCCTACGGGCCCTTCGTCCACCGCGGCACGATCCTGACCCCGGTGGTGGGCTGGACGACGCACCACTCCATCGTCGAGTTCGGCGGGCGCTGGTGGCTGTACTACCACGACTCCGTGCTGTCGGGCGGCGTGACCCATCTGCGCACCGCCAAGGTGACCGAGCTGCACCACGACGAGGAGGGGCGGATCCGCACCATCCATCCGTATGGAGCCTGATGCCGGCGCCATGCAGGCGACGGACCCGCTGGAGCCCGGTCCGCTCCTCGCCATCGGCGACGGGCCGCTCGCGCTGACGGTCGCGCCGCAGGCGGGTGGCCGCATCGCGCAGATCCACCACCAGGGCGCCCCGCAGCTCGTGGGCCCCGAGGAGGCGTCGGCGACCATCGCCTGGGGCTGCTATCCGATGGTGCCCTGGGCCGGACGCATCCGGCACGGACGCTTCGATTTCGACGGCCGCAGTCACCGGCTGCGCGCCAACCTCGAGGGGCATGCCATCCACGGCGTCGGCTTCGCGATGCCGTGGCGGGTCGAGGCCCATGCCGCGGCGCACGTCGAGCTGTCGCTCGCGCTGCCGGAGGATGCGCGCTGGCCCTTCGGCGGCGTCGCGCGCCAGCACATCGAGGTGGCCGGTGGCCGCCTGCGCCTGGCGCTGTCGGTGACCGCAGGGGTCCGGGCCATGCCCGCCGTGGTCGGTTGGCATCCGTGGTTCCGCAAGCCCGCGCGACTCGCGTTCGCGCCCGCGGCCATGTATCCGCGCGACGCCGAGGGCATCGCCATCCTGCCCACGGTGCCGCCGACGCCGGGCCCGTGGGACGACTGCTTCCTCAACACGCGGCCGGTGGAACTCCACGCGCCCGGTCACCGCGTGCGCCTGACCTCCGACTGCACGCATTGGGTCGTCTTCGACGAACGCGCGCACGCGACCTGCATCGAACCCCAGACCGGTCCGCCCGACGCCCCCAACCTCGCACCCCACCGCCTGGCCCCCGGCGAGACGCTGGCGGCGTGGTTCCTGATGGAGTGGCTGGGGCGGCAGGAGGAGCGGTAGGAGGAGTCGAGTGAAGAGGAGTGAGGAACGAGAGAAGCATGCCGTCCTCTCGTTCCTCACTCCTCTCCACTCACTCCTCAAACCCAGCCCCTCCCCCGCGGACAGCGGGGGAGGGTTGGGGAGGGGGCGCTTCTCGACGAGAAGCGAGAGATGAGGAAGGAGGAACGAGAAGCACGCCCGTTCTTCTCGTTTCTCACTCCTCTCCACTCACTGCTCAAACCCAGCTCCCTCCCCCGCGGACAGCGGGGGAGGGTTGGGGAGGGGGCGCTTCTCGGCGAGAAGCGAGAGATGAGGAGCGAGGAACGAGAGAAGCACGCCGTCCTCTCGTTTCTCACTCCTCTCCACTCACTCCTCGAGCCCCCCGCTCCTCGTCGCCAGCAGCCCGCGCACCGCATGCAGGTCGTCGGCGACGTGGCGGCAGAGGGCGCGGATGTCGTCGGTCGCGGGCAGCAGGTCCGGCACCATCACCGCGATCATGCCGGCGGCGTGCGCGGCGCGGATGCCATTGTGGCTGTCCTCCAGCGCCAGGCAGCGCGCGGGGGCGACGCCGAGCGCCCCGGCTGCGCGCAGGTAGGGTTCGGGGTGCGGCTTGCCCTGGACCACGTCGTCGCGTGTGACCACGGCGCGGAAGCGCTCCCGGATGCCGGCGGCCGCCAGGTGCCGCTCGGCGCTGGCGCGGCGGCTGTTGGTGCAGACCGCCATCGGCAGCCCGGCCTCGTCGAGGTGCGCCAGCAGCGCTTCGACGCCCGCCATCAGGGCGACCTCGCCATGGCGCGCGGCGATCTCCGCGTCCAGCGCGGCGCGGAACTCGTCGAGTGCCGCGGCGCCGCCGAGATGCTCGGCGATGCGCGCCCAGGTCTCGCTGGTGGCGACGCCGATCAGGCTGGCGTAGAAGGCGTCGTCCATCTCGCGGCCGACCCGCGCGGCGGCGGCCAGGGTGGCGGCCCGCAGCGGTCGTTCGCTGTCGATCAGCAGGCCGTCCATGTCGAAGACGACGGCGTCGATCTCCTCGCGCAGGCAGAGCGCGTCGTTGCGGGCGCCGGTCATGCGTAGCGCACCGCGACCACGGCATAGCGCGCCGGCCCCGCCGGGAGCTGCACCTCGAACTCGTCGTCCACGCGCTTGCCGAGGGCCGCGCGCGCCAGCGGCGAGTCGATGCTGATGAGCCCGAGCTTCGCATCGGTCTCGTCCGGCCCGACGATGCGGTAGCGCGCGGTGTCCCCGCGGTCCACGTCCTCCAGTTCGATCCAGGCGCCGAAGAACACGGCGTCGCGGTCGGTCGGGCCGTCCTCTGCGACCCGCAGCGCGGGCAGGCGCTTGCTGAGGTAGCGTACGCGCCGGTCGATCTCGGCGAGCTGCTTCTTGCGGTAGATGTACTCCGCGTTCTCCGAGCGGTCGCCCTCCGCCGCCGCGGCGGCGAGCGCACGCACCACCTCGGGCCGCTTCTCCTTCCAGAGGTGGTCGAGCTCGGCGCGGAGACGCTCGAAGCCGTCGCGGGTGATGATGGCGGTCGAGCCGGGGGCGGGGGGGCGCCAGCGGGACATGCGGGACTCGGTCGGGCGGGGCGGCGAGGATAGAGCGTGTCGTGCCCTCCGGGATGAACGAGAAGCGGCGCGGCGGGCGGCTCTGCATCGCCGATGCCCCACGCATCTCATCTCGAAGGGCATGGCACGACGCATGCGGCGGGTGCGGACCTACAATCGCCGCACACACGGATCGTGCCGGGGAGCGCGATGCTGATACTGCCGCTGGACCGCCCGCTGACGCGGGAGACCTTTCCCTGGACGACGGCGCTGCTGGTGCTGCTCAACGTCCTGGTGTTCTGCGTGCTGCAGGCGGGCGACGGACCTGCCGAGGCGCGCGCCGAGGCCTTCCGCAGCGCGTCCGGCCTCGCCGCGCAGGAGACGGAGGCCTATCGGCGCCACCTCGACGAGACCGGTGGCACCCTGCGCGGCCCGCGCGGCGGAGCGGACCTGCCCGAGCCGCTGCGCGACCGCCTGCAGGCGAGGCTGGCCGACATCGACCCGCGCTTCCAGGCGCGCCTGGCACGGGGCGAACTGCTCGCGCCGGACGAGACCGCGCTGTGGGCCGGCCGCCGCGCCGAGTACGAGGCGCTTGCCGGACGCAGCACGACCTGGCGCTTCGCCCAGCGCAGCTCGGATCCGTCGCCGCTGCGCATGCTGACCGCGGCCTTTCTGCACGGCGACCTGCCGCACCTGCTCGGCAACATGCTGTTCCTGGGCCTGGTGGGGATGCTCGTCGAGGGCGTGGTCGGCGCCTGGCGCACCCTGCTGCTCTATGTCCTCGGTGCCCTCGGTGCGGGCATGGCGTCGCTGGCCTGGCGCTGGGGCGAGGTGGGCGTCGGCCTCGGCGCCTCGGGTGCGGTCTCGGCCTTCATGGGCGCTTACTGCGTGCTGTGGGGGCTGCGGCGGGTGCGCTTCTTCTACTGGTTCGTCGTGGTGTTCGACTACGTGCGGGCGCCGGCCATCGTGCTGCTCCCGGTGTGGCTGGCCTGGGAGGTCTACAACCTGCTCGCCAACCCGGACGCGGGCGTCGGCTTCGACGCGCACGCCGGCGGCCTGTTGACCGGTGCCGCCCTGGCGCTCGTCGTCCGCTACACCGGCGGCACCCGCACCGGCTTCATGGACGCGCCGGCCCGCGCGCAGGAGGACGAGGCGGCGTGGAACGCCGCCCAGGCCGCCCTCGGACGCATGGCGCCGACCGAGGCCGAGGCGCTGCTGCTGCCCCTGGCCGCGCGCAGGCCGGAGCGGATCGACGTGCAGGTCGCGCTGTACCGCTGCGCGCGCTATGCCGGTACGGCGGCGCGCGCCCGCGAGCGCGCCGCCGCGGTCCTCGCCCTGACTGCGCCCGACCCCGCCGCGCGCGCCCAGCAGATGGAGGTGGTGGAGGATGCCGCGCGTGCGGGCCTGCTGCCGGAGCCGCCGGTCCTGCTCGCGTTCGCGGCCCGCCTGATCGAGGCCGCGCAGCCGGCGGCCGCCGCCCGCGTCCTCGGTACGTCCGCGGGAGAGGATCCGGCGTCGGCACGGCTCTGGCTGCGCCTGGCGCTGGCCCGGGAGGCCGCGGGCGACGCCGCCTACCGAGAGACGCTGGAGATCCTGCTGGCGCGCTTCCCGGCCACCCCGGAGGCGGGCAAGGCGCGTTTCCTGCTGGACGCCGCCGCGTCGCCGTAAGCCCGGCGGGCCGCGCCACCTCCGCGGCAGGTGGCCGGCGCCGCGCCGGGCGGCCCTATCCGCTCTTCGACGGGAGGCGCGCGAGCGCGGCGTCGAGCTCGGCGAGCACGGCGGGGTCGTCGGTGCGGGTGCGGGCGTAGGCGAGCACGTCCGCCGCCTCCTGGTCGCGCGCATGCCGGTCGACCAGCAGGCCGGCCTCGAGCAGGGCGGCGGCGGGAATGGCCCGGTCCTTCGGGGCGGCACGGCGCAGCGCCTGCAGCAGGTCGAGGGCGAGCCCCGCCTGCCCCAGTTGCAGCGCGCGGCGTGCGAGGTCGACCGTCTCGCTGCCTTCCAGCAGGGTGAAGTCCGGATCCAGGTCGAGGCTCTCGCGGGCGATGCCCAGCGCGCGGCGCTCGTCGCGCTCCAGCACCAGCAGGTGGATGAACCGGCGCGCGTGCGCGAGCAGGGCGTCGCGCTCGGCCTCGCCGGCCTGCTGCAGCAGGCGGCGGTAGAGGGCATGCGCCTCGACGGACACCGCACGCACCCGGACGGCATCCCGCAGCAGGGCGAGCGCCGCGTCGGGGCGGCCTTCGCGCAGGGCGTCCCCGGCCTGCTCCAGCAGTTCGGCGTCCTGGTCGCGCGGGCGGTCCGGCAGGCCGGCGGCTTCGGGCTCGAAGCCGAGCGTCTCGTGGTACTGGTAGAGCAGGTAGCCCATCAGGTGGAAGGTCGCGAACAGGCCCCAGAGGAACAGGGCGTAGGCCACCAGCTCCGCGAGCGGGCGGGGCAGGGCCAGCGCGAATAGGGCCGCGGCGTTGAGCGCGCTCAACTGGAAGACGAAGAGCAGGGCGACCAGGGCCAGATAGGGCCAGCCCACGCGCGCGATCAGGGCGAACCAGGTCGCGGGGTTGATCGCGTGCCGGAGGCTGCCGTCCATCGCCAGCGCCATGGTCGCGCCCGGCTGCACCAGCACGATGACGGCGAGCGCGAGCAGGGCGAGCGCGATGCCGCCGAGGAGCGCCGCGACGACGATGCCTACGATGAAGAGCAACTGCATGGCGAGGAAGCGCAGCAGGACGCCGTCGTTGAGGTCGAGCACGGTCTCGGGTGGGTCGAGGCGGCCGTGGGCGGTCACGCGCAGCGCCTCGAAGGCGTACTTGTAGGCGACGGCGAGCAGCAGGAGGCCGACCAGCCAGCCGATCAGCGGCAACCAGGCGGCGACCTGGGCCACGGTGAGCACCAGCAGCGTCGCGAGCGCGCCGCCGCGGAACGGATACGCGACGATCTGGCGCAGGCGCGTCCAGAACGGCGCGATGGTCTGGTGGCGGGCGGTCGCGCCCATCCCCGATGCGTGCATGGCGTTCCCCGACTGCCGGCAGTCCCTGCCGGTGCGCCCTCCCCGGCGCATGGCGGCGGCCGGACGGCCGCCGTGGCCGGAGTCTATGCAAGCGCGGCGGCGGCAGGCCAGTGGCGCGGGCGGAGGGGGGAGGGCGAAGGGCTAAGGGCAGGGGCAGAGGGCAGAGGGCAGAGGGCAGAGCGCGGGTTTGCCGCGGGTGTGGAAGGCTGCGCGGATGCCGCTCGGATATCGGCTCCCTCCCCACGAGGCGGGGAGGGGCGCCTTGGGCAGGAGTGAGAGGGGCAGGAGTGCGGCGCGGGAGGAAGTGCAGCCTCTCATTCTCGCTCCACTCCTCTCGCAGGCGGGGGAAGGCGTCGGTCGCGCAGACGCGGGAGACCGCCTCCAGTTACGGCCCCCACTCGTTCCTCACTCCTCTCCACTCGCTCCTCGAGACCGGTGTCAGCGGCCGCTGCGCATGCCGCCCAGGACGCCGCGGAGGATCTGGCGGCCGAGCTGGTTGCCGATGGTGCGCGCGGTCTGCTTCGCCATGGTCTCGACCACGCCCTGGCGACGGCCGGTGCCGAACAGCCAGCCCTTGAGCTGGTCGCCGAAACCGTCGGTGCGTGCGGTTGGCGTCGGGGCCGCCTTGCCGTCGCCACGCGCCGCCGCGGCTTCGGCGGGCGCCGCCTCGGCCTTGCGCTGCAGGATCTCGTAGGCCGACTCGCGGTTGACCGGTGTGTCGTACTTGGCGCCGACCGGGCTGCGCGCACGCACCGCCGCACGCTCCTCCGGCGTGATCGCGCCCATGCGGCAGCGCGGCGGCGCGATGCGCGCCTGTTCGATCGGGGTCGGCACGCCGCGCTCGGCCAGCACCGAGACCAGCGCCTCGCCGGTCCCGAGCCGGGTGATGGCCTCGGCCACGTCGAGCGCCGGGTTGGCGGGGAAGGTCTGCGCCGCGGTCCGCACCGCCTTCTGGTCGCGCGGGGTGAAGGCGCGCAGGGCGTGCTGCACGCGGTTGCCGAGCTGGCCGAGGATCTCGCCCGGCACGTCGTCCGGGAACTGCGAGACGAAGTAGATGCCCACGCCCTTGGAGCGGATCAGCCGCACCACCTGCTCCACGCGCTGGCGCAGCGCCGGCGGCGCGCCGTCGAACAGCAGGTGGGCCTCGTCGAAGAAGAACACCAGCCGCGGCACCTCGGGGTCGCCCACTTCCGGCAGCGTCTCGAACAGCTCGGAGAGCAGCCAGAGCAGCAGGCTGGAATAGAGCCGCGGCTTGAGCAGCAGCCGGTCCGCCGCGAGCACGTTGATCACGCCGCGCCCGGACAGGTCGGTGCGCATGAGGTCGGCGAGCTCCAGCGCGGGCTCGCCCAGCAGGGCGCGGCCACCGTCGGACTCGAACCGCAGCAGCGCACGCTGGATGGCCGCCACCGACTGCGCCCCGACCAGGCCGTAGGCCTGCGACAGCGCCTTGCGCTCCTCGGCGACGAAGCCGAGCAGGGCGCGCAGGTCGTCGAGGTCGAGCAGCAGCAGGCCGCGTTCGTCGGCCACCCGGAAGGCGATCTCCAGGACGCCGGTCTGCGTCTCGTTGAGTTCGAGCATGCGCGCCAGCAGGGTCGGCCCCAGCTCGCTGACGGTCGCGCGCAGCGGGTGACCCTGCTCGCCGTACATGTCCCAGAACACGACCGGGTTCGGCTCGGGCGCCCAGCCCTCCACGCCGATCTCCCGCCGCCGCCCGGCCAGCGCCTCGCTGTCGGTGCCGGCGACCGCGAGGCCGGCGATGTCGCCCTTGGCGTCGGCCACGAACACCGGCACGCCCATGCGCGAGAAGCCTTCGGCGAGGAGCATCAGGGTCACCGACTTGCCGGTGCCGGTGGCGCCCGCGATCAGGCCGTGGCGGTTGCCGTAGCGCCCGAGAAGATGCACGGGCTGGTCGCCCTTGCCGATGAGGATCCTGTTCATCTGCCGGTCCGTGTGGGAACGGGCGGATTCTGCACCAGGCGGAGGACGCCGCGGTTGCCGGCCGCGGGGCCCGTGGTTAGGCTGCCTGACGCTTTTTTTCGTGGGGGCGGCATGCGCAAGTGGATCGTGCTTTCGGCGGCGGCGGCCCTGGTGTCGGCCTGCGCGAGCGGGGGCGGGCAGAGGCAGGGCGGCCCGGCGGCCGACGCCCTCTACACGGAACTCGACGCCGCGGCGGAAGCCTACGTCGCCGCCCTGGCGGCCGGAACCGGCGGCGACGGCGAGGACGCGCGCTCCGCCGCGGCCCGCCGCATCCTCGACATCGCCACCCGCTGCCAGGCCACCGCCGGCTGCGATGCGGGGCGGGTGATCGGCACCTACGACGCCCTGCTGGCGCGCGCCACCGGCGCGGGCGCCGCCGGCGACGAGTTCGTGGTGGTCGACGACGAGCCCGAGGCCGCCGGCGAGTCGCCGATCGTCGCCGACCTGCCCTCCGCGGGGCGTTCCGTGGCGCTGCTCAAGGGCCGCGACCTGCGCGAGCTGATCGTGCTCAACGAGCCCATGAAGGCCGCCCTGACCGAGTGGCTGACCTGGATGCGGCCGCAGCTCATCACCACCTGGGTCAATTACCAGTACATGCGCCAGCTGATGTGGCCGGAATACGAGCGCGCCGGCCTGCCCGAGGCGCTGCTGTTCGGCATCCTGGCGAAGGAGTCGGGCGGCCGCGTGCATGCAGTCAGCCGCGCCGGCGCGGCGGGCCCGCTTCAGTTCATGCCGGCCACCGGCCGCCGCTTCGGCCTCGGGACCGACCCGGCCTTCGACACCCGCTTCGACCCGCAGCTCGCCACCCGCGCCAACGTGGCCTATCTCGAGGAGCGCTTCGCCGAGCTCAACAACAACCTCGAACTCGCCCTCGCGGCGTACAACGGCGGCGAGGGCAGGGTGGGGCGCCTCGCGCGCGAGAACCCGGGGCGCGACTTCTGGGACCCGCGCGTGTTCGCGCAGCTGCCCGCCGAGACCCGGGACTACGTGCCGTTCGTGATGGCGGCCGCCTGGCTGTTTCTCAACGCCCGCGACTACGGCCTGGAGTTCCCGCGCATCCCCGAGGCCGAGCCGGTCGTGCTCGCCCTGCAGAAGCCGACGACGATCAACGAACTGGCGATCTGCCTGGGCGACACCGGCAACCGCGACGGCTGGTTCCGCGTGCTGCGCAACCTCAACCCGCGCTACCAGACCACGACCCCGCTGGAGGCCGGCACCCACCTGCGCGTGCCGCCGCGCGTGGCCGCGCTCTACCGCCAGCACTGCCTGGAAGGCCAGCGCGCACGCATGGCCTCGGAGCTGGCCGCCGCACGCAAGCCGGCGGTCCCGGCCGCGGCCGCCCGCAGTGGCGGCGCGCGCAGCTACACCGTGCGGCCGGGCGACAACCTCAGCGCGATCGCGCGCCGCCACCAGTGCAGCGTCGACCGCCTCGCCCGCGCCAACGGCCTGCGCGCCCCGTACCCCATCCGTCCCGGCCAGACCCTGCGCCTGGATGGGTGCGGGCGCTGAGGAAGGCTGGAGGCAGCGGCGGAGAGACGTGAAAGCGCGCGTGCGGGGCCGCGGCACGTTCCTCCCGTTCGCGCTCTGACCGGCGCCTTGCCGTGTGCAAGGGGAGCCGCGACCGTGGGGGCGCCGGGGGTCCCGTGACGACGCAACGGGTGCTGCGCTGGTTTCGTTCCTGCGCCCCCTCCTGATTTACCGCCTCCCGCAGGAGTACGCTGGCGCTTTCCGCAGGCAGAGGAGGGCGGCATGCACGGCAGGATTCCGGTGGCGGTCATGGTCGTGGCGGCGGCGCTGGCGGCGCCCGCCGCGGCGCAGAGCCTGCGCTGCGGCAGCAGCGTGGTCAGCGCGGGGCAGGACGCCTACGAGGTGCGGCGCGCCTGCGGCGAGCCGCTCTCGATCACCGACCGCAGCGAAGTGGACGTGCGCGGCGCCCTCGGGCCGAACGAGACCCGGCGCGAGCGCCGTATCGAGGAATGGATCTACGACCGCGGAGCGGGCGGGATGATCGACCGCCTCACCTTCGAGAACAACCGGCTCGTCGGGGTCGCCGCGGTGGCCCGCAGCAGCACTGGCACCGCGGCCTGTTCGGATGCGACCTTCGCCCAGGGCACCGACGAGGCCGTGCTGCTGTCCCGCTGCGGCGCGCCGGCGCAGCGCACGCCGGTGTACGAGGAGCGCGTGGCGCGCGACGGCGCCAGGGGCGAGCGCTACGCGCCGGTCCGGCGCGAGGAGTGGATCTACGACCGTGGCGCCGGCACCCTGCCGCGCCGGGTGCTGCTGGTCGACGGGCGCATCCAGCGCGCGGACACGCTCGGTCGCTGACGGCCGCAAACGGAACGGGGCGCCCTGCGGCGCCCCGTGGCTGTTCTTCCGTCGAAACCCTGCGGTCTCAGAGCGCGTCCCAGCCCGGACGCGGCAGGAAGCGGTCGCCGTAGCGGCCCGCCAGTTGCTCCAGCCTGGCCTTGAGCGCCGGCGCGCCGACGCTGCGGATGTGCTGGATGGGACCGCCGCGGAAGGGCGCGAAGCCGGTGCCGAAGATGACGCCGGCATCCAGCAGGTCCGCATCGGCCACCACGCCGTCGTGCAGGCAGGCCACCGCCTCGTTGAGCAGCGGCAGGATGAGCCGGTCCTCGAGGTCCTCCGGCGCCTGGTAGTCCTTCGGTACCTCCGGCTTGCGCACCTTGCCCTCGGCCCAGGTGTAGAAGCCCTGGCCGTCCTTGCGGCCGCGCTGCCTGGCGGCGAGCTTCTGCTCGAAGCCCTGCGGGATCTCCAGGCCGAGGAAGGGGGCGAGCACCTCGCCCACGCTCGCGGCGACGTCGAGGCCGACCGTGTCGATGAGCTCGATGGGCCCCATCGGCATGCCGAACCTCACCGCGGCGCGGTCGATCACCGGGCCGGGGATGCCCTCGGCGTGCGCGCGCGCCGCTTCCATCATGTAGGGCACGAGGATGCGGTTGACGAGGAAGCCGGGCGTCCCGGCCACCGGCACCGGCAGCTTGCCGATGGCGCGGCAGAAGGCGGCCAGGCGCTTCTCGGTCTCGGCCGCCATCGCGTCGTGGCGGACGATCTCCACCAGCGGCATCAGCGACACGGGGTTGAAGTAGTGCAGGCCCGCGAAGCGTGCGGGGTCCTTCAGCGTGGTGCGCAGGTCCGCGAGCGGCAGCGAGGACGTGTTGGACACCAGCAGCGCGTCGGGCTTCAGGGTCTCCTCGACCTTGGCGTAGATCGCCTGCTTGGCGTCGAGCTTCTCGGTGATCGCCTCGATCACGAGGTCGGCCGTGGCCACGCCCGCGCCTTCGACGTCGGCCTTCAGTCGCGCGCGCGTCTCGGCGCGCTTGGCGTCCACCTTCACCTTCTTCGCGTAGAGCGCGTCGGCGCGCGCCAGGGCCGGCTGCACGTACTGCATCTCGCGGTCCTGGAGGGTGGTGTCGAAGCCCTTGAGCGCGGTCCAGGCGGCGATGTCGCCGCCCATCACGCCAGCACCCACCACGTGCACGCGCTGGATGCCGTGCTCCTTGCCGCCGAGGCCCTTCAGCCGCTCCTGCAGGAAGAACACGCGGATGAGGTTGCGCGCGGTCGGGGTGCCGGCGAGCTTGGTCACCGACTTCGCCTCGGCCTTGAGCCGCTGCTCGACCGTGCCGCCGGTGCGGCGCCAGGTCTCGATCAGCGCGTACGGCGCGGGGTAGTGCTCCTTGCGGGCCTTGCGCGCCACCTGCTTGACCAGCATCGGCGCCAGCGCCTGGCGCACCGGCCAGCTGTTGGTGACGTCGCCCAGCAGGCGCTGCTTGAACGGGCGCTGCACGCCCCGCTCCAGAAGCTGCACCGCCGCATCGACCAGCATCGGCTCGGCCACGACCTTGTCCACCAGACCGATGTTGCGCGCGGCCTTGGCCGACAGCGCGCGGCCCGTGAGCATCATGTCGAAGGCGGCCGGCGCGCCGACCAGCCGCGGCAGCCGCACGCTGCCGCCCCAGCCCGGATAGATGCCGAGCTTGACCTCG
Source organism: Coralloluteibacterium thermophilum (assembly GCF_042654365.1). Classification (NCBI taxonomy): domain Bacteria; kingdom Pseudomonadati; phylum Pseudomonadota; class Gammaproteobacteria; order Lysobacterales; family Lysobacteraceae; genus Coralloluteibacterium; species Coralloluteibacterium thermophilum. The sequence continues at coordinate 24,521 of NZ_JBHSGG010000028.1, forward strand.
GGCAGGCCGATCCGGGTCGACTCGTCGTCGGAGGCGATCCGGTAGCGGCAGGCCAGTGCCATCTCGGTGCCGCCGCCCATGCAGTGGCCGTGGATGGCCGCGACGGTGGGGCAGGGCAGCTCCGCCAGCTTCTGGAACACCAGCTGGCCGCGGCGGATCGCATCGTGCACCGCGCCCTTGGCGTCGAAGTCCTGGAACTCCTTGACGTCGGCGCCGACCACGAAGCCGGCCGGCTTGCCCGAGCGGATCACCACGCCCTTGGGCTTCTCGATGGCGATGCGCTCCAGCAGTTGCTGGAGTTCGTCCAGCACCGCCTGTGCCAGTGCGTTGACGCCCATGTCGGCACGATCCAGCACCAGCACGACGATGCCGTCGGGGCGCGCTTCCGGTTTCCAGTGCGCAAAGCGCAGGCCGTCGAACATGGCGTAATCCATCCGTCGGGGTATGGGGGAAAGCCCGTATCATCCCGGCAGGGGTTTGGCCCGGTCAACGTCGCCGCGCCGCCGCGCCGCGGCCCGTCGCCGGCGGCTGCGTGCCCGTCCACCGTGGCGTGAACTTTTCGCGTCGCGGCCTGTCAATGCATACGGCCGATGGCCGTCGCTCGAGGAGTGCCGGCCCGGATGGGCGAGAACGATAACGGTGCGGACACCGACAATGCGCTGGTACAACGCTTCCAGGCTGGCGACGACGCCGCATTCGAGCTGCTGGTACGCAAGTACCAGCACCGCATCGTCGCGCTCATCGGCCGCTACGTGCACGACTGGAGCGAGGCGCAGGACGTCGCCCAGGACACCTTCATCCGCGCCTACCGGGCGCTGGGCAACTTCCGCGGCGACAGCCAGTTCTTCACGTGGCTCTACAAGATCGCGGTCAACACCGCGAAGAACCACCTGGTCAGCCACAACCGGCGCCCGCCGGCCGAGGACATCGACGCGGCGGACGCGGTCAACTTCGACGCGGGCGACCGCCTGCGCGACACCGACACGCCGGAGCAGGAGCTCCAGCGCCAGGAGATCGAGCGCACCGTGGCGGCGACCGTCGCAGAGCTTCCGCAGGAACTGCGCGACGCCATCACGCTGCGCGAGGTCGATGGGCTCAGCTACGAGGAGATCGCCGAGCGCATGGGGTGCCCCATCGGCACGGTGCGCTCGCGCATCTTCCGGGCCCGCGAGGCCATCGACGCGCGCCTGCGCCCCCTGCTCGACGGCGACCGCGCACGGCGCTGAGCGTCGCGCCAGGTTCCCGTTCCCGCTGTCTTCACGATCCGCCTGCCGTTTCCCATGAACCACTCCATGCCTTCCGTCGAAGAACAGTTGTCGGCCCTGCGCGACGGCGAACTCGGGCCGGACCAGACCCGGTTCCTGCTGCGGCGCGTGTCCGCCGACGCCGCGCTGGCCGCGCGCTGGGAGCGCTGGCAGATCGCCGCCGACGCCCTGAAGCGCGTGCCGCAGCGCCGTGCGGACGACGACTTCGTCGCCCGGGTCCTCGCCGGGACGCGCGTGCCCGACCCGGCCGTGGCCGAGGCGGCCGACGTGGTGGCGGAAAGCGCGCCGCGGCGCAGGCTGTGGGGCGCCGGCGCGGCCGTGGCCGCATCGGTCGCCGTAGTCGCCATGCTGGTCGCCCGTCCGGTCGACGAGGCGGCGCAGCCGGCCGTGGCCGACGAGTCGCCGGTGGTGGTGCCGCTGTATGCGGGCCCGTCGCCGAACCCGTTCAACCGCCTCAGCCAGCCGGTGCCGCCGCAGGACCCGGACGCCTCCGTGCTGCTGCCGGTCGCGGTGGGGGATGCCCCCGCACGGCCCTGGCCGTCGGCGGGACTCGTCTCCGACCCCATGCACGCCTCGCTGATGCTGCAGCCGGTCCCCGAGGCGCCGCCGCCCGCCGAGGCGGAGGCCGCCGACCGCTGAGTCGGCCCTGCCGCCTCCATCCCTGCACGCGACGGCGCGCTGCGCCGCCGCTCCGTTCCCGATCAACCCGCAAGAAGGACGCGATCCGCCCATGACTCCATTCCGGCCTTTCGCTCTCGCCTGCCTGCTGCTGTTCGCCAGCGCAGGGGCCTCCGCCGCCACCGTGAACCTGCCCGACTTCTCCCCGCTGGTGGAGGAGGTCGGCCCGGCGGTCGTGAACATTCAAGCGACGCAGACCCCGAGCGCGATGCGGCGCGGTGGCGGCTATCCGGCCGACGAGGAGATCCCGGAGTTCTTCCGGCGCTTCTTCGGCCCGGGGCTGCCGATGCCGCCGCCGGGCGGGCGCGGCGGCACCTCGATGGGAACCGGCTTCATCATCTCCGCCGACGGCTACGTGCTGACCAACCACCACGTGGTCGAGGGCGCGGACGAGATCACCGTGCGCCTCAACGACCGCCGCGAGCTGACCGCCGAGCTGGTCGGCAGCGACGCGCAGACCGACATCGCCCTGCTCAAGGTCGAGGCCACCGGCCTGCCGACGCTGCGCGTGGGCAACTCCAACACGCTCAAGCCCGGCCAGTGGGTGATCGCGATCGGCTCGCCGTTCGGCTTCGACAATTCCGTCACGGCGGGCATCGTCAGCGCGACCGGCCGCTCCAACAGCTACGCGCAGCAGCAGTACGTGCCCTTCATCCAGACCGACGTCGCGATCAACCGCGGCAACTCCGGGGGGCCGCTGCTCAACACCAGCGGCGAGGTGGTCGGCATCAACTCGCAGATCTTCTCCAACTCCGGCGGCTGGATGGGCGTGAGCTTCGCGATCCCGATCGACACCGCCATGAACGCCGTGCAGCAGATCAAGGAGACCGGCCGCGTCAGCCGCGGCATGCTCGGCGTCAACGTGCAGGAGGTGACCCAGGCCGACGCGCGCGCGCTCGACCTGGACCGTCCGATGGGCGCCCTGGTGGCGAACGTGGAGCCGGGCAGCGCCGCCGAGCGGGCGGGCATCGAGGTCGGCGACGTCATCGTGGCCTTCAACGGCCAGGACGTGACGCGCTCCTCCGACCTGCCGCCGCTGGTGGGCGCCACCGCGCCGGGCACCCGCGCCACCGTCACCGTGCTGCGGGAGGGGCGTCGCCGCAACCTGACCGCGACCCTCGGCGAAGCCTCCGCCGACGGCGCCTCCACCGTGCCGGCCCGCAACGCACGCGGCGAGTCCAGCACCAACGCGCTGGGTATCGCGGTGCAGGAGCTGACCGCGCAGCAGCGCGCCCAGCTCGGCCTGGAGGACGGCGTCGGCGTGGTCGTGGCGCGGGTCGCCCCGGAAGTCGCGCAGCGCACCGACCTGCGCCGCGGCGACATCGTCACCCGCGTCGGCCGCACCGACGTCGGCAGCGTCGCCGAGTTCGAGCGCGCGGTGCGCGCGGCGGGCGAGGGTCGGCCGGTGATGCTGCTGATCCGCCGCGGCAATGCCTCGCAGTTCGTGACGATCACCCCGCGCCGCAGCGAGTGATCGCATCCGGCGGGCCGGCCCTGCGCCGGCCCGCCGCCGTTGGAGGCGTCATGGCGGCGTGCCACAATGGCGCGTTTTTTCAGACCCGATCCGCGCCCGCCCCCATGGCTTCCGATTCGATGCGGAACATCCGCAACTTCTCCATCATCGCCCACGTCGACCACGGCAAGTCGACGCTCGCCGACCGCATCATCCAGCTCTGCGGCGGCCTGACCGAGCGCGAGATGGAAGCCCAGGTGCTCGACAACAACCCGATCGAGCGCGAGCGCGGCATCACCATCAAGGCCCAGTCGGTCTCGCTGCCGTACACCGCGCTGGACGGCCAGACCTACTACCTGAACTTCATCGACACTCCCGGGCACGTCGACTTCTCCTACGAGGTCAGCCGCTCGCTCGCCGCCTGCGAGGGCGCGCTGCTGGTGGTCGATGCCGCCCAGGGCGTCGAGGCGCAGTCGGTCGCCAACTGCTACACCGCGGTGGAGCAGGGGCTGGAGGTGGTGCCGGTGCTGAACAAGATCGACCTGCCCACGGCCGACATCGACCGGGTCAAGGCCGAGATCGAGGCGGTGATCGGCATCGACGCCTCCGATGCGGTCGCGGTGAGCGCCAAGACGGGCCTCAACGTGCGCGACGTGCTCGAAGCCATCGTCAAGCGCATCCCGCCGCCGAAGCCGCGCGAGACGGACAAGCTGCAGGCGCTGATCATCGACTCCTGGTTCGACAACTACCTGGGCGTGGTGATGCTCGTGCGCGTCATGCAGGGCGAGATCCGCGACGGCGACAAGATCCAGGTGATGTCCACCGGCCGCAGCTATCAGGTGGACGACGTCGGCATCTTCACGCCCAAGCGCACCAAGACGAGCGCGCTGCGCGCGGGCGAGGTGGGCTGGATCAACGCCTCGATCAAGGACGTGCACGGCGCGCCGGTGGGCGACACGCTCACCCTCGCCGCGGATCCGGCGCCGGCGCCGCTGCCGGGCTTCCAAGAGATGCAGCCGCGCGTGTTCTCCGGCCTGTTCCCGGTGGACGCCGAGGACTATCCCGCGCTGCGCGAGGCGCTCGAGAAGCTCCGCCTCAACGACGCGGCGCTGCGCTTCGAGCCGGAGAGTTCCGAGGCGATGGGCTTCGGCTTCCGCTGCGGCTTCCTCGGCATGCTGCACATGGAGATCGTGCAGGAGCGCCTGGAGCGCGAGTACGACCTCAACCTCATCGGCACCGCGCCGACGGTGATCTACGAGGTGCTGCTGACCGACGGCACCACCATGCCGCTGGACAACCCGTCCAAGCTGCCGGCGGCCAACAAGATCGAGGAGATCCGTGAGCCGATCATCCAGGCCAACATCCTGACGCCCGACGAGTACGTCGGCGCGGTGATCAAGCTCTGCGAGGAGAAGCGCGGCGTCCAGACCAACATCCAGTACCTCGCCAGCCAGGTGCAGATCAGCTACGAGCTGCCGATGGCCGAGGTGGTGCTCGACTTCTTCGACCGCCTGAAGTCGGTGAGCCGCGGCTATGCGTCGCTGGACTACCACTTCCTGCGCTTCCAGGCCGGCGCCTTCGTGCGGGTGGACACCCTCATCAACGGCGACAAGGTCGACGCGCTGTCGATCATCACCCACCGCTCGCTGGCAGACCGCCGCGGGCGCGAGCTGACCGAGCGGATGAAGGACCTGATCCCGCGCCAGCAGTTCGACGTGGCCATCCAGGCCGCGATCGGCGGACAGATCATCGCGCGGACCACGGTCAAGGCGCTGCGCAAGAACGTGCTGGCCAAGTGCTACGGCGGCGACATCTCCCGCAAGAAGAAGCTTCTGGAAAAGCAGAAGGAAGGCAAGAAGCGCATGAAGCAGGTCGGCCGGGTGGAGATCCCGCAGGAGGCCTTCCTCGCCGTGCTCTCGACGGACAACAACAAGTAGCCGATCCATGACTTGGCGCACTGGGCGGCGGCCCGGTGGGCCCGCTCAATCGGTGCGCGCATCCTCAAGGAACAGGAATGGCCTGGTTCGAAAACATCCTCGTGCTGCTGTCTGTGGTGACCGGCATCGTCTGGCTGCTGGACGCGCTGTTCTTCCGCAAGCGCCGCGAGGCCAGGGGCGGGGCGGCGCACGAGCCGGCCGTGGTGGAGTACTCCCGCTCGCTGTTCCCGGTGATCTTCGCGGTGCTGATCCTGCGCAGCTTCATCGCCGAGCCGTTCCGCATCCCCTCCAGTTCGATGATGCCGACCCTGCTCACCGGCGACTTCATCCTGGTGAACAAGTTCAGCTACGGCCTGCGCCTGCCGGTGACCAAGCAGAAGGTGGTCGAGCTGGGCGAGCCCGCCCGCGGCGACGTGGTGGTGTTCCGCTATCCCGGCATGGGGCCGGACGATCCGGCGCGCGGGGTGGACTACATCAAGCGTGTCGTCGGCCTGCCGGGCGACGAGATCGCCTTCGGGGAGGACCATTCGCTCACCATCAACGGCCGCCGCGTGACGGTGCAGCCGATCGGGCCCTACGCGGGCGCCGGTGCCGACCGGGACATGGCCGGCGCGCTGACCCAGCGCGTGCACCTCGGCGACCGCACCCACCAGAGCCTGCAGATCTATCGCTACGCCGACCCGCGCCTGGTCGGCAACTGGACGGTGCCCGCGGGGCACTACTTCGTGATGGGGGACAACCGCGACAACTCCGAGGACAGCCGCGTCTGGGGCTTCGTCCCGGAGGAGAACCTGGTCGGCAGGGCCTTCTTCATCTGGCTCAACTGCCAGGGCTGGTTCTGCACCGACGGATTTGATGCGTCGCGAATCGGAGATAGCATTCGCTGACCCGGGGGCGCCGCGACAGCGGCGGAACGGGGCAAGGGGAGGATCCCGCCGCGTCGCGGCGGGCAACGACGGAATCCGCGGGGGCCAGGGGCCGCCCGCATCGGGGAGACACAGGCCATGGCGAGCAGGCAACGCGGCATCACTCTGTTGGGGTTTCTCATCGTGCTGGCGGTCGTGGGCTTCTTCGCCTACGTGGCCATGCGGCTGTTCCCGGTGTATTCCGAGTACTACTCGGTGGTCAGCGCCATGAAGGGCGTGGCCAACGAGCCCGGCGTCGCCTCCATGGAGCCGAACCGGGTACGCGACCTGCTCAACCGCCGCTTCGACATCTCCTACGTCGACAGCGTCAAGCCGAACAACATCAAGATCACCCGCAGCGGGCAGGGCTACACCCTCAACGTGAAGTACGAGGTGCGTCGCCCGCTCATCTACAACATCGACGTGGTGGCGAGCTTCGACCGCACCGTCGACCTGATGCGCCAGGGCGAGATCGATTGAGCGAGGGGCCGACCGCGTTCGGGCACCGGTTCGCCGACCGGAGCCTCCTCGAGCAGGCGCTGACCCACCGCAGCGCCGCCGGGCGGCATAACGAGCGTCTCGAGTTCCTGGGAGACGCGCTGCTCAACATGATCGTCGCGGAGGCCCTGTTCCTGCGGTGGCCCAAGGCGGACGAGGGCGCCATGACCCGCGCCCGCGCGCAACTGGTGCGCGAGGCCACGCTCGCCGGACTGGCGCGCAGCATGGACCTCGGCGCGAAGCTGGCCCTGGGGCCGGGCGAGATGAAGAGCGGCGGGCACCGCCGCGATTCCATCCTCGCCGACGCGCTGGAAGCCGTCATCGCCGCGATCTACCTCGACGCGGGCTTCGACGCCTGCCGGGCCGTGGTCCTGGGCTGGTTCGAGCCGCTGGTGGCCGAGCTGGTGGTCGGCAAGGTCGAGAAGGACGCCAAGACCCGCCTGCAGGAGTGGCTGCAGGGCCGCGGCAAGCCGCTGCCGGTGTACACCCTGGTGGAGGCGCGCGGCGACGAGCACGACAAGGTCTTCTTCGTGCGCTGCGACCTGGCCGACCCGGTGGACACCGCCTCCGGCCAGGGCAGCTCGCGACGTGCGGCCGAACAGTGCGCCGCGGCCGAGCTGCTGGCGCGCCTGGACGTGCCCAGGGCGCCGCGGCGCGGCCCCGGCTGAGGCCGCCGGGCGGCCGCGGGGGATTCCGGACCCGTCACGCCCGCACGGGCGCGACACGCTCTACAATCGCCCGGTGAATACCACCTCAGAGATCCCCCACCGCGCCGGCTACGTCGCGGTCGTCGGCCGGCCCAACGTCGGCAAGTCCACCCTCGTCAACGCCCTGGTCGGCGCCAAGGTGAGCATCGTCTCGCCGCGTCCGCAGACGACCCGCCACCGGCTGCTGGGCATCGCCACGTTCCAGGACGGGCAGATTCTCCTGGTCGATACGCCCGGCCTGCACAGCAGCGGGAAGCGCGCGATGAACCGCTACATGAACCGCGCCGCCCGCGGTGCGCTCATGGAGGTGCAGGCCGCGGTCCTGGTGATCGAGGCGGGGCAGTGGCGCGAGGAGGACGGTCTCGCCTACCAGGCCCTGGCCGAGGCGGGCGTGCCCTGCATCCTGGTCATCAACAAGACCGACAGGATCAAGGACAAGGGCGAGCTGCTGCCCTTCATCGCCAAGGTGACCGAGGGGCGCGACTTCATCGCCGTCCATCCGGTCGCCGCACGCAAGCAGGACGGCCTGCGCCCGCTGGTGGCGAGCATGCTCGCCGCGCTGCCGGAGTCCCCGCCGCTGTACGGCGAGGACGAGATCACCGACCGCAGCGAGCGCTTTCTCGCCGGCGAGCTGGTCCGCGAGCAGTTGATGCTCCGGCTCGGCGAGGAGGTGCCGTACTCGACCACGGTGGAGATCGAGCGCTTCGAGGAAGACGGCAACCTGCTGCGCATCGGCGCGGTGATCTGGGTCGAGCGCGAGGGCCAGAAGCCCATCGTGATCGGCAAGGGCGGCGAGCGGCTCAAGGAGATCGGCGCCGGCGCCCGCACCGCCATGGAGAAGCTGTTCGGCCGCAAGGTCTTCCTGGAGCTCTGGTGCCGCGTGCGCGAGGGCTGGTCGGACGACGAAGCCGCGCTCAAGCGCTTCGGCTACGCGGAGTGAGCACGATGGAGACCGACGCGACCTTCCGCGGCGAGGGCCGCTGCCTCTGCGGCGCGGTGCGCCTGACGGCGACGAAGGCGGGGCGGCACGTGGACGCCTGCCACTGCGCGACCTGCCGCCGCTGGTCGGGCGGCCCGCTGCTGGCGCTGGACTGCGGCACCGACGTCCGCATCGAGGGCGGCGAGCACGTCGCCCTCTACGACTCGTCCGAGTGGGCGCAGCGCGGGTTTTGCGCACGCTGCGGGACGCACCTGTTCTTCCGCATGCGCGAGGGCGGCGGCTACTTCGTTCCGGTCGGCCTGCTCGAGCCGGCGGAGGGGGTGCGCCTGGCCAGCCAGATCTTCGTGGACAGCAAGCCTGCGTACTACAACTTCGCAGAGGCCACGACGATGATGACCGGCGCGGAGGTCATGGCCGCGTTCGCCGCGAAGGACTGAGGCGGCGCCGACGCCGCCATGCGCATCGAAGCCCAGCCGGCGTTCGTCCTCCACGCCACGCCCTACCGCGAGAGCAGCCTGCTGGTCGAGCTGATGACCCGCGACCACGGCCGCATCGGCCTGGTCGCGCGCGGCGTGCGCGGGCCCCGCAAGCAATCGCTCCGTGCCGCCCTGCAGCCGCTGCAGGCGGTCCTCGTCGACTACGTGCAGCGTGGCGATCTCGGTACGCTCTCGCGGGCGGAAGCCGCCGCGCCGATGCCCATGCCGGTGGGGGACGCGCTGCTGGCCGGCCTCTACGCCAGCGAACTGCTGCTGCGCCTCGCGCCCCGCGGCGATGCGTTGCCGGAAGCCTTCGACCGCTTCGCCGAGACGCTGGTCGCCCTGGCCGAGGCGCCCGCGCACACCGCCTGGACGCTGCGACGGTTCGAGCGCGACCTCATCGGCATCCTCGGCTATGGCCTTCCGCTGGACTGCGACGCCGACGGCGCGCCGCTGGAGCCGGGCGCCCGCTACCGCCTCGATCCCGAGCGCGGTCCGCTGCGCGAACGCCAGGCACAGGTGCGTTCGGTGACCGGCGCGGCGCTGCTGGCGCTGGACGCCGACACCGAGCCCGGGACGCAGGACCTGCGGGAACTGCGCGACGCGCTGCGCGGGGTGATCGCCCACCACCTCGGGCCGCGCCCGCTGCGCTCCTGGGGCCTCCTCGGCGAGTTCGCGCGGCTCAGGCCGCCTGCGTCGTGAGGATCTCCTCCACCGCGCGCTCGAAGCCGCTGCGGCAGGCCGGGTCCGCGAGGGCCGCATCCAGCGCGAGCACCGCGGCACGCAGGCGCCGCGCCCCCACGAAGCCGCAGCCCGACTTCAGGCGATGCAGCTCCGTGCGGGCACTGGCGTGGTCGCCGCGGGCGAGGGCCGCCAGCACCTGCTCGCGCTGACCGGGAAGCTCGGACAGGAACAGGTCGCGCAGCGCACTTGCGGTGGCCGCGTTGCCGTTGGCGGCGGCCAGCGCCTGCGCCTCGTCCCAGGCCGGCGCGAGCGCCGGCACGTGGGCGCGCACCGCCTCGTGCAGCGCCTGCACGCCGATGGGCTTCAGCAGCACCGCGAGGAAGCCGGCCTGCCGCAGCGAGGCCCTGCGCTCCTCGGACGCACCGGCGGTGAGCGCGAGCGCGGGCACCTGGGGGAAGCGCGCACGCACGTCGAGCACGAACTCCTCCCCGCTGCCGTCGGGCAGGTTGGCGTCGGACAGCCAGAGCACGTGCGCATCGCAGGCGCGCAGGCGCGCCTCGCCGAGGTCGGCGGCCACGTCCACCTGGACGGGCAGGGCCTCGAGGGCCTGGGCGAGGAAGCCGCGGCTGGCCGGGTCGTCCTCGACCAGCAGGACGCGGGGACGCGTGGGAGCGCCGGAAGAATGCATGACAGATCCATCTGTACTGGGCGGCTATGCTGGCGAGCATGCTGTGCCTCTTCCTCCGTCGCAAGCTGCACCGCCGCGTCGGCGCGGCCTGCCTGGCGCTGCTCGCGCTGCTGGCGGCGACGCCCGCCGCCGCACGGGTGCTGGAGATGCGGGTCGCCGCGGTCGACGCCACGGTCGCGACCGCCAGCGGCGTGGACCTGCGCCTGGACTGGCCGGACGGGGCCAGCGAGGGGGCGCTCGACCTGCGCGTGCGCCGGCTCGAGGCGCCGGACTACGGCATGCGCTTCGACGCGGTGCGCTGGCGCTGCGCTCTGCGGCGCGACGGTGGGATCTGGCGCTGCCGCGGCGGCGTGAGCGCAGCGGGAGGTGGCCCGGGGCACGAACTGGCGGTCGCCTTTTCGGACGCCGGGCTGGAGGGCGAGTTCGGCCGCGGCGAGCGCCGGGTGCAGGTCGCGCAGTCGGCCGAGGCGCCGGGCCGTCTGGAGATCCTCGCGCGCCACATCCCGGTCGCGTGGATGGAGGCCTACCTCGCCCTGCTGTGGGAGGAAGGCAGCTTCACCGCAGGCCGCCTCGACGGCCGGTTCCAGGTCGATACCGGCGACACCGTCGCCGGCCGCGGCGAGCTGACGATCCGCGAACTGGCCTTCGACACGCCGGACGGCCAGTTCGCCGCCGAGGGGCTGGGGGCGTCGGCGCGCATCGACTACCGCGGCGGCGCACGGGCGCGGCTCGCGGTCGAGGGAACGCTGGAGGGCGGCGATTTCCTCGCCGGCGGCTTCTTCGTCACCCTGCCGGACACGCCGGTGGCGGTGGCGCTCGCCGGCGCCCAGGGCGCGGACGCGGGCTGGCGCTTCGATCGCCTGCACTGGCGCGACGGGCGCGCGCTCGACGTACGGGGCGAGCTGGCGCTCGCTCCCGACTATGGCCTGGACGCACTGGCCCTGGAGATCGACAGCCGGCACCTGGCGAGCGCGGGCCCGCGCTATCTCGAAAGCGTGTTCGGCCTGGTCGGCCTGGCGGGGCTGCAGCTCAACGGCGGTGCGCATGCGCGGCTGGAGATGGATGCCGAGGGTCCGGTCGCGGCCGTGCTGCGGCTGGACGACGTCGGTGCCGGCCACCCCGACGGCCGCTTCGGCTCCGACGGTCTGGACGGCACGATCGCCTGGAGCGCCGCCGGCGAGCGTCGCGGACGGCTCACCTGGCGCGGCGTGAGCATCCACGGCATTCCGATCCTCGCCGCCGACCTCGACCTGCGCAGCGTCGACGGCACGCTGTCGCTGGCCGAGGCCGCCGACATCGAGATGCTCGGCGGCTGGCTGCACCTGGAGACCCTGGCGATCACGCCGCCCCTGCGCGGGCGCGACACCCAGGGCGCCTTCGCCATGCACCTCGACGGCATCGACATCGCCCAGCTCGCGGCCTGGCTGGACTGGCCGCCCTTCACCGGGCGGCTCGACGGCCGCATTCCGGGCGTGCGCTATGCCGACGGGCGTCTCGACTTCGACGGCAACCTCGTCCTGCAGCTGTTCGACGGCACGGTCCAGATCAGCCACCTGATGATGGAGCGCCCCTTCGGGGTGGCGCCGACGCTCTCGGCCAACATCGCGATCGACGGCCTCGACCTGAGCGCGCTGACCGGCGTGTTCGGCTTCGGCGAGATCACCGGCGCGCTCGACGGCCGCATCAACGGCCTGCGCATGGTGGACTGGAGCGTGGTCGCCTTCGACGCCCACCTGCACACCGACGACGCCTGGCGCGGCCGGCGCCTGGTCAGCCAGCGCGCGGTGCAGGACATCACCGCCGTCGGCGGCGGAGGCGGGCTCATCGGCGGCCTGCAGGGCATGGCGCTGGGCTTCTTCGACGACTTCCGCTACCGGCGCATCGGCATCCGCTGCCGCCTGGTGAACACCGTCTGCCACATGGGCGGTATCGCGCCAGCCGACGCCGGTTCATCGGAGGACGGCTATACGATCGTCGAGGGGGCCGGCCTGCCGCGGCTCACCGTGATCGGCCATCGGCGCCTGGTGGACTGGCCCACGCTGCTCGAACGGCTGCGGGTCGCCACCGAGGGCGACGGGCCCACCATCGACTAGACTTCCTCACGCCAACCGCTCCAAGGACCGCCCCATGCGCAAACTGTTCGCAGCGACCCTGCTGGCCGCGCTCGCCCTCACCGCCTGCGTGACCATCAACGTGTACTTCCCCGCGGCCGAGGTCGAGCAGGCCGCGCGCCAGTTCGTCGACGACGTGATGGGCGACACGCCCGCGCCGCCGCCGGCGCAGGGTCCGGGGCAGGGCGGCATGGCCGCCGCGCCGACGCGCAGCCTGCGCTTCGATCCGGTGGGCTTCTTCATCGGCACCGCGCATGCGCAGAACGCCGACATCAATCTCAACACGCCGGCGATCCAGGCGATCCGCTCGCGCATGGGCGAGCGCTTTCGCAGCACGCTGGCCGCCGGCTTCGACGCGGGCGCGCTGGGCTTCGCGCGCGACGGGACCATCGTGGTGCGCGACGCCTCTGCGGTCTCGCTGCGCGACCGCGCCGCGCTGAACCAGGCGGTCGCCGACGACAACCGCGACCGCAACGCCCTCTACCGCGAGGTGGCGGTCGCCAACGGCCATCCCGAGTGGGAGAGCCAGGTGCGCGAGACCTTCGCCCGCGAATGGGTGGGCCGTGCCCGCGCCGGCTGGTGGTACCAGGACGCCGGCGGCAACTGGCGGCAGAAGTAGGCTTTCCTGGAGGAGAGAGTGAGGAGGAGTGAGGAAGGAGTCGGGCTGCCGCGCGTTCCCTCGTTTCTCGCTTCTCGTCTCTCGCGCGCCGCTGCCGAGACAAACTCCCGCTTGCGGGGGAAGGCCGGGATGGGGGGTGAGCGCGCGCAGCGCGCTGCTTGAGGAGTGAACGAGAAGGAGAGAGGAGCGCGTGCCGGGTAGGTTCCCTCGTTTCTCGCTCCTCCAGCCTCGCTCCCCGCTTTTCCGCCATAATTCCGCTCTTTTTCCCGGAAGAGCCCGCCGTGTCGCGCCGCAACCGCAACCGTACGCCCGCCGAGTTCGAACTCGACATCGTCGATCTGAGCCATGACGGGCGCGGCGTCGCACGGCGCGAGGACGGCAAGACGGTCTTCGTCTCCGGCGCACTGCCCGGCGAGCGGGTCCGGGCGCGGCAGACCGGGCGCAACCGCAGCTTCGACGAGGCGGCGACGCTGGACGTGCTCCAGCCGTCGCCCGACCGCATCGCGCCGCGCTGCCCGCACTTCGGCGTGTGCTCGGGCTGCGTCCTGCAGCACCTCGACGCCACGAAGCAGATCGAGGCCAAGCAGCGCACGCTCCTGGAGAACTTCGAGCGCATCGGCCACGTGCGCCCGCAGACCGTGCTGCCGCCGCTCACCGCGCAGCCCTGGGGCTATCGGCGCAAGGGGCGGTTCTCGGTGCGCTGGGTCGAGAAGAAGGGCAAGGCCCTGGTCGGCTTCCGCGAACTCGACCCGCGTTTCGTCGCCGACCTGGTGGAATGCCACACGGTGGTGCCGGAGGTCGGCGCCCTGATCGCACCGTTGTCGGAACTCGTCGCCAGCCTCGACGCCCGGCGCGAGATCCCGCAGATCGAGTTCGTGGTGGGCGACGCCGCCGCCGCGCTGACGGTGCGCCACCTGGTGCCGCTGTCGGACGCGGACCGGGCCGCGCTCGCGGCCTTCGGCGAGGCCCGCGGCTTCGCCGTCTACCTGCAGCCGAAGGGGCCGGATTCGGTGGTGCCGCTGTGGCCGGCCGACGGCGTGGCGCTGGACTTCGCGGTGGACGACTCCGACCTGCGTCTGGCGTTCAAGCCGCTGGACTTCATCCAGGTCAACGGCGGCCTCAACCGCGCCATGATCGCGCGCACGCTGGAGCTGCTCGCGCCCCGGCCCACCGACCGCGTACTCGACCTGTTCTGCGGTCTCGGCAACTTCACCCTGCCGCTGGCACGCCGCGCCGGGCAGGTAGTGGGCGTGGAGGGCGACGCGGCCCTGGTCCGCCACGCCCGCGAGAACGCGCAGGCCAACGGCCTCGGCAATGCCGAGTTCCATGCCGCCGACCTCACCCAGGACCTCCGCGGCGAGCCGTGGATGCGCGCCGGCTTCGACATCCTGCTGCTCGACCCGCCGCGTTCCGGCGCCGACGCCGTGCTGGCGCAGCTCCCGCTCGACGGTCTGCGCCGCATCGTCTACGTGAGCTGCCACCCCGGCTCGCTCGCCCGCGACGCGGGCTACCTCGTCAACGAGCGCGGCTGGCGCCTCGTCGCCGCCGGCGTGATGGACATGTTCCCGCACACCGCACACGTCGAGTCCATTGCGGTGTTCGAGCGCTGAGGCAGCGCCGCTGGCGCTCGGATGCGAGAATTCCCGCATCGTTTCGCAGGAGTGGCGCATGCCCATCGAGATCGAGCGCAAGTTCCTCGTCGTCTCCGACGCCTGGCGGGCCGCGGCGCACGCGGTGGTGCGCATGGCGCAGGGCTACATCAACGACATGGACGCGCTCGACGCCGGGCGCCAGCGGGCCTCGGTGCGGGTGCGGATCGCGGGGGAGGAGGGCTTCCTCAACCTGAAGTCGCGCGAGACCGGCCACACCCGCCAGGAGTTCGACTACCCGATCCCGCTGGCCGACGCGGAGGCGTTGCTCGCGCTGTGCGTGGGCGGCCGCATCGACAAGCGCCGCCACTACGTGCGCCACGGCGGGCGGCTCTGGGAGATCGACGAGTTCCTCGGCGACAACGCCGGGCTCGTCGTGGCCGAGCTGGAACTCGAGCAGGCCGACGCGGCCTTCGAGCGCCCGGCGTGGCTCGGCGCGGAGGTCACCGACGCGCAGCGCTACTACAACCTCGCGCTCGCGGCGCGGCCGTACTCGACCTGGAGCGCGGCCGAGCGGGGTGACGAATGAACCGCTTCGCCGGGCGCAGGCAGGATGCGGTGGCGCGCGGGTCGCGGCTGAAGCCGCTCCTACCCTCGGGCACAGGATTTTCCCGTAGGAGCGGCTTCAGCCGCGACCGGAGGAGCCACGCATGCTGCTGATCGGGATCGCCGGGCACACGGTCGCCGACGCGGAGCGCGCGTGGTTCGCGCACCCCGCGGTGTCGGGCGTGGTGCTGTTCGCCCGCAACTTCGCCTCGCGGGAGCAGGTGGCCGCCCTGTGCGCCTCCATCCGCGCCGCCAGGCCGCGGCCGCTGCTGATCGCGGTGGACCAGGAGGGCGGACGCGTGCAGCGGTTCCGCGACGGCTTCGCCGCGCTGCCTCCGCTGGCGGCCTTCGGCGCCCTGCATGCGCGCGATCCGGAAGCCGCACTCCGGTTGGCCGGCGAGCACGCGTGGCTGATGGCGAGCGAGGTGCGGGCCGCCGGGGTGGACCTGAGCTTCGCGCCCGTGGTCGATCTGGGGCGCGGCAACCGCGCCATCGGCGACCGGGCCTTCCACGCGCAGCCCGCCGTGGTCGCCGCCTTCGCCGCGGCCTACGTGCGCGGCATGCACGCCGCCGGCATGGCCGCGACGCTCAAGCACTTCCCGGGACACGGTTCGGTGCTCGAGGACACCCATTTCGACGCCGCGAGCGATCCGCGTGCCCTCGACACGCTGCGCGGCGAGGACCTGGTGCCGTTCGCGGCCGGCATCGCCGCCGGTGCGGACGCGGTGATGCTGGCGCACGTGAGCTATCCCGCCGTGGCGCCGCAGCCGGCCGGTTACGCGCCGCGCTGGATCGAGATCCTGCGCGGCGAGCTGGGCTTCCGCGGCATCGCCTTCTCCGACGACATCGGCATGGCGGCGGCGGACGCGGCCGGCGGCGTCGGCGCCCGCGTACGTGCGCATCTCGACGCCGGCTGCGACGTGGTCCTGGTCTGCCATCCCGAGCTGGTCCCCGAGGCGCTCGCGGCGGTGGACGGCCGCGGCCCGGGCGCCGACCTGTCCGCCCTGGCCGCGCGCGAGCCGCTCGACTGGGATCGGCTGCTCGCCGATCCGCGGCATGCGGCGGCACGCGCTACATTCGCCGACCCGCAGGCGCTCGCCTGAGCCCGCGGTCCCGCCCACGACATGCCGATCCGCCCCGAGCCCATGACCACCCGACCCGATCTTTCCGACGCGCTGGCGAACGCCGAGCTGCTGTTCGACCGCGTCGCCATCGACGCGGCCATCGCCGACATGGCCGAGCGCATCCGCGCCGACTACGCCGGCGCGCGTCCGCTCTACCTCACGGTCATGAACGGCGCGCTGCCGTTCGCCGGCCTGCTCGCGCTGCAGGTGGGGGAGGGCGTGGACCTGGAGTTCGACTATCTGCACGCCACGCGCTACCGCGGCCACACCTCCGGCGGCGAGCTGCACTGGCTGCATCGCCCGCGCACGCCGCTGGCCGGCCGCCGCGTGCTCCTGGTGGACGACATCCTCGACGAGGGCCACACGCTCGCGGGCATCCGCGACTGGTGCCTCGGCGAGGGCGCGGCGGAGGTGCGCATCGCCGCCATGACCCGCAAGGACCACGACCGCTGCGTGCCGGGACTGGTGGCCGACTACGTCGGCATCGACGTGCCGGACCGCTACGTGTTCGGCTTCGGGATGGACTACCACGAGCAGGGTCGCAACCTGCCCGCGATCTACGCGCTGAAGGACTGACATGAGCGACACCACTCCCATCGCCCTGGCCGTGATCGGCGGCACCGGGCTGTACAAGCTGGCCGGTCTCGACGACGCCGAGGCGGTCTCGCACGCGACGCCCTACGGGGAGCCCTCGGGCGCCGCGCGCGTGGGCAGCTTCAAGGGCCACCGGGTGGCCTTTCTCGCCCGCCATGGCGAGGGGCACACGGTGGCGCCGCACCGCATCAACTACCGCGCCAACCTCTGGCTGCTGCACGAACTGGGCGTCAAGCGCGTGCTCGCCGTCAATGCGGTCGGCGGCATCACCGAGCGCTACGGTCCGCGTGCGGTGGGCGTGCCGGACCAGCTGATCGACTACACCGACGGCCGCCTGTCGAGCTACTGCGACGCCCCCGGCGCCGAGGTCCGCCACATCGATTTCGGCGAGCCCTACACCGCGTCGCTGCGGCGCGCGATCCTGGCGGCCGCAGCGCAGGCGGGCGTCGAGGCGGTGGACGGCGGCACCTACGGCACCACCCAGGGTCCGCGCCTGGAGACCCGCGCCGAGGTCGCGCGCATGCGCCGCGACGGCTGCGACCTCGTCGGCATGACCGGCATGCCCGAGGCCGCGCTCGCCCGCGAGCTGGGCATGGAGTACGCCTGCGTGGCGCTGGTCGCCAACTGGGCGGCCGGCTGCGGCCCGACGCCGGACGTCGAGATCACGATGGACGAGGTCTTCGCCAACCTCGCCGCGGCGACCGCCACCGTGCCCCTGCTGCTGGAAGGGCTGCTGCGCGGCTGAGGCCGCCGTCACGCGGTGCGCCTCGTCAGGCGGGGCGCGACGTGCGCACAATCGCGGGACCCGTCCTGGAGCGTGCCATGCCCCCTGGAACGAGATGCGTGCGTCGTCGCCGGCCAGGAGCCGGCGGTGCAGGGGGCGGCCGCGGCCGGTCTCCAGGGCGGGCCGTGCGGCACCGGTTCCGTGACGCCGCACGCCGATACGGCGTCGCGCGCCCCGTCTCGGCGCATGCCAGGCCGCTTCGCACGCATCCCGTAGAACGTGACACGCGCCAAGGAGAGCCCGCATGAGCATCGACTTCGACACCCATCGCGTCGAGAACCAGCCGCCGCCCTTCGCTCCCTGCGACCTGTGGCGCGGCGACCCGGTCCTGCGCGCGGCGGTGGCGCGCGAAGGGGCGGCGTGGGCCGAGCCGCAGCTCGGCGCCTACGGCGCGCTCGCCGGCGATGCGCTGTACGCCGCGGGCGTGGAGGCCAACCGCGACCGTCCGCGCCTCGCCACCCATGACGCCTTCGGGCACCGCGTGGACCGGGTGGACTTCCATCCGGCCTACCACCGGTTGATGCAGGCCGGCGTGGAGCACGGGATTCCCGGCCTGCCGTGGCGCGATCCGCGGCCGGGCGCCCACGTGGCGCGCGCGGCGCTGATGATCCTGCACCACGAGGTCGAGCAGGGCACCAGCTGCCCGCTGACCATGACCTACGCCGCACAGCCGGCGCTGCGCCACGCGCCCGGTCTGCGCGAGTGGGCCGAGAAGGCCGCGGCGCCGCATTACGACGGGCGCGACCTGCCCATGGCGAAGAAGGCCGGCGTCACCCTCGGCATGGGCATGACCGAGAAGCAGGGCGGCTCCGACGTGCGCGCCAACACCACGCACGCGCGCCACCTCGACCGCGACGACTACCTGCTCGTCGGCCACAAGTGGTTCTTCTCCGCGCCGATGTCCGATGCGTGGCTGGTGCTGGCGCAGACCGGCCCCGGCCTGACCTGCTTCCTGGTGCCGCGCTGGCGCCCGGACGGGCGCCGCAACGCGCTGCGCCTGATGCGGCTCAAGGACAAGCTCGGAAACTGGTCCAACGCCAGCGCCGAGGTGGAGTTCGCGGGCGCCCTGGGGCACCGCGTGGGCGAGGAAGGCCGTGGCGTGGCGACCATCCTGGAGATGGTCGCGCTCACGCGGCTGGACTGCATGCTCGGTGCCGCCGCGCAGATGCGCATGGCGCTGGCGCAGGCCCTGCACCACGCGCGGCACCGGCGCGCGTTCGGCAGGCTGCTGGTGGAGCACGCGCTGATGCAGAACGTGCTGGCCGACCTGGCGCTGGAGTCCGAGGCGGCCATCGCCCTCGCGCTGCGGGTCGCGCGCGCCGTCGACGCGGCGCCCCGCGACCCCGGCGAAGCCGCCTTCGCGCGCATCGCCACGGCAGTGGGCAAGTACTGGCTGTGCAAGCGCGCGCCGGCCTTCGTCAACGAGGCGCAGGAGTGCCTGGGCGGTGCCGGCTACGTCGAGGAGTCGATGCTGCCCCGCCTCTACCGCGAGGCGCCCCTGAACTCGATCTGGGAGGGCTGCGGCAACATCCAGTGCCTGGACGTGCTGCGCGCGCTCGGCCGCGAGCCGGCGACGCGCGAAGCCGTCTTCGCCGAGCTGGCGGCGGTGCGCGGCACGCATGCGGCGCTGGACCGGGCCGTCGAGGCGCTGCAGGCGGACCTGGCGCGCAGCGAGGCCATCGAGTTCCGCGCGCGCCTGCTGACCGAGCGCCTCGCCCTGGTGCTGCAGGCCGCCATCCTCCTGCGCGCCGCGCGCGACGACGCCTCCGCCGCAGCGGTGGCCGACGCCTTCTGCCGTTCGCGTCTGGAGGCGCACCACGGCCTGGCCTTCGGCACGCTGGACCCCGGCGTGGATGCGCAGGCGCTCATCGAACGCGCGCCCGCCCGCTAGGTGTGATCTCTCAGTAGGTTGTTCACCCGGGGCATCTCTGGAAGATGGGGGTTGCGAAGCCA